>NZ_JBEYSO010000005.1:0-408436 GCF_040642675.1 Micromonospora sp. NPDC047738
GTCTCGACGTCGCCGTTGTTGTACCACTGGAAGAGGTACTCGAACCCGCCGTGCGACGCGTCGGCGATGTAGCCGTCCAACGACATGGTCGCCCCGGTCGTAACCTTCGTCATCGATCCGCTCCTTGGTCCTCGCCAGCCTGCCCGTAACCGGGCCTGTCCTTCACCCAGGGGTCGATCCTGGCGACGCCAGTTCGACATCCCCCCAAAGAAAATTTCGCGCCGTACGGCTCGAAGAGGAGACCCGCCCAGCGTGGGCTCAGGGCATCGGCGGTTGTTAAAGTCGACGCCTCGATCGGCGGGAGGGCTGCGGCACGGCATGCGGGTGACGATGACGAGCGCCGCGGCAGGGACCGGCCGAGCAAACGAGGACTTCGTCGGCGCCGTACCGACGGCGGCGGTGCTGATCGACGGAGCCGGCGGCATCTCCGGCAGCGAATCGGTCTGCCGGCACGGCGTGGCCTGGTACGCCAGCCGCCTGGGCAGCAGGCTCCTCAGCGTCTTGTCACTCGTGTCGGACCGCAGCCTTTCGGCGCTGCTCGCCGAGGCCATCGAGCAGGTGACGGATGATCACCGGCACACCTGCGACGTCGCCGATCCCATCAGTCCGTCGGCGACCGTAGCCATCCTGCGCCGGTCCGAGGGCTTGATCGAGCACCTGGTGCTCGGTGACTCGGTCCTCGTGCTCGACCGTGCAGACGATGCGCCGCTCGTCGTCTCCGATCCCCGGGAGGTGGTCATCAGCCGGTCGTACCAGTCCGCACTCGCGGCCGTCGCCGAGGGTAGCGAGGAGTACCACCGGCTCCTCCGAGACCTGCGCGCCAACCGGAACCGGCCGGGCGGCTTCTGGGTGGCCAAGGACGACCCGCGGGCGGCGGACGAGGCGATCACCGGAAGTTGTCCGGTCTCCGAGCTGGCCGGTGCCGTCCTGCTCAGCAATGGAGCCAGCCGCGTCGTGGACCGGTTCCGGCTCACCGACTGGCCAGGGGTCATGGCCGTCCTGGCATCGAGCGGACCCGCCGAGATCATCCATCGCGTCCGGCAGGCGGAGGTGCGCCACGCGGTGGTGGCGGACGACGCGACGATCGCACACTGCACCGACCTCGGCGAGGCCTGACCGTCGCCAGGCCCGCCCGGTCGCCTGGCCTGGCAGGACCACAGTGGCAGGTGTCGCTGTCGCCACCAGCGGGCCGTCTCGCCGGCGAGGCGGAGCTGCGGGGTGGTTAAGCTGTACGGATGCGCAGGGCGGTCTGCTGGAGCGACCTCGATGGCTGACGCCGACGATGTCCGTCAGCTGGCGCTGGCGCTGCCGCACGTGGTCGAGATCGACAGTGAAGGCTTCGACTTCCGGGTCGCCGGCAAGGGATTCGTCTGGTCCTACCCAGAGCGCAGACCTGGTGCGTCGCGCCTCATCCGGACCGACATCGCGGTGCTGTACGTCGGCGACGAGGCGGAGAAGCAGGCGTTGCTCCTCGGCGAGCCCGGGGCTTTCTTCACCACGCCCGCATATGACGGGATGCCCCTGGTCATGTTGCGGCTGACGCAGGTGAGCGTCGATCGCCTGAAGGAACTCGTCACCGACGCGTGGCGCATGCGTGCCCCGGACTCGCTCGTCGGTGACCTCGACGGCACCGGCTCGTGAGCCCAGATCTGAGCAGAGCTGATCAGTAGGCCGATGTAGCGCTCCTCCCTGCCACGGGTGTACGCGATGCTTTCGAGGCGCAACCGATGGTTGCGAAACGTCGGCCTCCCGGCTAGCCTGACATGCAACCAAACGTTGCGGGAGGGGCCATGGAGTTCGGAACCATCGAGCGGGAGATCTACGTCGAGGCGTCGCCCGAGATCGTCTTCGAGGTGGTGAGCAGTCCCGACCACCTCAAGGAGTGGTGGCCGGACGACGCCCGGTACGAGCCGACGCCCGGGTCGACGGGCGAGATCGTCTTCGGCGACCCCGACGCCGGCGGGGCAGTCGTGCCGTTCACCGTCGTCGACGCGCGACCGCCGCGGAGGTTCTCGTTCCGCTGGACGTACCCGGCCGACCAGGTCGCGGCGGAGGGCAACTCGCTGCTGGTCACCTTCGAGCTGACCCCGTCAGGCGGCGGGACGCTGCTCAAGATGACCGAGACCGGCTTCCGCGAGATGGGCTGGGAGATCGCCGTCCTCGAGCAGCAGTACCAGGAGCACGTCACCGGCTGGAACTTCTATCTACCGCGGCTCGCGCCGTACGTCGCGACGCTGCGGGTGCGGCCGTGAGCGCCGCTGTGGCCGAGAAAGTCGACGACGACCTCTGGTCCGCGATCGGGGACCCGACCCGGCGCCGGATGCTCGACCTGCTGCTCATCGAGGGCGACGGCACCGCGACCACACTGAGTCAGCAGCTGCCGGTCACCCGTCAGGCGGTGGCCAAGCACCTCGGCATCCTCGACCGGGTCGGCCTGGTCCGGGCGACGCCGGCGGGCCGGGAGAAGCGGTACCGGGTGGACGACGCCCAACTCGCCCGCGCGGTGGCCCAACTCGCATCCGTCGGCTCGGCATGGGACGCCCGGCTGCAGCGGATCAAGCGGATCGCCGAGGCGATCCAGCGCACCCGACAGGACTGACATCGAGTCTGACGAGACCAAGGAGAGTCGAGATGGTGGACATTCTGCACCGGGTCGGGGTCAAGACCCCGACACCGGAAAAGGTGTACGACGCACTGACGACCGTCGAGGGCCTCGCCGGCTGGTGGACCGACGACACGAAGGGCAGCGGCGACCTCGGCGGTGTCCTCGAGTTCCGGTTCCCTGTCGGTGGCTTCGACATGGAGGTCGTCGAGCTACGGCCGTCCGAGCGGGTGGCCTGGCGGGTGGTCGACGGCCCCGAGGAGTGGATCGGGACCACGATCGACTGGGACCTCCGCCAGGACGGCGACTACACGATCGTGCTGTTCAAGCACCAGGGCTGGCAGGAGCCGGTGGAGTTCATGCACCACTGCAGCACCAAGTGGGGCTCATTCCTGATGAGCCTGAAGTCGCTGGTGGAGACCGGCGAGGGTGCACCGGCGCCGCGGGACGTGCAGATCAGCGACTGGCACTGAGCCGGCCGGCGGCCGGCCCTGTGCGGCGAGCGGCGAGGCCGCTGGCGGTTCCGGGGTGACCCAGCCCGGGCGCCGGAGATAGCGTTCCGGGGGGGCGATGTTGTCCGACCGGGCGAGCCAGGCAACCGACGAGCAAGGAGGCGCCATGGCAGAGGAGGCGACCGGCTGGGGCGGGAGGTTGTGGGCGGCCGCTGACCTGGTCACCCCGATGGCCATCCGGGTGGCGGCGACGCTGCGGTTGGCCGACCACATCGCCGCTGGCACGCGGACGATCGAGGCGCTGGCCGCAGCGGTGGACGCTGACCGGGACGCGCTGGGCCGACTGTTGCGCCATCTGGTGACCGCCGGTGTGCTGTCTCATGCGGGGACCGGCACCTACCACCTGACGGCCCTGGGTGAGCAGCTCCGTGACGATGATCCAGAAGGCGTGCGGCCCTGGCTCGATCTGGAGGGTGCTGTCGGGCGCGCCGATCTGTGCTTTGTCCAGCTCTTGCACACCGTGCGTACCGGCGAGCCCGCGTTTGCGCGCCAGTTCGGCCGCTCGTTCTGGGACGACCTGTCGGCCGACGCCCGGCTGGGAGCGTCGTTTGACGCGCTGATGGGAGCCCGGCTGGTGGCGGACGCGCCCGCGGTAGCTGCTGCCTACCCGTGGGGCACACTTGGTCACGTCGTCGACGTGGGTGGCGGCAACGCCAGCTTGCTGATCGCCATCCTTCGTGCCCATCCCGACCTGCTCGGGACGGTGATCGACCTGGCCGGCCCGGTGGCCCGCGCCGCACAAGCCATCGCCTCAGCGGGCCTGGGCCCCCGGGCCGGCACTCAGGTCGGCAGCTTCTTCGATGCCCTTCCCGCCGGCGCGGGCGGCTACCTGCTCTCGGGTGTCCTCCACGACTGGGATGACGAGGACGCCGTCCGCATCCTGCAACGGTGCGCCGACGCAGCCTCCGAGAGGGGAAAGATATTCGTCGTCGACCACATCGGCGATGCCCAAGGCGACACCTCGGACACCGAGGGAGACCTGCGCATGCTCTGCTACGTCCGCGGACGGGAACGCACCCTCGACCAGTTGGGCGAGCTGGCCAGGTCAACCGGCCAGCGGGTCAGCTCGGTCCGGCCAGCCGGCTCACGCTCGATCATCGAGTTGCGTCCGCCTCACTGAGCCATCCGCTTGCCGGCGGGATATCGAGCGTGACGAGATGGCCTTCGCCGACCGCGTGCATCAAATTGTTGGCGCCGGGGACCAGCCGGTCAATGCGCGCCGACAGCCGGAGTCGAGCGCCGACGTTGCCAGCACGGTCGATGGTGACCAGCGATCTGTCCGCAAAGGCGAACAGCACACCGCCAGACACCAGGGCCGCGGCGCGGACGGCGCCGTGCGGTAGGGGCCGTATCGCGGTGACCACACGTCGGCTCAGGTCGATGACCGCAATGCCCGCGTCCTCGACGTGCCACAGCGTATCGCCGCGGAGGATCGCCGCTTGTGGGCGCAGATCGCGCTCGTGTTGCCACAGCACCTGCACACCGTTCACCGGATGGAAGGTCATGACCGTACGCCGACCACTGAGGAAGGTCAGCCGGCCATCGCTGCTGACCCCGTAGCCGCCGCCGGTATCAGTGATGACCACCGGCGCCGGCAGTGACCACTCCGCGAGAACGGCCCCGGAGGTGGCGATCACCAGTAGTTTTGGCAGATCGGTGCCCGTGATGAGCAGCCCATCGGCCGTCGAGTCGCGTTCGGGCTTCCAACGAACCGGCTGCGGCCAGGCAAGTGGACCGGCTCCGGCGAACGCAGCGCCGTCGAACGGCAGGCACTTGCCGTCGGCAAGGGCTACCCGCATCAGAGGGTGGTAACCGCGACACCCTCCCAGCAGCACATCAGAGCCGCTGACGCTGACGTGATGTCTCAGTCTCATGCCCGGCGTCGACCACAACCGTTGCCCGTTGTCCAGGTCGAAGCAGTGCAGAACTCCTGCTTGGCTCAGGTAAAGGCAGTGCCCGCCCGCGATTACGGTCGTGCCCCAGCAATCCTCGACGCGTTGTTCCCAGCGCTGCAGCCCGCTGCGCGGGTCCAGCCGGACCAGGCGCGAGTGCCGCTCCGCAACGACGAGGGAACCGGGCGCCACGGCCATCGCCAGCGAGCCCGACCTCAGATGCAAAGGCCGCGACCACAATACGCGGACCGGCTGACCCACCACGCCAGCATGATCCGTCGTCATCGCGGATGAGGGCTCGCGGCCGTGCCCCGGACGCCAGGCCCGCCCGGCATCGGGGTGCGGCGGTCGAGCCAGTCGCGGTAAACCGGGGATCTCCGCGCTTCCGCCCAGTACGCCTCGGTGAGCGCGTCCCGTAGCGGGTGCGCGTGCGGTGCGAGCGGCCCGTGGGAGGGCCAGATGAGTCGTTGGCGTGCCCACATCGGATCGCCGGCCAGCGGTCGGATCAGGACGCCTGGGCGGGCCGGGGTCAACGCGTGGGTGAGCGCTACCCCGTGGCCCTGGCCGATGAGCGGGAAGATGACGGCGGCGTTCATCCGCTGTACCCGACGCGCGGTGAAGCCGGCACGCCGGCAGGCGGCCCGGAACAGGCTGCGCATCCGCACGTCCTTGCCCTCGCCGGCGAGCCATTGCTCGGTGGCGAGGTCGGCGAGTGCCACCTCTGGCTGCCCGGCCAACGAGCGTCCTGCGGAGAGCAGGACGAAAATGGGCTCCACTGCGAGTACGGCGTCGTCGAGCTCGGGCGGCAACGCGAGCTCGTATCCGGGATAGTCCAGGCCCAGCCCGAATTCCAGGCGCCCGCCGGCCAGCAGGTCGAGGAGTTCCTCCTCGGTGTCGGCCACGTGCAGGGAGGTGTCGGCCCGGGGGAACAGCGTCCGGGCGGCGGTCATCAGCAGCGCGGTGAGCGGACCGGGTATCGAGCCGAGTCGCAGCGTGTCGAGGTCGGTGTCGCCGGGCCCGCGCTGGCGTACGTCGCGGAGCAGGTCGTCGTAGAGGGTCAGGACACCGGTGGAGTGGTTCAGGACGATGCTGCCGAGCGTGGTGGGCCGGGTGCCGCGGCGACCGCGCTCGAACAGCGGGCCGCCCAGGGCGCGTTCGATCCGTTGCAGCTGCGCGGTGAGCGCCGGTTGGGTGTACCCGAGAGCGGCGGCGGCCCGGCTGATGCTGCCGGCCTCGGCGATCGCAGTCACCATGCGCAGATGACGGATCTCCAGGTCCATAACCCGATGCTATGACCGGCTGGGATTTCCCGGTAGTTCATGCCGGTCGGGACAGTAACCCGGGCCTGATCAGCAGTGTTCGGCAGGAGGCGCAGGTGCGGGAGAGACGGTTCTACAAGCTGGCAACATTGATGTCGGCGGTGCTGGTCGCGGGTGCCGTCTCGGCGCTGCCGGCGGCCGCCGCGCCGGTGCCATCCGGCACGTCCGGCAGGTCCGACTGGAAGGTGGGCGTTTCCGCCCGTCCCGATGATGGGCACTGGGTCACGCTGGTGACCGGCGACCGCGTCTACCTGGCCGACAAGCGGGTCGCGATGACTGCGGGTGCCGGGCGGGAAAACATCGGCTTCAGTCAGTTCACTGAGGACGGCCACCAGTACGTTGTGCCGAACGATGCCCTGCGGCTGGTCTCCGCCGGGCAGGTGGACCGCCGGCTGTTCGACATCACCGGCCTGGTCGCGGCGGGCTACGACGACGCGCAGGTGAGCGAGGTGCCGACCATCGTCGCGTACCCCGCCGGGGCCGCCGGCCGGGCGCGGCAGCGCGCGGACGGTGCATCCCGGGTGACTCGGACGCTGCCCAGCGTGCGCGGCTCGGCGGTACGGGTGAACAAGCAGCGGGCCGCGACCTTCTGGGCCGATGTCACCGACAAGGGCTCGGGGATCGGCAAGCTCTGGCTGGACGCCAAGCGCGCGGTCAGCCTCGATCAGAGCGTGCCGCAGATCGGCGCGCCGCAGGCATGGTCGGCCGGGTACGACGGAACCGGGGTCACCGTCGCTGTCCTGGACACCGGGGTCGACGACACCCACCCGGACCTGGTCGGCCGGATCGCGGAGAAGCAGAATTTCACCACTGCCGCCGACGCCAGCGACCCGGTCGGACACGGTACCCACGTGGCGGCCACCATCGCGGGCACCGGGGCGGGCTCCAACGGCAAGTACCGCGGTGTCGCGCCCGGCGTCTCGCTGCTGATCGGCAAGGTCTGCGAGACCAGGAACTGCGCCGAGTCGGCGATTCTCGCCGGCATGGAGTGGGCGGCGCCACGCGCGAAGGTCATCAACATGAGTCTCGGCGGGCCGGACGAGGGCGACGACCCGTTGAAGGCGGCGGTGAACACGCTGACCGCCCAGACCGGGGCCTTGTTCGTCATCGCGGCCGGCAACGACGGCCGCGACGGAGGCGTCTCCTCGCCGGCCACCGCCGACGCCGCGCTCGCCGTCGGTGCGGTGGACAAGCAGGAGAATCTGGCGTCCTTCTCCAACCGGGGACCGCGCTCCGACGGTGCCATCAAGCCGGAGATCACCGCGCCCGGCGTCGGGATCGTCGCGGCGCTTTCCAAGGACAGCGACTATCCGGAGTACGCCCCCGGGTACACCCAGCTGAACGGCACTTCGATGGCCACCCCACACGTGGCCGGGGCCGCCGCGTTGCTGGCCGAGCAGCACCCGGGTTGGACCGCCGGCGCACTGAAGGCGCAGCTGATCGCGTCGGCCAAGCCGAACCCCGCGCTGAACGCGTTCCAGCAGGGCGCCGGCCGGGTGGATGTGGGCCGCGCCATCAAGCAGGCGGTGCTGCCCAGCCCGACCAGTCTGGCACTGGGCACCCAGGCGTACCCAGCTGACGACGACGTCCCGGTGGAGCGGACCGTGCGCTACCGCAACGACGGTCCGGCCGCGGTAACCCTGAACCTGACCGCACCGGCGACCGGGCCGGACGGCTCGGCGGCGCCGGACGGCATGTTCACGGTGAACCCGAGCCAGCTGACCATACCGGCCGGCGGCACCGCCGAGGCTACGCTGACCGCCAACACCCGGGTGAACAGCGCGACCGGCCTGTTCAGCGGCGCTGTGGTGGCCAGTTCCCCGGACGGTACGGTGTCGGCCCGGGTGCCGGTGGCCATCACCAAGGAACACGAGTCGCGCAAGCTCACCGTCAAGCTCATCGACCGCAACGGCGCGCCGGCCAGCGACTACTCGCTCAGCGTCGTGGGCGTCGACTTCGCCGTCTACAAGGTGCCCTACCACGCCTCGGGCACCGTCACGACCTCGGTTCGGGTCGGCCGGTACGCCGTACAGGCGACGATCCTCACGGACGAGCCCGACGGTGCCAGCTCGACGCTGCTGACCCAGCCGGTCTACCCGGTCACCTCCGGCGGCGACGCCGAACTGGTGCTGGACGCCCGCAAGGGAACCTCGGCCTCGGTCACCGTGCCGCGTGAGGGGGCCGCCAGCCGCAGCGCCCACCTCGGCTTCTTCCGGACGCTGCCGTCCGGGTACGTGCTGGACAACCGGGTCAGCGGGACCAGCTTCGCCAAACTCTACGCGGCGAACCTGGGCGGCCCGGTCCCGGCGGACGCGGGCACGCTCACCGGCGAGGTGCGTACGGTCTGGGCGCAGCAGAATGCCGACGGCAGCTTCAACAACTCGCCCTACGAGTACGACCTCGTCTGGTTCCGGCGCGGCGACCTGTTCACCAACTTCCGACACACCGTCCGACAGGGTGAGCTGGCCACCGTGGTCAACCGGTTCCACTCGGTCGGCCCGGTCGACCGGACCGGGTACATGCACAACTGGGGCTTCCCGGCGGACGGCGGCAGCGCGATCTCCGCGCCCATCCCGTTCACCATCCCCGGCGAGCGCATCATCTACTACTCGGCCGACGGAGTGATGTGGCGGAACAGATGGGAACCGCAGGGGCCGTACGGGGCGCAGTTCTGGACGGGTGACCTGACGTACGAGCCGGGCCGGCGGTACGTGGTGGACTGGCAGAAGGGGCCCTCCGCGCCCATCTTCAACGGGGACCGGGTGTTCTTCACCCGGCAGGGCAACCACATGGCCCTCAACGTGCCGGTGTTCGGGGACCAGGCCGGGCACACCGGGTACTCGTGGCTGGACACCGGCCGGATGGCGCTCTACAAGGATGATCAGCTGCTCGCCAACATGCCCACGTACTTCTACGACGCGAGCGGCTCCGTTCCCGCGGCGGAAAGCACCTACCGGCTGGAGTACGCGGTGACCCGCGGCGCGAACGGTTCGATGGACAACAGCACGTCGATCAGCGGCAAGTGGACGTTCCGCTCCGCCGAGACGCCCGGCGACAAGCCGACCGCCCTGCCGCTCGCTTCGGTCGCGTTCCGGCCGGAGCTGGACGTCGACAACAGCGCGCGCGGCGGACGCGTGTTCCCGGTCCCGCTCAGCATCGAGCGCCAGCCGGGTGCGGCCGCCTCCGACCTGAAGACGGTCGACGTCGAGGTGTCGTACGACGAGGGCGCGACCTGGCAGCGGGTGTCCCTGCAGAAGACCGGCAAGGACGCCTTCCTGGCTCTGCTTCACCAGCCGGCGCAGGGGTACGTGTCGCTGCGCGCCAGCGCGGCGTACGCGGACGGTGCCACCGTCGACTACACCGTCATCAAGGCGTACCGGTTGCGGTAGCCGCGACTGCGCTCAGCGCCTGATGGCCAGCCGGGCCGCCGCCATCCGCGGCGGCCCGGCGTGTTCCTCCTGCGGTACTTGCCGTCCAGATCAGGCCTGCGACCGGCGACGGCGGTGGCCTCGTCAGCGCCGAGGTCCGCCCGGTCCGCGGCGGCGACCACACCGAACGTTCGATGCCGCGGTTGCGCGGGGATGACACACTCCCGGCGATGCCCCATGGACCTTCGTGGAAGGGAGTCCCCGTGGCGGAGATGGGCGGACTCATCGCGATCATGGGCGGCCTGGTGTGCCTGCTGGTCGTCGGCGTACTCGCGTGGCTGATCATGACCTACAACCGCCTCGTGCGACTGCGCAATCAGGTCGCCGCTTCGTGGGCGCAGATCGATGTGCAGCTCAAGCGGCGTTCGGACCTGATCCCGAACCTGGTGGAGACCGTCAAGGGCTATGCCGCACACGAGAGCGCCACGCTCGCGGCGGTGACCGCGGCGCGTACCGGGGTGGTCGCGGCGGCGGGTGCCGAACCGGCCGCGCGGGCCCAGGCGGAGAACGCGCTCACCCAGAGCCTCGGCCGGCTCTTCGCCGTCGCGGAGGCGTACCCGGACCTCAAAGCCAGCCAGAACTTCGCGGCCCTGCAGGCCGAGCTCGCCACGACCGAGAACAAGATCGCGTACGCGCGGCAGTTCTACAACTCGGCCGTCCAGACGCACAACAACGCCGGGCAGACCTTCCCGACCATGCTGATCGCCGGCCTCGCCGGATTCAGGGCGCGGGAGTTCTTCGAGACGGCCGAGGGTGAGCGCGGCCCGGTGCAGGTGCGGTTCTGAGCCATGAGCTCCGCCGTCCTCGAGCTGGGTGCCGTCGGCGCGTCCCTCGCGCTCTTCTTCGGCGCGTACGTGTTGCTGCTGTCGATCACCAGGCCGCGCGGCATCCACGCCGCGCCGCCCTCGCCGGATCTGCCCGAGGAACCGCCCGCCGTGGCGAGCCTGCTCGGCACCGGCTGGCAGGTCACCGAGGACGCCGCCGAGGCGACGCTGCTGGATCTGGGGGCTCGCGGCTACCTCGAATTCCGCCAGCCCGACAACGACCCGCACCACACGACGGTCCACCTGACGGGCACCGTCCCGACCGGGCTGACCGCGTACGAGAAGCGGGTCTACGAGCGCGTCGTGAAGCTGGCCGTGGACGGCGTGGTGCCCCTGACCGCCATGACGTTCCGCGACGAGAAGGCGGCGAAGTCCTGGTGGAAGGCGCTGCGCAGGGAGGTCGTCGCGGACAGTCGGGCGCGTGGCCTGTCGCGCCGCCGCTTCGGTCCGGCGATCGTCGTCCTCCTGGTGATCGTGGCGGCTGTCGCCGCGGCCGGGATCACCTACGGCTTCGGTCATTTCGCCATCCGCACGCCGGACAAGCGCGGCAACGACATCGGGGCGACCATCGGGGCGTACGTGATCAGCTTCGCGTTGCTGGCGACGTTCGCCGGCCGCTACAACGGGGAGCGGGACACCGCCACGGGACGGCAGGCCGCGAGCCGATGGATGGGCGTGCGTGACTGGCTGCGCGGGCACGAGGCGTTCGCCGATCTGCCCCCGGCCGCCGTTGGACTCTGGGATCGCTACCTCGCCTATGGCGCCGCGCTCGGGGCGACCCGCACGGCGAGCACCGTCATCGACATGGGCATGGGCGACCGCACCCGGGTCTGGTCCACCTTCGGCGGCTCGTGGCACCGGGTACGGGTGCGGTATCCGCGCAGCGGACGGTACGGGGAGACCGCGCCGAGGCTGCTGTTGCGCGGCGTCCTGCTGGCCGTCATCGGCTACGCCATCGCCCGCTATGGTCACGTCGTCGTGGACATCGCGATGCAGATCGACGCGGTGTCGGCCAGCGCCTTCGCCTCGTTCGCCGGCCTCACCTCGGCCCTCATCACCCTCACCGGTGCGCTGCTGGTCGTCAACGGCTGCTACACCGTCGTGCGTACGATCATCGACCTCGCCACACCGAAGACGATCACCGGTCAGGTCCTCTGGATCGACCTGTGGCGGACGCAGAACTCCAGCAGCGACAACAGCAGCCCACAGCCGATTCTGTACTACCTCGCTGTCGATGACGGCACCAGCGACCGCACCGTGGCGTGGGGGTTGCCGCTGGCGCTGGCGAACAGTTGCGCGACCGGCGACACCATCCAGCTGACCGTCCGGCCCTGGTCCCGGCGCGTCACGGCGATAGGCGTCGTCGAGCGGGGGAGTGGGCACGGTCCTCAGCCGGAGGTACCGACCGACAACCTGGTGCTCGCGGCGCTCAACCAGCCCCGCCAGGGCGGCGGCGCGGCCCCGGCCTTGATCCGCAACCGCTCGTTGCTGCAAGCCGAGGAGGTCGCCAGCGCCCTGCAGTGGCCGTCGCCGGTCACCGCCAGGGCAATGATGGGGCCGGGCGGGATCATCGAGTTCTGCGCTCCGGAGGGCCCGATCCTCATGCTGGTCACGGCGCACGGTGTGCTCGGCTCGATGGCGTGGCGGACGGCGAGCCAGGGAACACCACTGCCCGGCGTCGGCGATGCCGCGTTCACCCGCGGGCCGGCGGCGGCCGCCCGCGTCGACGGCAGCACGGTGCAGGTGGCCCTGCTCCCAGCCGCCAGCGGCCGCGATGCCGCACTGCCCGGCCTGCTCAAGCTCGCGGTGGGACGGTTGCGGGCATGAGCGAACCGCGTTCCGCGCGCCGACTTCCTTGATCGCGTTCTCGGCCAGGTCGAAGGCCTCGGCACGACGAGAGGGTGACCCGCCCGTCTGGCACGGCGGACAGGCGGGCCACCGTCGGGTTTGCTGATCGTCAGCGCCGGTAGATCGTGTAGACCGCGCCGTTGGTCAGCGAAAGGACGGCCAGATTGCCGTCCGGGCTGGTCTCGATGTCCGTGACGACGCCGAAGTCCCGGCCGATCAGGAGGCTTTCGCTTTCCGTGATCTCGTGCTTGGCGAGGTTGTCCGCCACCCGGTCTTCCAGCCGAGGATCGTCGACGGCGATCTTCTGACGGTTGCCGGTCAGGTTGAAGTGGAAGAGGTAGCCCCCGTTGAGGGCGGCCGTCGCGGCACCCATGAACAGATCACCCTGGAACTCCGGCCCGAGCGCACGGCTGTTGAGGAAGCCCATTCCGCCAGGGGCGACCTCCCACCTCCAGCTGAACTCGGGATCGCTGTAGTGCGCCCCGGGAAGCATGAAGAGCCTGCCGAGCGCCTCCTGCGGGCTGTCCGCGATGTTGCTCGGCGGCCACCGCAGTTGCTGCAGGTTCCGCCCGCCGAACGTCGTCTCGATCTCCTTGAACTGGGCGACCCGCTGCACCGGCCCGGCGATCTGGACCCAGCCGCCGTTCATGCCCGGCTCGAGCCGGTTGATCTCGCTGAAGCTGTCGTCGCCGTTCTCCTGCATCCACACACTTCCGGAGGCGGGATCGACGGCCATACCGAATCCGTTGCGGTGGCCGTACGAGAAGATCTTCTGCACGGTGGTGCCGACCTCGCCGCCCATGGCCGCGCCAGGCCCGAAGAAGGGGTTGTCGGTCGGCGTCGTGCCGTCGTCGTTGAGGCGCAGGACGACGCCGCTGAGGTGGGCGTCGTCCGGTGCCGGCCCGCCGAACTGGTCGTCGGGCACGGTCGGCCCCGGGCAGGCGGCGGTCGGGCCGCAGGTGAGGTTTTGCAGCTGGCCACGCCGACCAAGGTCGCCCGTGAAGGTGTACAGCTTCCCGTCACGGCCAAAGCTGATCACTCCGCCGTTGTGGTTGGCGCGGGCGGGCTGGCCGGCGTCCTCTTGACGGGCGCGGATCCGGATCAGGTTGCGGTCGAAGGTGAGTGTGCTGCCGTTCCACACGAACCGGTCGACCCGGTTGCCGAGCAGCGGGGTTTCGCTGAGGACGGTGGAATCGCCGCCGGTCGTGCTCTCCGTCCAGTACAGGTAGACCCCAGGATTGGCCGGGAAGTCCGGGTGCAGCGCGATCCCGAGCAGGCCTCGCTCGGAGCCGGAATTGACGGCGAGGTCCAGTGGCGTGCTGGTGATGGCTCCGTTGACGACGCGCTGGACCCGCCCGGTCGTCTTCTCGAGCACGAACATGTCGTCGTCGCCGATGAAAGCCAGGCCGGTGGGGCTGACCAACCCCGTGGCGGCCGTGCGCACCGCCAGCTTCCGGTCGAGCATCGTCGGTCCACCCGGCTCGGCGTTCGCTGGGGCACCGACCGCGGTCATGGACAGTCCTGATGCGGCCAGGGTCAGCATGGCGATGATCGCTCGCGGTTGGCGGCGGGCGCGTGCCGGTGCCATTGCCCCGCCGGGTGATCCATTCGGTGCTTCCATGGTCTGGCGACGTGGGACGACGGTGCGACGAGGTCGTGCGTGCATGCCAGGTTCCCTTCTTGCCCGAGTGGCGAAGACTGTTCCGCGACGGCGTCGGCCGGCCGCGAAGCCCGACTGCCGCCGCATGGTGTCGTTCGGTGCAGTGACCCCCTTTGGCCAACGGCGGTGCGGGCGGGCCGTTACGTCTGGACGAACCCGCTGGTGACGACCAGGCTTCGCGACCACTGGACGCCCGGCTGGGCCCGAGGCCGGCACTGCTCACCGACAGGTCGCCGGAGGAGCCCATGCCGGGACCTCGGGTCCCACCGGAATGCACGCGCCCCGGGTGCGCTCGGTTCACTCTCAATCGAAAAATTGAAGTTTGGCTGCTGAGGCACACAAGTCGCGGCCTTGCCCGTCCTGTGCTTCACTTCGACCGTGCCCCAGGGCAGCCGGGTGGCTCATTCGACCGGGGGAGGCGGCCGGCGTACCCGCCGTCGTTGGTCGCATCCGGCGGCGCCCCGCGAGCGATGTGCCACTGCGCCATGCCGCCCTAACGTCGTTCCCATGACTGGTAACGATTTTGACCGAAGGCACCTCCTCCGGCGTACGGCCGGCATGACCGCCGGCGTTGGGGCGCTGGCCATCGGCGGAGCGCTGGGCATCACTGACGCGGCTGTCGCGGGTGAACGGCCGTCCGTCCACCAGCCGGGCCACCACCCGGTCGTCGGCACCTGGCGCGGCCTAGTGACGCTGCCGCACGAGGTCGAAGTGGGGCTGTTCACCTTCCTCCCGGGCGGCTTCTTCCTGTCGTTCGCCGACGGTGTCCACGTCGCGACCGGCCGTTGGGTGGCCGCCGGACGGAGTACCGCAAGGTTCGCCCTGTGGCAGGTGCTGCCGGAAGATCTGACCGGGCCGCCACATGGATACCACGGGGAGGTCCAGGCAAAGCACGAGGCTCATGTGAACGGTGACACGCTGACCAGCGCCGGTACGTGGCGAGGCCTCGACATCGACGGGAACGAGACCGGGCGCGGGCCGGTCTACACCAGGGCAACCCGCTTCGGGGTCGAGCCCTTCTGACGGCAACGCGCCGTCGTCGGGTGCGGTCAGCGCACCAGGCCAGCGTGGTGCGCCAGGATCGCCGCCTGGACCCGGTTTGTCAGTTGCAGCTTGGCCAGCACCCGGCTGACGTGGCTCTTTACGGTGGCCTCACTGAGGTGCAGCCGCTTGCCAATGTCACCGTTCGACAACCCTTCGCCGACGGCGGCCAGGACGTCCCGTTCCCGGTCCGTGAGGACGTCGATGCGGCGCAGCGCGTCGCGCCGGTGTGGGCTGCTCGGTTCCGCGAAACGGTGCAACAGGCGGCGGGTGACCCGGGGCGACAGCATCGCCTCGCCTGCGGCGGCGCTGCGTATCGCTGCGGCCATCTGGTCCGCGGTGGCGTCCTTGAGCAGAAAGCCCACCGCGCCGTGGCGCAGCGCCGTCTCCACGTACTCGTCCAGTTCGAACGTGGTCAGCACGACCACCTTCGGCGGGTCCGGGAAGCGGGCGAGCGCCGCGGCGGCGGCGAGGCCGTCGGCGCGCGGCATTCGGATGTCCATCAACACCACATCCGGCTGGTGGATTCGTGCCTCGCGGACCGCCTGGTCGCCGTCCTCGGCTTCGCCGACGACCTCGATGTCGTCGTAGGCCGAAAAGATGGTCAGCAGCGCGGCCCGGACCAGCCATTCGTCGTCGACGACCAGCAGGCGGATCACCGCTCCATCTCCCATGCCTCCCTCGCGACCGGGATCCGGACCAGCACCTCGAAGCCGCCGTCCGGCTGCCGACGGGTGCTCAGCGTGCCACCGACCAGCCGAACCCGCTCGCTGATCCCGAGCAGGCCGTGCCCGCCGCGGGGGGCGGCAGTGGCGGCCACCGCACTGGCGCCGTTACGGACGGCGAGGCTGACGCCGTCATCGTCGGATGCCACGACCACCGTGGTCCGCGCGGTGCGCGCGTGCCTGTGCACGTTCGTCAAGGCCTCCTGCACCACCCGGTACACCGCCTGCTCGACCAGCGCTGGTGCCCGTAGGCCGTCCTCGACCGACAGCTCGACCGTCAGCCCGAGGGCACGGGACGCGTCCACCAGCTCAGCCAGGTCCGCGACTCCCGGCTGCGGTCGCAACGGCGCGTCGCCGCCGTCGCGGAGCACACCCACCAATGTACGGAGTTCCTCCAGCGCGGCCCGGCCGATGATCTGGATCTGGCCCGCGACCTCCACCGCGCCCCGTCCCTCCGCCGACGCCAACGCGGTGGCGTGCAACACCATGAGCGACACCCGATGGGTGACGACGTCGTGCATGTCCCGTGCGATCTGTGCCCGCTCCTCGGCGCGCGCCTGGTCGACGAGCAGCTGCTCCTGCGCTCGCCGCGAGGCCACGAACAGGCCGGCCAGGGTCGGCAGGATGCACATGGCCAGACTGATCGGAAGGCTGGCGTCGGCCCCGTACGCCAGCCACATCGGCATCGACACGGCCGCCACCATCGCGACGGTGAGCACCACCCGTAGCCGCAGCGATCGGAGGTATGCCCCCACCGCGTATTGCGCCACAGGCACGGCCGGCCAGGCGCCCGCGACGAGCCAGCACGCCACGGCACCGGCGTACAGCAGTAGCGGTCGGCTCCGGCGGTCGAACACGGCCACGCCGGTGGCCAAGCCCAACGTCACCGTGATCCCCAGCGGTGCCGGGCGATTGACGATCGGGGAGCCGTTGAACAGGCCGGACTGCAGGTCTTGCCACACCCCTGGCAGGACACACGCCGTGGCGAGCACACCGTCCACCGCCCGGCCCGGACGCAGCCATGGGGCCCGGCGGATGACCATCGCCTGAGTCTATCCAGGACAGCCGATTCGGGCTTCCGCCGATCGATGTAGTCGAAAGGTGTGTCCCCGCTGGGGAGCCTGTCGACCATCGGTGCGCGACTCCGGGCACATCGCGCGATGCCGACCTGATCAGCCAAAACCTAGCGTCGGGGGGCATGGAACCCAGATACCGCGACCTCGCCCGCCCGCTGCAGTGGGCCTTCGTCGCCTTCGCCACCCTGAACATCGGATTGCTCCTCCACGGCTCGGACGCGGGCGTCTTCCGACTGATGGCGTTCGTCGGATATGGCGTCGGGGCGATCCTCTCCGTCGTCGCCGCGCTGCGGTGGCACCGCCTGGGCCGTCGGCTGGCGATCGGCCTGCACCTGGCGCTGGCGCCGCTGCAGTTCGTCTTCAGCATCGCCGAGTCGGTCGCGCTTGTCGGCATCCTGCTCTCGCTAGTGATCCTCGCCCGATGCAGGCCGCGCTTCCCGCTGCTGTCGCCGCGGGCCCGCCGGGTCTGGTTGACCCTGCATGTGGGGTTCAGCGTGGGGTGGCTCGGCGTCGCGCTCACGATGACCGCCCTGGCCGTCATCGGTTGGGCCGCGGACTCCCACCCCATGCGACACGGCGCGTACGAGGTGTTGCATGTGATCGACCTGGCCGTCGCGATTCCGTCGATGGCGCTGTCGATCATCACGGGCCTGGTCGTGTCGCTCGGCACCAAGTGGGGGCTCGTCCGGTACCGGTGGGTGTTGACCAAGTTCGCCATCGCGGTGACCATCCCGCTGGTTGCCGGCACCGTCGAGAGCGCGCTGGCCGACGAACTCGCCCTTCGTACCATCGATCCGGCCGGCCAGCCCGGTGCCACCGGCATCGCACTGACGGCCTGCCTGGGCAGCTTCACTGTCGCGCTGTGGATCTCGACCGTGCTGTCGGTCGTCAAGCCCTGGGGCCGAACCCGCTGGGGGCGGCGGGCAGTGGCCGTGCGGGCGGACTCTCCATCCTCGCCACGTCGCCCACTGACGCTTCCGCCACCCCCGAGGCCCGATGCCGGCACCGACCGAATCGCCGGCGCGATGGCGACCGCCCAGCCAGCGCCGACGGTCATCAGGCGGTGACGACCATCGACCTGACGGGCCGGTATCGGCCGTTCTTCGACTTCCAGGTCGACGGGAGGGTGCACATCAACTTCTCCGGCTGGCCTCGCTCGCGTGGTGGGCCGCCGACAGCGCGGGCTCGTGTGGCGAGTCGTGAAGGACTGCTCCGGGTCAGGCAGACTGCTGGCCGAGAAGTCGTTCGATGAGTCGCGGTTCGCCGGGCCAGGCGGCCAGGAGCACGTCGCGGGGGACCTGCCGGCCCGCGTAGCGCAGGGCCAGAGCGACTACGACGATGTCGTCGAGGGGGCCGATGACGGGCAGGAACTCGGGAATGAGGTCGATGGGGCTGGCCACCCAGAGCCCGGCGATCAGGATGGCAATCTTCGCCCGGCGGGGGACGCGCGGATCCTTGCGGAGTCGTCGGACGGTGGTGATGCAGTCGGGGATGAAGGCGGCGAGGTCGCGCAGCGTGCCCGGTGGGAGCCGGCGGGCCAGCAGGATGAGCAGCGCCCACGAGGCGAGCAGGAGCGCGATCGCGGTGGCCAGGGCGAGCAGCCAGTCATGCACGGGGGGATTCCTGTCCGAGCGGGGCGTGTACGGCTTGGTAGACGTCGGCGGCGTAGCTGTCGAGCGCCTCGGCGCAGCGTTTGAGGCCATCTTCGGCGTGGACGCCGGCGGCGACGCCGAAGATGTCGCGGGCCTTGAGTTCGCGGAACCAGCGGCGTAGCCGGTCCAGGCTCTGCTCTTCCTCGTCGAGTTCGGCGACGGTGAGCTTGCCGATGCGTCTCTCCTTGGCGATCTCGGCTTCGTACTTGTCGCACTCGGAGGTGAATTCGGTCCACTCGTCGGCGCGCGCGGTGTTGAACTCGTCGGACAGGCTGCTCCGGCTGTCATCGTCGTGCGGGGTGGCGTCGAGCATGAGCATCCGGCCGTCCGCCCGGCGGACCAACTCGGCGACGCGGTCCAGGCCGGTCGCGAACACGGGAGCCGCCGGTGCTGCCCAGACGCCGCCGCTGACCGGGACGGCGCCGACCCGGCGCAGCTCTCGCCAGACCGCTACCCGGTGTCGGGACGGGCCGGCCGGTAGCCGGATCACGGCGACCAGCCAGCCAAGAGAATCGCTCGCCACGCCGGCGAGTGTAACAGCCGCTACATCAACCGAGTCGCCCTCGGTCGCGTGCTCACCTCGCGAGCAGCGCGGCCAGGTCGTCGGGCACCGGCATGGGCTGGGTCAGCGGCACTCGGGCTCGGCCCGTGTTGCCCTCCGGCTAACGGCCGGTGGCGGACCCGGGGCCGGCGACGGCGAGCCGGATGACCTGACCGACCGCCTCGACCACGTCGCGCTCGCGCAGCGCGCGGCGCAGCATGACGGCGTGCACGACCGTGTGCGGCCAGGGCCACGGCTGGGAGAGGATGTGCGCCCGTTCCGCCGCCCGCCACGCGACCGCCTGGTCGGTGGCGGTGCGGGCCGTGGCCAGTTCGGCGTCGAAGGCGGCCCGGACCGCCGCCGGCATCGTCCGCCTCACCGGTCGCCGCCAGAGCAGCAGGAGCAGCCCGGCCGGCAGCCGCAGGCATCGCCATCCTCGGAAGGCGCGGCAGCCGCGGACGCGGCGGCCCCCGGGATGGCGCAGCAGGTGTCCCCGCGCCAGGCTTCGCGGCCTTCCTTGAGGGCGACGGCGGCGATGACGAGTGCGGCGACCGGGTCGGCCCAGGACCAGCCGAGCAGGCTGTTGAGGGCGAGTCCGACGAGCAGGACCGCGGACAGGTAGGTGCACAGCAGGGTCTGTTTGGAGTCGGCGACCGCGGTGCGGGAGCCGAGTTCCCGGCCGGCGCGGCGCTGGGCGTACGACAGGCCGGGCATGACGGCCAGGGACAGCGCGGCCAGCACGAGGCCGACGGGGGAGTGGTCGGCGTCGGCGCCGCCGAGCAGGGCGCGGACCGACTCGACGGTGACGTACGCGGCGAGGGCGAAGAACGACACCGCGATGATGCGCAGGGCGGTCTTCTCCCGCGCCTCGGGGTCGCGGCCGGCGAACTGCCAGGCCACTGCCGCGGCGGAGGAGACCTCGATGACCGAGTCGAGGCCGAAGCCGATCAGCGCGGTCGACGAGGCGACCGTGCCGGCGCTGATCGCCACGACCGCCTCGACCACGTTGTAGGTGATGGTGGCGGCGACGAGCAGTCGCACGCGGCGGGCCAGGACCGCCCGCCGGGCCGGCGAGGGGACGGCCGGGGTCTGGATCAGCGGCAGGGTCATCAGCAGCAGCCCGTCGCGTCGCCGTCGGGGCAGGCGGCCGGATCCACGGCGAGCACCAGACCAAGGAGGTCGCCGAAGGCGTGCGCGAGCCGGGGGTCCGCAAGCTCATATCGGGTACGCCGGCCCTCGGGAGCGGCCACGACCAGGCCGCAGCCGCGCAGGCAGGCCAGGTGGTTGGACAGATTCTGCCGGGTCGTGCCGAGCAGGTCGGCGAGCTGGGCCGGGTAGCCGGGGCCATCGCGCAGGGCCAGCAGCAGCCGTGCCCGGGTCGGATCGGACAGGGCGTGGCCGAACCGCGCCAGCACCTGCCCGTGGGTCAGTGTCTCCACGCCACCGATAGTACATCCAACGCTGTATCAAATGGCTGGGTCACCGGGCCAGCATCACGGGGCCGTACCCGGGTGGCGGGTCACCCGGACGATCTGTGCGGGGCGCCGTGTACCGCTGTGGTGGACGCGGTATGCGCGGGCTTGCCGCTGACGGTCACGACCAGCACGGCGAGGCAGCCGATGAGTAGGGTGAACCCGCCGACCAGCAGGTAGGCCCACCGCCGATCGGCGCGGCGTGGCTCGACGGATGGGCGGCGGGGAAGGCTCCCTTCCCGCACTCGTCTGGGCACCGAGGGGGAGTTCAGCACCGGCCATTTCGGTGGTGGATTCTGCGATCGGGACGCCATGCTGCCTCCGCGTAAGTCGCCGCCGAGACCGGACGACTCGTCGGGGAAGGGATCGACGAGCCGTCCGGGCGGAAAGACGCGTCGGCCGCGGCCCTCCACTCCTACCAGGCGATGCATCACCGGGCCGCATTACATGGAGCGTCGGCTGCCCACCTTGCGACGCGTGCTGCGATGCGACCACGGGTATTCGCCGCTCCCGGGAACGCGGCGAGGTCAGCGGCCCAGGCTGGCGGCCATGCGGCGGCGCATGGGTGCGATCGCCGCGGTCAGACGCAGGATCGTGCGGAAGGTTGCCCGGCCGAGCGGGGTCGAGTTCGCGGCGTTCTGGGCGTTGCGCAGGGACTGCTTGACGGCGGCGAAGCCGTAGCGCAGCATCTCGCGCTCGTACCCGGAGATCGCGGCCAGAAGTGGGAGCTCGCCGGCGCGGGCGGCGATCAGCTTGCGTCGGAGCAGGTCGGCGTCGCGCAGCGCGGTGTTCGCGCCGATGCCGGCCATCGGGGTCATGTTGTGGATGGCGTCGCCGAGCAGCGTGACGCGGCCGGTCGTCCAGGGTGTGACCGGGGTGGCGCTCTTCACCCGGATCGCGTGGAGGGTGGCCGGGTCGCTTCCGGCGATGAGCCGGTGGAACGCGGGCGACCAGCCGCGGATCCGGTCGGTGACGACCTGCTGCAGCGATGCGCCGTCCTGCTGCTCCACGTCCGGTGGGAACCGGTCGGTAGCGTCGGCGAAACCCCAGAACGCGTAGTCGGTGTCGTCGTACGGCGGCGTGCCGGAGCGCCCGGCGGCCGCCCGATCGATGCGATCGTGCTGCCAGACGGCGGTGAAGAGCGAGCCGCGGCCACGGGGGACGACGATGTTGGCCCGGGTACGCAGGGCGGGCGGCAGGTCGGACGCCCGTTCGGGGGTCAACGGATACTTGCCGGCCACCGCGAGCACGCCGGTGTCAAGGCGCTGCGCGTGCGGGAGGAGCTGGCCGCGTACGCGGGAATTGGCGCCGTCCGCGCCGGTCAGGAGATCGGCGGTCGCGGTGGTGCCGTCGGCGAAGTGGGCGGTGACCCGGTCGCCGTCGAGCTTATAGCGGTGGAAGTTCCTGCCCAGGTGTACGACGTCGTCGAGCTGGTCGAGCAGGATCTCGCGGAGCCGGATCCGGCTGACGCCGTAGTGGCGGCTGGTGGGGCCGGTGGACGGGTTGATCTCGGCCTCGGTCAACCCGAGTAGCTCCGTGCATTGGTCGGTGAGAAAGCCGAAGCCGCTGTCCCCGGTCGAGACGGTGGCCAGGAACGACCGCCACGCGTCCGGGGGAAGGCAGTTGTGCAGGGCGTGCGCGCCGGCCGGGTTGATGTGGATCCGGTAGCCCTGCAGCCAGTCCGTGCGTTCGAGGGTGCGCTCGTAGACGTTGACCTCGATGCCGGCTCGGCGCAGGCCGTGGGCCAGGGCCAGTCCGCCGATCCCGCCGCCGATGATCATCACCGAAAAGCTCGTCATGCCTCCCAGAGTCACCCTTGCGTCTGACTCTGTCAACCATCCGTTTGATTGATAGGATCAGGAGCATGCCTGAGGAGTCGAGACCTCGTCGTTCCCCGTCCGGTCCGGAGCGGAAACGCGACGCCGAGCGCACCCGGGAGCGGATTCTCGACGCCGCGCTGGTGGAGTTCGGTGAGCACGGCTACGCCGGCGCGCGGGTCACCGCCATCGCCCGCCGGGCCGGCGTCAACCAGCAGTTGATCTCGTACTACTTCGACGGCAAGGAAGGGCTGTATCGCGCCCTCATCGAACGCTGGCGTGCGTTGAGCGGTGAGCTGAACCGACCGGACGCTCCGCTGGACGAGGTGGTTGCCGCGTTCCTCCACGCCGGAACGGCACAGCGGCACTGGGTCCGGCTATTGATCTGGCAGGCCCTGGAAGGCGACCGCGAAGAGGGCGCGGAGCAGTATCGCCGGTCCATGGTCGACGACCTGCGCCGACGTCAGGCCGCCGGTGAGATCGCCCAGGACCTCGATCCGGCCTACCTGCAACTGGCCCTCTTCGGCGCAGCGCTCGCGCCCACACTGCTGGCCCACTTCGCCGAAGACTTCACCGGTCTGCCCGTCGACTCTCCCGAGTTTCTCGCCGGGTACGGCGAAGAGCTCAAACGCCTCATCGCGCGGCTGGCCAAGCCCCTGTGACCGATCCGCAAAAGGCCGTAGCCGATGAGGAAGCGAACCATGGCTGACACCCTTCCCGATCCGAGCGTTGTGCATCCGATCCCCGAGCAGCCGCGTGTGGTGCTGCTGAAGCCGTTGGTGACGTCTCCGCTGATCGAGGTCGGAGAGTTCTCCTACTACGACGACCCGGAGGACCCGACCGCCTTCGAGACCCGTAACGTGCTGTATCACTACGGGCCGGAGAAGCTGGTCATCGGGAAGTTCTGCGCGCTGGGCACGGGCGTGCGGTTCATCATGAACGGCGCCAACCACCGGATGGACGGTGCGTCGACCTTTCCTTTCCCCATCATGGGCGGTTCCTGGGCCGAGCACTTCGACCTGATCACCGGCCTGCCCGGACGGGGCGACACCGTGGTGGGCAACGACGTGTGGTTCGGCTACCGCGCCACGGTGATGCCCGGCGTCCGGATCGGCAACGGAGCGATTATCGCCTCCGGTTCGGTGGTGGTGGACGACGTGCCCGACTACGGCATCGTCGGCGGCAACCCGGCCAGGCTCATCCGTCGCCGCTATGCCGAGGAGGACGTCGCCCGCCTGCTGGCCCTGGCCTGGTGGGACTGGCCGATCGAGCACATCACCGAGCACCTCCGCACGATCATGGCCGGCAGCCTCGACGATCTGGAAGCCGCGAACCCCGGACAGCGGTAGCGGCACGCCGAGGAGGTCAGCTCGACCGGCGCCTATGGTTCCACGGTGGCAAGCAGGCGGGACGCGGTCGCCGGCGGCCACGTCCCGCCCGCCTGGCGGCCGGTCAGGTGATCGGCAGGTTGTGGAAGGTCAGCAGACCACTGCCGGTCGCGTTGACGATCCAGGGTCCGGCCCGCAGATGGCTGAGGTAGCTCACGCCCGTCGCGCCGTCGGCGGGCGCGGAGAGGGTCAGCCTCAGCTGGCCGCCGGCGACGTACTCGACATCGGTCACGGTGACCGCGGTCCCGTTGACCCGGAAGTCCGCCGCCGCACCCGGCTCGACCGTCAGCGGGTCGTCGCTGCGCAACTGGATGGTGATCTCCGTGCGCTCGGGGTTCGAGAACGCCGCGGTGCTCGGATTCGGCGGGGCGACCCCCTCACCAGGTCCGTGGTAGAGGTCGCGCGCCACCACCGCGAACGTGTGGTCGCCCATCTCCCGGTAGCCCTGCTCCCAGGCGTAGTGGCAGCCGTCGTGACCCGAGAGGCCGTTGGTCGACAGCAAGGTCACGCCGAGCGTGTCGCCCATCTGCCGCTGCGCCTCCCGCAGCGCGCCGGTGGTGCTGTTTCTGCACGGCGAGGTGCGCACCTGATACACGAAGTACCGGGTCCCCTCGGCGATGTCGGCTCCCAGCTCAGCTCGCCAGTCGTCGAGCAGCGCGGTGAAGCCGGTGACGTGTACGGCCGCTTGGTCGTTGTCGGATTCGCCCTGATACCAGAGCAGCCCGCGGACGTCGCCCAGCACCCCGGCGCCCACCAGGCGTTGCCGCAGCCGGCCGTAGTTGGTGCGGATGTCGTCCGGGTCCGCGTCATTGCGCTGGAAGAACGAGATCGGCTGGCCGCCGTGGGCGCCGTTGAGGATGGCCACCGGGACCTGATAGGTGTCCACGATGCGCCGGGCCATGCGGATGCCCCACTGCCCGATCGAGCCGGGCTGGTTGGTGACCTCACTGCCGGCGTAGTTCCAGCGGCGGTCCGCCGCCGACAGGACAGGATCGGCCGTGGGAGACCCGTAGCTGCGGATGAACGGCGACTCCTCGCCGGCGGAGGAGCCCTTGTAGGTCGCCGCCACGGCATTGGACTGGCCCTGGATGACGTAGACGTCGCCGGCCAGGATGCCTTCCCATACGGCCACCCGGCGGGTCACCTGGGCGCCCAGCGCGCGCAGCGCGAACCGGTAGTCGCGCAAGGTGGCGTCGATGCGGGGGCGGAACGAGAAGTCGCGCCGGTCGGTGACCGGGGCCGTGTAGGTCCACTCGTCTTCGCCGCTGGTCACCGTGAGCTGAACCGCCTTGACCCGCGGGTCGGTGACTGCGCCGGACACCGGCACGGTGGCGCCGTTCGCGGCGTCCCGGGGATACAACTGGCGGTCCTGCGGGTGCTGATCCAGGGTCAGCACGGAGGAACGGGCGTACACGGTCAGCCGCCGTTGGGTGAACGTGCCGGCGTTCCCGGCGAACGTCCAGTCCGGGTGACCGGTTGGCGCGGAGCCGATGCCGAGCGAGAGCGCCGCGCCGGTGGACGTGAAGGTGTTGACCGCCAGTACCGTGCGCGGCGCGTCCGGCGAGGGGCGGCTGGCGCCGACCTGGTGCACCTGGAATGAACCGTACCCGCCGGAGGCGTTGACGGTGTCGTCGGCGTCGTAGTTGGTGGACGAGGCACCGGAGATCTGCCGGGACGAGGCCGTGCTGTAGGTGTTGGGCCACATCTCCAGATAGCCGGCCTGGCCGGTGCCCGTGGTGACGCCGGGAACGTTGGAGGCCACGTCCAGGTCGTTCACCCGCTGACGGGTGATCTCCCCGGTGCGGGTCGGCAGGCCGAGGCGGTGCGCGTCCGCGGTGAAGGGCTCCATGGCCGTCCAGACCCACTGCGGGCCCGTCACGCCGTCCAGCTCGAGGCAGTAGCCGACCCGGTCGAAGCCGGCGGCCACCGCGTCGGTGCGGTCGAAGGTGTACGGCGGGGTCTGGTTGAGCCAGGTCGCCCGGGTCGGCAGGTCGATCGAGAGGACCGGGGTGAAAGCGGCCATGCCGTCGACGTTCGCGGCGCAGGCCGTGTCGTCGACCGGCCGGTCGACAGCGAGCGTCGGGCTGGCGGCGGCCGCCGGCCCGGACACCACCGCGATCGAGGACAGCAGCAGCAGGCCGGCCGCAGCGAGGGCGACGCCGCGCAGTCGTGGCGCCGCATCGCGGAGCCTGGGAGAGAAGTGTGGACGGGGCATGACTCGTACCTCCAGCAAGGTCGTAGTTCGCGCCGCCGGAACGACGTGCCCCATGACTAGCAGCGGACATTCACGCATCACAATGTGATTGCGGCGAATGGTCGGATCCTCGCGACGGAGGCACGCTCTGGGGCGACCAGCGGGCGACCGGCTACGTCCACAGGGGCCCGGCTTGCCCGGATGGCGCTATCCCGAGAGCGTTCCCGCGATCTGCTGCCGCTTTGGACGCGATGGCCGCTGCCTCGGCGCTTGTGCAACGATCGTCGGGCGTCATGCCGACCGGCCGTCCGGCCGGTTGGCCCACGTGCGGCCTTCCGCTGGCACGGGAAGGTGCCACATCTCGTATCCCTTGGAGAGCTTGATGTTCCGCTCCCCGGCTCGGGTGTTCGCCGCGCTGAACGCGGTGCGACCACCCGATCAGGTGGTCCCGATCATGGGCAAGGCGGTCGTGCTCGGTGGCAGTGTCGCCGGGTTGCTGGCCGCCCGGGTGTTGTCCGATCATGCGGAGAGCGTCGTCATCATCGACCGGGACGACCTGCAGGTGTCCGGCGAGCGGCCCGGTGTGCCGCAGGGGACGCAACTGCACGCGCTGCTGCCCGGCGGCTTCCTCCAGCTCGAGCGCCTGTTCCCGGGATTCCGCGAACAGGCGCTGGCCCAAGGCGCGATCGAGGCTCCACCCGCGGCCAGGCGCAACTACCTCGACGGCCGCCGGAAGGTTGTCGTACCCGACGACGCCGACAGCTTGGCGGGGAGCAGGCCGCTGCTGGAAGGGCTGATCCGCCAGCAGGTGCTGCGACTGCCCAACGTCAAGACGGTCACCGCCCGCGCCACGGGCCTCGTCTGCGACGGTGCCGTGACCACCGGGGTCCATTGCGACGTCGGCGGGCTGGCGGGTGTCGAGTCCGGTGATCTCGTGGTGGACGCCATGGGGCGGTCGAGCAGGCTGTCCGATTGGCTGGAGCAGGCCGGCTGGGAACGGCCCGTCGCGCGGCGGATGCCCGTGCACCTGAACTACGCCACCGCCCTGTTCCGACGCCGGGAGACGAACCCGGAACTCGCGGTCGTCCTGGCGCTGCACAGTCCGGGGATGTCGTCGGACGTGGCCGGCGCGGCGTTCTTCGCGGTCGAGGATGGCCGGTGGATGGCCATGATGGCCGGTTACGGGGAGAACCGTCCGGGGCGGACCGCGGACGACTTCGTACACCGGCTGCGAGAGCAGTTCCCACCGGAGTTCGGCGAGGTCGCCGGGGGCGAACTGCTCGGCGACGTCCAGACCTACCGTCATGCGGACAGCCGGCGACGGGACTTTCACACGCTGAAGCGGTTTCCGGCCGGGCTCGTCAGCGTCGGCGACGCGGTCGCGTCGTTCAACCCGGTGTACGGGCAGGGGATGACGGCGGCGGCCCTGCACGCTGCCTGCCTGTCGGCGTACCTGCGGTCTGGCCCGGATCTGGGCGCTCCCGCGCGCCGGTTCTTCGCCCTGCAGAAGGTGGTGGTCGACGCCGCCTGGTCGACGTCGACCTCCGCCGACCTGGCGCTGCCGCACGTCAACGGGCCCTACCCGCGCGGGTACCGGGTCGCCAGCTGGGTGAGCCGGCAGATCGTCGCGGCGACCGTCACGGACGTGACGACCGCGCGGCGGTTCAACGAGGTCGTGTCCATGCGGGCACACCCACGGTCGCTGGCCACACCCGGCGTGATACTCGGTGCCCTGCGCGCCAACCGGCGGGCACGTTGATCCGGTCCGGCTAAAGCTCGGCCGCCTTGTCCAACGCCGTCAGGAAGTCGTCCACCAGGTCGGCCGTGTCCTCGATGCCGGTGGAGACGCGGACCAGCCCGTCCCCGATACCGCTGGCGGCCAACTGCTCGGCGTCCACGATTCCCGCCCACATCGACCTCGGGTGCACCACCAGGGTGCTGACGCTGCCCAGGCTGGCCGCGCGCTTGGCCAGCCCCAGCCCGGCCAGCAGCGCGGCGGCGCCCGCCCGGCCAGCCTTCAGGTCGACGCTGAGCACCCCGCCGAAGCCGGTCATCTGCCGGCGGGCCAGCGCGTGCTGGGGGTGCGACGGCAGTCCCGGGTAGCGGACCCGGGCCACCGCCGGGTGACCCTCCAGGGCCCGGGCCAGGGCGGCGGCGTTGCTGTTGTGCCGCTCCACCCGCAGCGGCAGCGTACGGATGCCGCGTAGCAGGAGCCAGGCGTCGACCGGGCCGAGGGTGCTGCCCGTGACGATCGCGGTCTGCCACACCCGCTCGATCAGTTCGGCGGCACCGACGACCACCCCCGCCGAGACGTCGGAGTGGCCGCCGAGGAACTTGGTGCCGCTGTGCCAGACCAGGTCCGCTCCGGCGCTCATCGGACGCTGGTTCACCGGCGTGGCGAAGGTGTTGTCGACCACCACGAGCGCGCCCGCCGCATGGGCCAACTCCGCGACGGCCGTCAGGTCGGTCAGCTCCAGCAGCGGATTGCTGGGCGTCTCCACCAGCACCAGCCGGGTCTGCGGGCGCATGGCTCGTTCGAACGCCCCGAGGTCGGTCTGGTCGACCTGGGTGCAGGAGACCCCGAAGCGGGGCAGCAGTCCGGTGGCGAGTGAGGTGGTGCCGCCGTATGTGCTGCGCTGCACCACCACGTGGTCGCCGGCGGAGAGCAGGGCCAGCGCGACGGTGCTGATCGCGCCCATTCCCGAGGCGGTGACCAGGCCCGTCTCCGCGCCTTCCAGTTCGGCGACCACGGCGGCCACCTGGGCGTGGTTGGGGTTGCCGTACCGGGTGTAGAAGGTGCTGCCCCGGGTCTCGGTGGCGATCGCGGTGAACCGCTCGTCGGACTCGGCGCTGAAGGTCGCGCTCTGCACGATCGGCGGCGCCACCGCCCCACCAGGGTTCAGGCCGTCGTCGCCGTGCACGGCGGTGGTGCTGAGGCCGGTCAACGGTGCTCCTCTCGATAGCCGGGAACGGCCGACCGGGCCGGCGTGGGCCGGCCCGGTCGGCCGCTGGTCAGGGGTCAGGCGGAACGGGCCACCCGGTCCACCAGCGCACCGTAGCTGCCCAGCGTCACGAACTCGGGCAGGGTGAGGTCGCTGCCGTGGCGCTGCCGCAGCATGGTGACCAGCCGCAGGGCGCGCAGCGAGTCCCCACCGGCGGCCAGGAAGTCGGCCGCGGGGTCGCTCGGCGCGATGCCGAGCACCTCCTGCCAGGCCGCCGCCACCCGGGCCGCCCACCTGGTCCGCGCGTCGTCGTCGAGCGCTGGCCCGCGCGGGGCGACGGCGGGTAGCGGTGCGGTCGGGTCGGCGGCCAGCAGCCGGCGGAAGCCGTCGGCGAAGGTGTCGACGCGGTCCGCGGGGATGTGCCGGTGGTCGTACTGGACGGTGAGGGCGAGGCGGCCGGTGTCGGCGTCCAGTTCGGCGTCGACGGCGAGGCTGAACGCCACGTCCACCGTGATGCCCCGACTGTCCACGATGCGGCTGCCGCCGTCGGCCGGCCCGTTCGGGAAGTGGGTCCAGTTGAAGAAGTGGTCGAAGCGGGGGCCGGCCCCGCCGGCGCGGACTATCTCGGCGAGCGGGAAGCGGTGGTGCGCCATCAGCTCCCGCTCGGCCCGCCACACCTCGGCGGCCAGGTTGGCCAGGGACCGGGCGCCCAGCTGCACGCTCACCGGCAGGGTGTTGAGGAACAGGCCGAGGGTGGCGTCGCTGCCGTCCCCCTCCGGCCGGCCACCGACCACCAGGCCGCTGACCACGTCGTTGCGGCCGGACAGCTCGCCGATCAGGCGCAGGTGGATGGCGAGCAGCCAGGACTTCACCGGCACGCCGGCCGCCCGCGAGGCCTCGGTGACCACGTCGGTCGTGCCGGCCCTGACCGGCACCCGCCGGGTGGTGGTGGTCCGCGGGTCCGGGCCGCCGAGCAGCAGCGGCGGCACCGCGCCGGGGCCGTCCAGCCAGAACCGGCGGGTGACCGGGTCCGCCAGGGCGTCCCGTTCGGCCGCCACGTACTCCCGGAACAGCAGGCCGGGGCGGGCCGGTCGGGCGCTGCCGGCCCGCTCCCGGTCGTACGCGGCGAGCAGGTCGGTGAGGAACAGGTGCAGGCTCCAGCCGTCGAGGATGGCGTGGTACTCGGCGACGATCAGGGTGAACCCGTCGGCGTCCTCGCGGACGGCGTGCAGCCGCAGCAGCGGCGGGCGGGCCCAGTCGAAGGGGCGTACCCGCTCTTCCGCCACCAGCTTGTCGACCCGCTCGCGGCGGGCCTGCGGGTCGGCGTCGGCCAGGTCCGTCACCGGCACCTCGACCGGCACGTCCGCGTGTACGAGCTGCAACGGCTCCGAGTACGCGCCCAGCGCGAACCCGGTCCGCAGCACCGGGTGGGCGGCCACCAGGCCGGCCAGCGCGCGGCGCAGTGCCGCCGCGTCCAGCGGCGCCGCGATCCGGTGCGCGGTGACGTTGTGGTACATCGCCGGGTCGCCGGTCAGCTCGCAGTGGTAGACCATGCCCTGCTGCAGGGCGGTCATCGGGTACGCGTCGGTGAGCCCGGCGGGCAGCAGCTCCCGGTCGGCGGCGGAGACCAGTGCGAAGCGCTCCGCTTCCTCGGCCGCGCCGGAAGCCGTGGGCTCGGCGGAAGCACCGTCGAGGGTGATCTGCCCGTGCGTGACGAGCTCCCGGATCGACTGGTAGGTGAAGATGTCGCCGAGCCGGAAGGACAGCCCCCGCTTGTTCGCCGCGACCTGCATCTGGATGCTGCGGATGGAGTCGCCGCCGAGAGCGAAGAAACTGTCGGTCACGCCGAAGCTCGCCACCCCGAGGACCTCACGCCACGCCTCGACCAGGATCTCCTCGGCCCGGTTGGCGGGCGTCACCGCCGCGCTGTCGCGAGGCCGGTCGAGGCGGGGCGCGGGCAGCGCTGCCCGGTCGAGCTTGCCGTTGCGGGTCAGCGGTAGCTCGTCGAGGAGCACCACGGCGGTCGGGAGCAGGTGGGTCGGCAGCCGGTCGGCCAGCCAGCCGGTCAGGCGCTCCGCCAGCGGGCCGGCCGCCGGCCCAGCCGGGACGACCACCGGCGGGCGCGGATCGGCGGCGTACTCCGGGCGCACGGCGTGCAGGGTGTGCCGGTCGGTGCCGACGAGCAGGTCGTCCTGCCGGGTGACCACGTCGAAGCCGTGGCCCTCGAAGAACGCGACCAGCTCGGCCAGCCGGCCTTCGGTGTCGGTGCCGGCCGCGTCGTGGACCTCCATGGCGACCTGCGCGATCAGCGGCCAGTGCCGGTCCGCCAGCCCGGCGAGCACGTCCGCCTCGGCGCGCTGCACGTCGATCTTCAGCAGGTCGATCCGCTGCGGGCCGATCTCGTCGAGCACGGCCGACAGCGGCCGGACCGGCACGGTGAGCTCCCGGCCGGCGAAGCGTTCCGCCAGCAGTTCGTCGACCCGGCCGAGCAGGACGTCCCGCTCGTCGGCGCCGGCGTCCCGCTCGTTGGCGAGGTACCGCTTGATCACCGACACCTCGGCGGCCGGGTCGGCGTACGCGGCGTGGCCGGACATCATCGAGTAGCCCGGGTAGTAGGTGAAGGACACCTCCCCGGCCGTCCGGGACAGTCCGAACCCGTGCACCGTGGCCGGTACGCCGAACTCGGCGACGTTACGCCGCAGCACGTCGGCGACCGACGGCACCGGTTCGAACGCGTGGATCGTCGCGTCCGGGCAGACAGCGTGGACGAACAGCGAGAACATGCCGATGTTCGCGCCCACGTCGAGCACGGTCGCCCCGGGCCGCAGCACGATGCCGTCGCGCAGGTAGACCTGCTGGACGAAGATCTCGTCGTACAGGTAGCGGGTCTCGTGCGGGTTGATCCCGGCGATCCGCTCGACGTCGACGGCAGCGGTCCCGGCGGTGCGGCCCGGCCGGACGTAGGCGACGAGCCGGTCGCCGTGCCCGTCGTCGTCGCGGGCGATCACGGCGGCGTCGGCGACCTCCGGGTGCTCGCGCAGGACGGTGGCGATCTCGCCCGGCCCCACCCGGAAACCGTGGATCTTCACCTGGTCGTCCAGGCGGCCCAGGTAGCGCAGCCGCCGGTCGGCGTCGAAGCGGACCCGGTCGCTGGTGCGGTACACCCGTTCGGTCCGGCCGGACGGCAGCGCCACCGGCACGAACCGCTGCGCGGTGGTGTCCGGGTCGCCGAGGTACCCGTCGGCGAGCTGCGGCCCGCTGACGCAGAGTTCCCCGGCCGCGCCCGGCGGCACCGGCCGCAGCTGCCCGTCGAGCACCCGGACCGCGACGCCGGGCAGCGGTCGGCCGATGGTTGGGGCGTCCCCGGCGCGGATCTGCGCCGCGCTGGTGTCCACCGTGCACTCGGTCGGGCCGTACAGGTTGACTGCGCGGACGTCGGGCAGCGCCGCCACCGTCTCCCACAGGTCGGGTGCGATGGCCTCCCCACCGAGCAGCAGCAGGCCGGGCAGTCGGGTGTCGCCCGCCCCGGCGAGCAGGATGCGCAGCTGGGCGGGGGTCAGGTCGAGCACGTCGACGTGGTGGTCGGCGAGCGCGGCGGCCAGCGCCGCCCCGTCCCGCCGGACGTCCTCGGGGACCAGGTAGAGGCTGCGGCCGTGGCCGAGCTGCACGAGCTGCTTGATCGAGGCGTCGAAGGTGAGCGGAGCGTTCACCGCCACCCGCAGCCCCGGGCGGCTGCCCGCGTACACCGTCAGCTCGAGGGCATCGGCCAGGTGCGCGGCGGCGCCGTGCGAGACCTGCACCGGGCGGGGCGTGCCGGTGGAGCCGGAGGTGAAGATCACGTACGCCGGGTCGGCCGGGGTCGGCGCTGCGGCGGGCGGCTGGCCGCCGGCCGCGACGAGCTCGTCGACCGGCACGGCCGCCGGGCTGCCGACGCCGACGACGACCTGTGCGCCGACCGCGCGGACCTGGGCGGCGAGGCGCTGCGCCGGGGCGTTCGGGTCCAGCGGGACGAACACCGCCCCGGCCCGCAGCACGCCGAGGAACGCCACGACGGTGTCCCGCGACCGGGCGGCCAGCACCCCGACCGGGGTGCCGGACAGTCCCCGAGCGGCCAGCGCGCCGGCCACCCGCGTGGCCCGTTCGTGCAGCTCACCGACGGTGTACGCGCCGTCCGCGGCGACCACCGCCGCGGCGTCGGGGTCCATGCCAGCCAGGCCCGCGTCGAGCAGGTCGACGAGGGTTCGTCGCGGCGTCTCGGCGGTGCTCCCGGCCGCTTCGGCCAGCCAGCGGGCCTCCCCGTCGCCGAGCACGGCCAGTGGGGCGGCGGCGGTGAGCGCGGCGGGCAGGGTCCGCAGGATCGCCAGCAGTGCGTCGAGCAGCCACTGCCCGCCGACCACCCGCAGGGTGACCTGGTCGCCGTCGGTCCGGGCGGTGAGCTGCGGGCCGCCGGCCGGCGGCGGGTCGGCCACCGCCACGGCGGCGCCGTCGATGCCGGCCACGGTGGCCGGGTCCACGGTGGGCAGCACCGCGAACCCGGCGACCGCCTCGGACTGCTCGTCCACCGGTTCGACCAGGTGGAACGTGTCGTCGGCGGCGGTCTCGGCGGCGTGGACGCAGGTCAGCAGGTCGGCGGGGGCGGCGGGCAGCGGCAGGGCCAGCCGGAGCGGGCCGTAGCCGCCCAGTGGTCCGACCACTTCGGCAGTGCCGGCGGCCTGGCGGCCGTCGCTCCACCGGGCCAGCACCAGGTCCGCCTCATCGGCCCCGTCCGGTGCCTCGGCACGGCGGGAGACCGCGAGGGCCCAGGCGGCGAGGAGCGCGGTGGCCGGCTCGACATTCGCGGACCGGGCGGCGTCGGCCAGGGTGGCGGCGGGCACCGTCGCGGTGACCACCGCGGTCGGGTCGTCGCCGTGCGGGGTGACCAGCCGCGCGGCCGGGGTGGTGGGCGCGGCGGCCGGGTTCTGCTCCCGTTCCTCGAGTTGCCACTCGGCGACGTCGAGGAACTGCAGGGCCTCCGGGTCGTTCGGCAGCGTCTCGCCGGCGTAGGCCCGGGCCAGGTCGGCGAGGACCAGGCGAAGGCTGGCCGGGTCGGCGATCAGCGGGGTAGCGGTCAACTCCAGGGCGTCGTCGGTGAGGGTGACCGACAGGTCGCCCTGGGCGCCGATCACCACGGTGCGGTTGTCGTCCACGTCCTGCAACGGCACCCGCAGGCCGGGGTGGTGCATCAGGGTCAGCCGTAGCGCCTCGTGCCGGGCCACCACCGTGTCGACGGCGGCCTGCAACCGCGTCCGGTCCAGCGGCCGGTGCAGCCGGACCCGGGCCCGGATCAGGTCCTGCTTCCCGGACCAGGCCAGGCGCTGGATCGGCGACAGACGGTATCCGTTCACAGCTCGCTCCGGTTGACGTAGAGGTCGGACATGGCGACGAGGATCTCCCGGTCGCCGCTGAAGGGTTCCCGGCCGTGGGTGGCCAGGAAGTTGTCCACGACCAGCACGTCGCCGCGCTGCCAGGGCACCGAGACGGCGTGCTGCCGGTACAGCTCGCGGATGCCGGTGGCCACCTCGTCGGGGATCGGCTCGCCGTCGCCGTAGTACGCGTTGCGAGGCAACCCGTCCGGGCCGTACTCGCGCAGCAGCGCGCCCGACACCTCCGCCGGCATGTTGGACACGTGGAACAGGTGGGCGTGGTTGAACCAGACCGTCTCCTCGGTACGCGGGTGCGTGGCGACCGCCTGCCGCCGGGCCCGGGTGCGCAGCCCGTCCCCACCCAGCCAGGTGAACTCCGTCGCCGAGGCGGTGCAGTACGCCTCCACCTCCGCCCGGTCGGTGGTCTGGAACGCCTCCTGCCAGGGCAGGTCCAGGTGCGGGCCGTAGTTGCGCACGTAGCAGACGCCGGAGCGCAGGAACCGCTCCCGCACGTCGGCCGGGATCAGCGGGGTGATGACCCGCTCGCTGGCCAGCGGGGTGGCCCCGCCGTCGCCGGTGGCCGGCTGCGCGCACCAGAAGTAGAGGTAGGTGGGCCAGTTGTGCGAGTACGACATCTCGTGGTGCAGCGGGATCCACTGCTCGGCGTTGAACTCGGTGGAGGTGAACACCCGGTCGGCGACCTCGTGGCGGGGGGCGGCCCGCTCCAGGTAGCCGAGCAGGTCCGGGCTGACCGCCCGTGCGGCCTGACTGAATTCGTCGGCGGTGCCCACCTCGAAGCCGCGGAAGAACACGGCCCCGTAGCGGTCCAGGTCCTGCAGCAGCTCCTCGCGCCGGCCGGCAAGCCAGCCGGCCAGGTCGAGGTCGGGCACGGTGGCCTCGACGAGAAGCAATAACTCCTCGTCCACGAGCACCCGCCGGGACACCGGCGAGGTGACCGGACCGGTACCGCGCCGGCGCGGCCCCGGCCCGCTCACGGCATCACCTTTCGTTCGCGGCTGCGGGGCTCGCAGGCCCGGCTCACTCCTCGCGCTCACGGCCGGTCTCCCGTCGTGGCTGTGCCGGAGCGGAGCGCCTCGGTCAGCTCGGGCGCGGCGACCGGGTCGGACATCGCGGTGAGGATCCGTCGGGGCGGGGTGAACGGCTCCCGGGCGTGCGCGGCGAGCATGTTCTCCACCAGCAGCACGTCGCCGCGCCGCCACTCGAAGGAGCGGGTCTCGGCGGCGTACGCCGCCCGCAGCTCGGCCAGCACCTCGTCGGGGATGGGCGTGCCGTCCCCGTACGCGGTCTGGTAGGGCAGGTCCTCCTCGTCGAGGGCGGCCCGCAGGCCGGCGCTGACGTCCTCGGGCAGGGAGGTGACGTGGAAGAACAGCGCGTGGTTGAACCAGGTCCGCTCTCCGGTGACCGGGTGGCGGCGTATCGCCGGGCGGACCTGCCGGGTGCGCAGCTGCTGGTCGCTGACCCATTCCACGTCGATCAGCGCCCGGGCGCAGTACGCCTCGACGTCCTCGCGCCGCTCGGTCTGGAACGCGGTCTGCCAGGAGAGGCTGATGCCGGGCAGGTAGTTGCGCCGGTAGAGCACCCCGCGCCGCTCGAACTCGGCGACCGTCTCCGGACGGAGCCGGGCGAGCACCCGGCGGCTGTCGGCCAGCGGAGTGCGCCCGCCGGCGGCCGGCGCCACCTCGCAGTGGAAGACGATGCGCAGCGGCCAGTTCACCGTGTACGACTGCTCGTTGTGCAGCACGATCGGCTGGTCGGCGGGGTGCTCGGTGGAGGTGTACACCCCCTCGGTGACCTTGCTGCGCGGCGAGGAGCGTTCGCCGTAGGAGAGCACGTCGCCGGAGACGGCGGCCATCACGGTGCGGAAGTCGTCCGGGCCGGCCACGGCGAAGCCGCGGAACAGCACGGCTCCGGCCCGGCGGGCCAGTTCGTCGACGTCGTCGCGGTGGCCGGCCAGCCAGCCGGCCAGGTCGATGTCGGGCACGTTGGCCTGCACCAGCGCCGGCAGCGGGCCGCCGGGCCAGTCGGGCCGCACGTCCACCAGGTTCCGGTCGCGGCCGCGACGGGGGATGGTCCGCGCGACCCGGGTCTGCTCACTCATCTTTCGCTCCAAAGGTGTCGGCGCAGTCGGCCAGACTGCGCCGGGGGTCGGCGGCGGCGGTACGCAGCAGCGCGGTGAACCGCCGGTGCCACGCGACCACTCCGTCGTGGTCGAACAGGTCGGTGCGGTAGGTCCAGAGCGCCTCCAGCCCGTCCCGCCGCTCGTCGAGCCAGAGGGTCAGGTCGAGCCGGGCGGTGTCCGGGGTCAGTTCCACGCCGGTGAACTCCCCGGCCGCGCCGTGATGCCGGGCCGGCGGGGCGTTCTGCACGCCGAAGGCGACCTGGACGAGGGGGTTGCGGTGCGGCCGGCGGGTGGGCCGCAGCCGCTCCACCAGCAGGTCGAACGGGACGTCCTGGTGGGCCGCGGCGAACAGGGTGACCCGGCGGGCCTCGTCGAGCAGGTCGGCGAAGCGGCGGTCGGGGGCGGGCCGCAGCCGCAGCGGCAGGGTGTTGACGTAGCAGCCGACGCTCTGCTCGGCGACGACGCTGGTCCGGCCGGCGAACGCGACGCCGACCAGCAGGTCGTGCCGGCCGGTGGCGGTGCCGAGCAGGGCGGCGAAGGCGGCCAGCCCGACCATGTGCAGGCTGACCCGCTCGGCCCGGGCCAGGTCCCGCGCGGCCGCGGCGGTGTCGGCGTCCACCCGGGTCCGCAGCGCGGCACCGGACGCGGCGTGCTGGCCCGGACGCGCGACGGGCGGCGCGGGCTGACCCGGCCGGGGCGGGGCCGCGGGCAGGTCGAGCAGGTCGGGCGCGCCGCGCAGCTCGTCGAGCACGTCGGCCACCGCCTGCCGTCCGGCCGGCCCGGCCAGCCAGTTCCGTTCGGCCAGGGCGAGCGCCGCCGGGCCGACCGCCGGGGGTTGCCGGACCGCCGCGTCGGCTGCCTCGGCGTCGTACGCGCGGGCCAGGTCCCGCACGATCACGTCGAAGGACCAGTCGTCGCAGACGATGTGGTGGACGACCAGCAGCAGCGCCACCGCGTGGCCGGTGTCGTCCGATACCAGCTGGGCGCGCAGCAGCGGGCCGCTGGCCAGGTCCATCGGTGACCGGGTGGCTGCGGCGGCGAGCCGGGTGAGCCGGTCGTCGAGCGGCGTGCCCGCCTCGGGCGGCGTGACGACCGGTGCCACGTCCGGGGTGGGGTGGAGGTGCTGCACCGGCCCGTCGGGTCCGGAGGGGAACGTCGTGCGCAGGGCCGGATGCCGGTCGACCACTCGACGCAGCGCCCGGGCCAGCCGGTCCGGGTCCAGCGGCGTGGCGAACCGGATCGCGAAGGCGAGCAGGTAGGAGGTGTCGTCCGGGTCGAGTTGGTGCAGGAACCAGAGCCGGGTCTGCGCGGCGGACAGCGGGGCGGGGCCGGCCGGCGCCGGGGCGGGCGGCGCGCTGACCGGCGGCGGGTCGGTGGTCAGCCCGTCGAGGTGGGCGGCCAGCGCGGCGAGGGTCGGGTGGGTGAAGAGGTCGGCGGGTCGGACCGGCCGGCCGGTCGCGGCGGCGAGCCGGGTGGCGCAGCGGACCGCGAGCAGGGAGTCGCCGCCGAGGGCGAGGAAGTCGCTGTCGGCGCCGGGGACGGGTACGCCGAGCACCTCGCGCCACACGGCGGCCACCGCGCCGGCCGTCCCGGGCAGCGGTCCGGCGTCGGGTGCGGTGTCGTTGCCGAGGGTGGGGGCGGGCAGGGCGGCGCGGTTCACCTTGCCGTTGGGCAGGGTGGGCAGCCGGTCCAGCCAGACCAGGGTTGCGGGGACCAGGGGCGCGGGCAGCACCTCGGCCAGCCGGGCGCGTACGTCGTCGCGTCGCTCGCCGACCAGGTAGCCGACGAGCAGCGGATCACCGCTCGGTCCTTCCCGTACGGCGGCGGTCGCTTCGCGGACCCCGGGCAGGCCGGCGAGGCGGGCGGAGACCTCGCTCAGCTCGATCCGGTAGCCCCGCAGCTTCACCTGGTCGTCGAGCCGACCCAGGTAGGCCAGCTGCCCGTCCGGTCGCAGCCGGACCCGGTCGCCGGTGCGGTACATCCGCTCGCCGGGCCGGAACGGGTCGGGCAGGAACCGGGCCTGGGTCTCCTCCGGCCGGTCGAGGTAGCCGCGGGCCAGGCCCGCCCCGGCCAGGTAGAGCTCGCCCGGATCGCCCGGCGGGACCGGCTGCCCGTCCGGGTCGAGGACGTAGGCGCGGGTCTGCGGCAGGGGGCGGCCGATCGGCGGGTCTCCGCTGTCCGGTGGCACCTCCGCCCAGGTGGAGTAGGTGGTGTCCTCGGACGGGCCGTAGAGGTTGCACAACCGGCGTACGTGCGGGCGGGACCACACCCGGGCGGCCAGCGCGGCGGTGAGCGGCTCGCCGGCCAGGCAGACGGTGCGCACGCGCCGCGGTAGGGCGCCGGCGGTGAGCAGTTCGCCCATCGCGGAGGGGACGGTGTTGACCAGGGTGACGGGCAGCCGGTCCGCCCCGGGGGCGGCGAGGGCCAGCACGTTGTCGACGAGCAGCACCCGGCCGCCCCAGCAGAGCGGGGCGAAGATCTCGAAGATGGACAGGTCGAAGCAGACGGAGGTGGCGGCGAGCAGGCCGCCCAGTTCGGCGTCGTCGAAGGCCTGCCGGGCCCAGTGCATGAGCAGCGAGGCCGACCGGTGTTCGATGGCCACGCCCTTGGGTCGCCCGGTGGAGCCGGAGGTGTAGATGACGTACGCCAGGTCCGCCGGCGTGGCCGGCACCGCCGGGTCGGTGCTGTCCTCGGCCGGGTCGAGCCGGTCGACCAGGATCGCGGTGTCGGGGAACCGGTCGGCGAGGTCGGAGTGGGTCAGCACCAGCCGCACGCCGGAGTCGGCGGTCATGAACGCCACCCGGGCCGGCGGGTAGGCCGGGTCCAGCGGGACGTAGCAGGCGCCGGCCTTGAGCACGGCGAGCAGGGCGACCACCAGCTCGGGCGTGCGCGGCAGGCAGACGCCGACGCGTTCCTCCCGGGTCACCCCGCGCTGCAGCAGCACCCGGGCCAGCCGGTTCGCGGCGTCGTCGAGCTCCCGGTAGGACAGCGTACGGTCGGTGTGCCGTACCGCCTCCGCGTCGGGGGTGCGTGCGGCCTGCGCCGCCACCATCCGGTGCAGGCAGTCCGCGGCAGGCGCCGCGCCGCTCGGGCGCCGGCCCGCGGCCCGGCGGGTGGGGCCGGCGGGTCGGGTGGGTGCGCTCACCGGCGTGGACCTCCGCTCTGGTGCAGCGCGAGCTGGCGGTCGGCGGCCTCCTGCAGGCGGTCCTTGTCGGCGAGGATGACGGCGCCGGGGTCGTTGTCGGGCAGTTCGTCCTCGACGTTGCGGATCGGTCGGTAGGCGATGCCGACGGCGGCGAGGGCGAGGGAACAGAGTCCGGCCACGATCGCCGCGACGGCCATGCCGCGACCCGGTCCGGTGCCGACCACGGCGGCCAGCGCACCGTCGGGCGACACCATCGGGGCGAAGACGTGCTCCGCGAGCGGGCCGGCGGTGAGGAAACCGGCCGGCACCATCAGCCAGGACAGCATCTGGCCCATGGACAGGACCCGTCCCTGCAGCTCCAGCCCCACCTTGGCCTGCACGATGGCCAGCCAGTGCGTGTTCACCAGCGCGGTGGCCAGGCCCATGCCGAACAGGCCGAGGGTCGGGAACAGCGGGCTCGGGTGCAGGCCGACGGTGAGCAGTGACGCGCCGAGAAGCACGACGCTGGCCAGGATGCCGGTGGTACGCCGAGCCGTGCCGCCCCACACGCCCATGAGGACCGAGCCGACGAGCATGCCGACCCCGCTCGCGGCGAGCACCCGGCCCAGTACGGCCGGGTCGCCGAACGACAGGGTCAGCGGGGTGACCAGGACCTCGACCATCGAGAAGAAGTAGTTCAGCGACGCGGTCAGCACGACCAGCGCCACCAGGCCGTGCCGGCGGATGATGAACCGCCAGCCGCCGAGGATCTCCCGCAGGAACGGCTCCTCGCGCCGGACGAACAGGGTGTCCGGGAAGCGGACCGACAGGGTGACGGTGACCGCGACGGCGAAGGTGAGCAGGTCGATGACGACGATCCCGCGCAGCCCGACGGCGATCACCAGCGCGCCGCCGACCAGCGGCGCCAGCACGGTGCTCGTCGCCGTGCCGAGGGAGACGATGCCGTTGGCGCGCCCGTAGTACCGCTTCGGTACGAGTTGGGTGACGGCCGCCAGGTAGGCGGGTTGCTGGAAGGCGGTCGCCACCGCGGTGACGGTGATGGCGGTGAACACGTGCCACAGCTGGAGTTGCCCCAACCACAGCAGAAGGGCGAGGCTCACGGTGCCGGCGGCGGCCAGGGTGTCCGCGAGGACCATGATCCGCCGTCGGTCCCACCGGTCCGCCAGCGCGCCGGCGATGGGGGAGAGGACCACGGCGGGCAGCAGCGCCAGGACGGTGGCCGTGGCGAACAGCGAGACCGACCGGGTCTGCTGGTAGACCCACAGGCTCATGCCGAAGCCGGTCAGTCCGCTGCCGATGAGCGAGACGAGTTGACCGATCGCGATCAGGTAGAACACCGTCAGGCTGGGCATCGTCCGGCGTGCGGCGGGCCGGTGGGCGGGCGGTGCGGCCGAGACGGCAGCGACGTGTTCCGGCTGCTCGGGTAGCGGCGGGGGCGCGGCGTCGGTTTCCAGGGCGTCGGCCCGCGGCGGAGCTGCTGCGGTCGGCGCGCCGCAGTTCGCCAGGATGATGCTCGCCAGCTCGCCCGGCTGGTGCTTGGCGAAGTAGTGGCCGGCGCCGTCGATGACCTCCAGCGACACCCGGTCGGAGAAGAACTCCCACTCCAGGTACCGCTCCTGGTACAGCTCGGTGGCGCGGTCGCCGCTGCCGACGACGCAGACGAGCGGGGCCGACAGTTTCCGGGGCAGGCCGTTGGCGTAGACGTCGGTGTAGTAGTCCTCGCCGGCCGCGGAGTCGGCCAGGACCACGCGCATGACGAAGTCCTTCTCGTTCTCGTCGAAGACCTCGGTGAAGAAGCCCATGGCGCGCAGCGCTTCCAGGGTCCGCCGCTTCGACGTCCAGCGTTCCAGCGGGAACCACCGGCGCAGCCAGGTGAACAGCCGGCCGGGCAGTCTCGGGGCGGGGAAGTGGGCGCCGATGACCACCCCGGTCAGGTCGACGCCGGCTGCTTCGAGCCGGCGGGCCAGCTCCACCGCTTCGGCGCCGCCCACGCAGTGCCCGTACACCGCCACCGGGCCCTTGATGCCGTCGAGGACCTCGGTAACGCAGCGGTCCACCAGCTCGTCCAGGCCCAGCAGGGGTTCGTCCGGGCGGTTCAGGTCGTGGCCGGGCCGTTCCAGCGCGTACAGGGACACCCCCGGTGGGAGGGCGTCGGCGAGGGGCTGGAAGGTGATCGCGCTGCCGCCGCCGAACGGTACGCACAGCAGCGTCAGCTGCGTCGGCGTCGCCGGTCGGGACGGGGTCAGCTCGTGCAGCAGCCGCCCGGCGGAGCCGCCGGTCGCGTCCAGGTGCTCGGTCAGCGACCGGATCGTCGGGTAGCGGAACAGGTCGAGGACGCTGATCGCCGGGTCGTTCCCCGCCAGCGCCTTGATGGCCTTGAAGGAGTCGCCGCCGAGGTCGAAGAAGTCGTCGTCGATGCCGACGCTGTCGTAGCCGAGCACCGCCGCCCACCGTTCGGCCAGGGCCTTCCGCAGCGGGGTGTCCGGTGGGGTGGCGCCGACGGTGGCGCTGCCGCGTCGGGGCGCGGGCAGGGCCGCGCGGTCGACCTTGCGGTTGGCGTTGAGCGGCATGCGGTCGAGCACCACGAAGGCGGACGGCACCATGTAGTCCGGCAGGCAGGTGCGGGCGAAGGCCCGCCACGGCGCCGGGTCGGCGTCGAAGTCGGCGGTGACGTCCGGCGTCGCCCCCTGAGTCGCGTCCGGGTCGGGTTCCGCTGCGGTGGTCAGGGTCAGGTAGGCCGTGATCGTCTTCTCACCCTCGTCCTCGCGGACCACGACGGCGGTGTCGCGTACCAACGGGTGGCGGCGCAGCACCGCCTCGATCTCGCCGAGTTCGATGCGGAATCCGCGCACCTTAACCTGCGAGTCGCTGCGACCGACGAACTCGATGCGGCCGTCGGCCAGGTAGCGGCCGAGGTCGCCGGTACGGTACAGCCGGCCGCCGCCGTTCGGGTCCGGCACGAACCGCTGCGCGGTCAGCGCCGGGTCGCCGTGGTAGTCGCGGGCCAGTCCCGCCCCGCCGAGGTACAGCTCACCGAGGACGCCCACGGGGGCGGGGGACAGCTGCGGGTCGAGCACGTAGATCCGCATGTTGCCGATCGGGCGGCCGATGGTGAGGTGCGTGCAGCCGGGCTCGATGCGTTCCATGGTGGACCAGACGGCGGCCTCGGTCGGACCATAGAGGTTCCACAGCGCGCCGACCCGTTCGGCCAGTTGTCGGGCCAGCGGCGCGGACACCGCCTCGCCGCCGCACCCGGCCGTCAGGCCGGGCAGTCCGGTCCAGCCGGACTCGATCAGCAGCCGCCAGGTGGCCGGGGTGCCCTGAGCCAGGGTGACCCCTTCCGTGGCGAGCAGCTCGGCCAGTCGAGTCGCGTCGTAGGCGACGTCGCGGCCCACCATCAGCATCCGGGCGCCGACCACGAGGGGCAGGAACAGCTCCGGTACGGACATGTCGAAGGCGAAGCTGGCCATCGCGAGCATGGTGCCGTCGGCGGTCAGACCCGGCCGTTCACGCATGGCGGCCAGCGTGTTGACGACGGCGCCGTGCGTCACCCGTACGCCCTTGGGGCGCCCCGTCGACCCGGACGTGTAGATCACGTACGCGAGGTCGTCCGGACCGGCGAGGGGCTCGGGGTCGGTGTCCGGCTCGGTGGCCAGGGACGCCTGGCCGCTGTGCAACACCTCGCCGGCGTACCCGGCGAACCGGTCGGCGAGGTCCGCCTCGGTGACCAGGACCGGGGCGGAGCTGTCCGTCAGCACGTACCGCTGCCGCTCGATCGGGTAGTCGGGGTCCACCGGGACGTACGCGCCGCCGGCCTTGAGCACGCCGACCAGGGTGACCGGCAGCTCGGGCGTGCGATTGAGGCAGACGGCGACGGTGACGTCCGGGCCGACGCCGGCGCGGCGCAGCCGGTGGGCGAGCCGGTTGGCCCGGGCGTTGAGCTCGGCGTAGGTGAGCGTGGTCGTCCCGAACGTCACGGCGGGCCGGTCGGGGTTCGCCGCGGCCTGGTGTTCGATCAGCTCGACGAGGGTCGGTGTCTTCCCGTCGCGCCCCCGCGTGGCCCAGCCGAGCGGGGTGGCCGTGTCGTTCCATTCGGCGACGCGGGCCAGCTCGGCGGGGGTAAGGACGGCCATTACCGCGAGCCGGACGCCGGGGTCGGCGACGGCGGCGGCGAGCAGCATCTCCAGATGCCCCATCATCCGCTCGGCGGTCGCCGCGTCGAACAGGTCGGTGTTGTACTCCAGCCGGAACCGCAGCCCCTCGGCCACCTCGTACGCGTACAGGGCGAGGTCCTGCTGGGCGATGCCCGGCTCGACAGCGAACTGGACCATCCGCAGCCCGGTGGTCCGCAGGTCCTGTTCGGGCACGTTCAGCATGTTGAACATCACCTGGAACAGCGGATTCCGGCTGAGGTCGCGGGGCGCGTCGACGAGGTCGACGAGGCGCTCGAACGGCACCTCCTGGTGGTCGTACGCGCCCAGCGCCGTGCGCCGCACCTGCGTGAGCAGCTCGTCGAAGGTCCAGTCGCCGTCGACGACGGTGCGCAACGGCAGCATGTTGACGAAGAAGCCGACCATCGGTTCGAGCTCCGCGCGGACCCGCCCGGCGACCGGGGTGCCGACACAGATGTCGGCCTGACCGGTGTAGCGCCAGAGCAGGGCCTTCAGCGCGGCCAGCACGGTCATCGCCAGCGTGGCGCCTCGGGCCTGGCTGAAGCGGCGCAGTTCGTCGGCCGTCTGCGGGGGCAGGATGAGGGTGCTGACCGCGCCGTCGAACGTCTGCATGGGCGGCCGCGGCCGGTCGGTGGGCACCTCCAGGACGCTGGCCACGCCGTCGAGTTGCCGGCGCCAGTACCGCATGTCGTCGCTGTCGGTGTCCGCCATCCGGTTGCGCTGCCAGCGCGCGTAGTCGCCGTACTGGATGGCCAGTTCGGGCAGCGGCGAGGGGCGGGCGTCGAGGACGGCGTCGTAGAGCGTGGCCAGCTCGCCGGCGATGATGCCGAGGGACCACCCGTCGGAGACGTTGTGGTGCATGGTCAGCGACAGCACGTGCCGGTCGTCGGCGATGCGGAGCAGCACGGCCCGGAACAGCGGCCCGCGGGCCAGCTCGAACGGACGTCTGACGTCGGCGGCGAGAGCCTGGTGCACCCACGGCGGCACCGCGTCGGCGACCGCGGACTCCACGATGCTGCGGGTACCCCCGAGCGGGTCCGTCTCCGCGCCGGCCGGCGCGGACCTGATCGGCAGCTCGACCGGGCCGGGCGGCAGCACCTCCTGAACCGGGTCGCCGTCGGGGCCGAGCGGGAAGACGGTACGCAGCGACTCGTGCCGCCGGACCAGCTCCGCGAGGGCGCCGCGCAGCGCGCCGACGTCGAGGGTGCCGTCCAGCAGCAGCGTGGTGCTGACGGTGTAGGCGTTCTGGTGGTACGCCTGGTCGAGGAACCACAGCCGGTGCTGCCCGGAGGACAGCGGCGCCGGACCGGTGCCGGGGTCGGTGCGGGGGATGGCCGGCGGGGCCGGCGCGGCGGCGGGCTGCTCGGCGGGAACGTCCACGGGACGGGCGGGTGCGGTGCCGGTCGCCGGCAGCGCCGCCGCGAGCTGCGCGACGGTCGGCTGCGCGAAGACCGTCTCGAGCGGCAGCGCCACGCCGAGCTGGGCCCGCAACCGTACGACGAGTTGGGTGGCGAGCAGCGAATGCCCGCCCAGCTCGAAGAAGTTGTCGAGCGCCCCGACCGGCCGGATGCCGAGCAGCTCGCTCCAGATCTCCGCCACGCACTCCTGCGTGGGCGTGTTCGGGGCGACGTAGGCAGTGCTGAGGACCGGCCGGTTGCCGGCATCGACGGGCTCGGGCGCGTCCGGCGTGGCCGGGGCGGTGGCCACCAGGGCAGGTGCGGGGTCCGCAGCGATCGTGCGCGGCACGGCGTCCACCCAGTGCCGGTGCCGTTCGAACGGGTAGCCGGGCAGGGCCAGCCGCCGGCGCGGGCCGTGGAACCGGCTCCAGTCGACCGGTACGCCGGCCAGCCACATCCGGCCGACCGCGTCGAGCATGGTGGTGACGTCGTCGGCGTCGCTGCGCGGATGCCGCATCGCCGCCACCACCTGACCGGGCTTCAGGCCCGCCAACCGGGCCAGCCCACCGAGGGCGTGCCCGGGGCCCAGCTCGGCGAGGACCACGTCCTGCTCGGCGAGCAGCGCGGCCGACTCGGCGAACCGCACCGGTTCCCGCAGGTGCCGCACCCAGTAGCCGGGATCGGTGACCTGGCCGGGGGTGACCGGGCCGCCGGTCAGGTTGGCCAGGTAGGGGTGCTCGGGTTCGGCGTAGGTGACCCGGCGGGCGTGGTCGGCGAACTCGTCGAGCACCGGGTCGAGCAGGGCGGAGTGGTAGCCGCGGGTGACCCGCAGCGGCCGGCAGTCGATGCCGTCAGCCGTCAGCCGCAGGCGAAGCTGCCCGATCGCCTCCGGGGCGCCGGACAGCACGCACAGCTCGGGGGCGTTGACGGCGGCGAGCGACACCCGGTCGTCGAGCAGCCCGGCCACCGCCGTCTCGGGCAGGCTCACCGCGAGCATCGCCCCGGCCGGGGTCCGCTCGACCAGCTCACCGCGGGCGGCCACCAGGCGCAACGCGTCGGCCAGGGAGAAGACGCCGGCGAGGCACGCGGCGACGTACTCGCCGAGGCTGTGCCCCACCATCAGGTCCGGGGTCACGCCCCGGGCGAGCAGCGCCCGGGCGAGGGCGTACTCGGTGACGAACAGCGCGGGCTGGATGAGCCGGGGCTGCGCGAGCAGCCGCTCGGCCTGCTCGGGTGCGTCGGGCGCCGGGTAGAGCAGGGTACGCAGGTCCAGCCGCAGGTCATCGCGGAGCAGCTCGGCGCACTCGTCCACCACGGCCCGGTAGGTCGGCTCCGCGCGGTACAGGCCGGCGCCCATCGCCACGTGCTGGGCGCCGTGGCCCGGGAAGGCGAACACCAGCGGTCGCCGCCCGCCCGCGTGGACGCCGGTGAACTGCCGCTGCGGCGAGTCGAGCGCGGCCAGCGCGTCGGCGCGGTCCGCCGCGACGAGGAAGCGCCGCTGACTCATCGACTGCCGCCGGCCCAGGTTGGCCGCCACGTCGGCGAGGTCCACCGCCGGGTGTGCGTCCAGCCAGTCGCGGACCTGCCCCGTCTGCCGGTCCAGCGACTCCGTCGTACGGGCCGACACAACCAGCAGCTGCGGCCCAGCGGCCGGCGTCTCCGGCGGCCCGGCGGGCGGCGTGGCGGGCGGCTCCTCCAGCACGACGTGGGCGTTCGTGCCGCCCATGCCGAACGAGCTGACCCCCGCCCGGCGAGGGCCGTCGCCGGGCCATGGGCGGGCGGTGTCGTTGAGGTAGAACGGGCTGCTCGCGAAGTCGATCGCCGGGTTGGGTCGGCTGACGTTGATCGTCGGGGGGAGCGTCCGGCGGTACAGCGCCATGACCGTCTTGATCAGGCCGGCGACACCGGCGGCGGCGTCGGTGTGCCCGATGTTGGCCTTGACGGAGCCGAGGGCGCAGAAGCCGCGGTCGTCGGTGCCGGCCCGGAACGCCTCGGTCAGCGCGGTCACCTCGATGGGGTCGCCGAGGCTGGTGCCCGTCCCGTGGGCCTCCACGTAGCTCAGCGAACGGGGGTCCACGCCGGCCGTCGCGAGGGCGCTGCTGATCACCTCGACCTGGCCGTCGACTGCCGGCGCCGTGTACCCGGTGCGGCGCGCCCCGTCGTTGTTGATGGCGGAACCGCGGATCACCGCGTAGACGGTGTCGTTGTCCGCGACGGCGTCCTCGAGTCGCTTGAGTGCGACGATCCCGACGCCACTGGATTCGATGCTGCCGCGCGCGTCCGCGCTGAACGGGCGGCAGTGCCCGTCGGGGGAGTAGATCCCACCGTCGTGGTAGAGGTAGCCGCGTCGCTGCGCGGGGAAGATGCTGACGCCACCGGCCAGGACCAGGTCGGATTCGCCGGTCAGCAGGCTCTGCCGGCCGAGGTGCACGGCCACCAGCGAGGTCGAGCAGGCGGTGGCGACGGTGACGGCGGGACCGGTGAGGTCGAGCTTGTAGGCGACCCGGCTGAGCAGGAAGTCCTTGTCGTTGCCGAGGGACAGTTGGTGCTCGCCGAGAGCGCTCATCAGCTCGGGGTGGCTGCTCAGATGGTCGAGCAGGTAGCTGCTGCGACCCGACCCGGCGAACAGGCCGATCCGGCCGGGGTGGCCGGATGGGTCGTAGCCGGCGTGCTCCAGCGCGTGCCAGGCGCATTCCAGCAGGAGCCGGTGTTGCGGGTCGAGGGTCTGCGCCTCGCGGGGCGTGATGCCGAAGAAGGCCGCGTCGAACTGGTCGATGCCGGGCAGGTAGGTGCCGGCCCGGACGTACGCCGGGTCGTCGAGCCGGGTCGGGTCCGCGCCGTCGGCCAGCATCTCCTCGACGGTGAACTCCTGGACCGACTCCACGCCGGTCCGGATGTTGTGCCAGTACTCGTCGAGGCTCCGGGCGCCGGGGAAGCGGCAGGCCATGCCGACGACGGCGATCAGGCCGCTGGGCTGCCCGGTGTCGTCGCTCGCGCCGGCGTGTGCGACGCGGGCCGGCGCGGGGCGTGGGGCGGCCGGGGCGGTCGCCGTCCCGGTGGTGGCGTTGGTGAGGAACACCGCCAGCGACTCGACGGTGGGGTTCCGGAACAGGTCGGTGACCGTGACGACGTCGCCGAGCCGTGCGCGCAGCCGCTCGAGGACGGCCAGCAGGCGCATCGAGTGGCCGCCGAGGTCGAAGAAGTTGTCCCGCACCCCGACCCGGTCGACCCCGAGCACGTCGCGCCACACGTCCACGACCAGCCGTTCGAGGCGGATCCGGGTGGCGTCCCACTGGACCGGGCCGGGGCCGGCAGGCGCAGGTCGTTCGGCTGTGCCCGGCTGGTCCTGCTGAGGCGCGAGGCGCTGTCGCGGCAGGTCCGGTGCGCGACCGGGGGCGGGCAGTGCGGCCGTGTCCACCTTGCCGTTGCCCGTCAGCGGCAGCGCGTCGAGGAAGACGAACGCGGCGGGAACCATGTATGACGGCAGGTCGGCGGCGAGGGCCGCCCGGAGGACCCCGTCGTGGCCGGTGTTCGCGACGCCCGCCACGTACGCGACGAGCTGCGGGTCGTCGGGGTCGTCCCGGCGCAGCTGCACCGTCACGTCGCTGTCCGGCAGGTGCCGCCGGACGGCCGCCTCGATCTCGCCGCACTCGATGCGGTAGCCACGCAGCTTGACCTGGTTGTCGGTGCGGCCCAGGTATTCGAGGTTCCCGTCCGGGCGCATGCGCACCAGGTCGCCGGTGCGGTACAGCCGCGCGCCCGGGACGGACGAGAACGGGTCCGGGACGAACCGCTCGGCGGTCAGCTTCGGCTGGTGCAGGTAGCCGCGCGCCACGCCGGCTCCGCCGACGTGCAGCTCGCCGACCACGCCCGCCGGGACCGGGTTCCCCCACGTGTCGAGCACGTACAGCTCGGTGTTGGCGATCGGCCGGCCGATGGGGACCGAGCCGTCGCCCGGGGTGGCCGGGTCGACCTCGTACGCGGCGCAGCCGACCACGGTCTCCGTCGGCCCGTACTCGTTGACCAGCGCGGTGCCGGGGGCGTGGGCCCGCCAGGGCGCCACCTGGTCGGCGCGCAGGTTCTCCCCGCCGATGACGAAGCACCGGGTGCGGCCGGCCAGCTCGGCGGGGCGGAGCTGGTGGTTGACCAGGTCGAGCTGCGCCGGGGTGATCTTGACCAGCCCGAACGGCGTCCGCTGCCGGCGCAGCGCCTCGCCCAGCGCCTCCGGGCCGAGGTGTTCGCCGATCATCAGGACGGTGGCGCCGCTGGTCAGCGGGACCAGCAGGCTCGTGACGGTCAGGTCGAACCCGATCGACGAGTGCAGCGGCACGGTGTCCCCGGGCTGCAGCCGGTAGGCCTGGGCCGCCCAGCGTACGTAGTTGCAGACGCCGCGGTGGGTGACCATGACGCCCTTGGGGCGGCCGGTGGACCCGGAGGTGTAGATGACGTACGCGAGGTCGTCCGCCGACTGCTTCGGCCGTCGCCGCGGCCGCCGCTTCGGCCCACCGCCCGACCTGCCGTTGCCACGACCAGGCTCGGGCTGCGTAGCCGGGGTGTCCAGAGCCGGCACCAGCAGCGCCGTGTCGTCGGGCACCAGGTGCGCCAGCTCGGCGCAGGTGAGGACGACCGGGGCGGCCGTGTCGGCGAGCAGATAGCGCAGCCGGGCGGGCGGGTTGCCCGGATCCATGGGCACGTAGGCCGCGCCGGTCTTCAGCACGGCGAGGACCGCCACGGCGAACGGGACCGCGCGTGGCAGCAGCACGCCCACCAGGCCGCCGATGCCGACGCCCCGCTGGCGCAACGTCTCCGCCAGTGCCTCGGCCCGCGTGTGCAGCTCGTGATAGGTCAGCGCGGTGTCGCCGTCGGTCACCGCCACGCCGTCGGGGGTCCGGCGCGCCTGCTGCTCGATCAGCACGTGGACCAGGTCGTCCGGCTCGGCGGGGGTGGCGGTGCGGTTCCACTCCGCGACGAGCTGCCGGGACTCGCCCGGGGTGAGCATCGCGGCCGCGCCGACCGGCGCGCCCGGGTCGGCCACCAGCGACCGCAGCAGCGTCTGGAAGTGTCCGGCGAGGCGGACCATGGCGTCGTCGTCGAACAGCTCGGTGCGGTACTCCAGCACGGTCCGCACGCCGTCGGCGTTCTCCCGTACCGAGACGGTGAGGTCGAACTTGGCCGTCGTGCCGGGCACCTCGAGCGGGGTGACCTCGAGGCCGTCGAGGCGCGGGGGTGCGGCCTCGCGGCCGTACACGAACATCACCTGGAACAGCGGGGTGAAGCCGGGCCGGCGGGCCGGTCGCAGCGACTCGAGCAGCGCCTCGAAGGGAAGCGCCTCGTTGCTCAGGCCCTCGAGGACCGCGGTACGCACCCGGTCGAGCAGCGTCTCGAACGACGGGTTGTCGTCCAGCCGGGCGCGGATGGCGACGGTGTTCAGCAGCAGCCCGACGAGTTTCTGCGCCTCGGGCCGCTGCCGGTTGGCCGTCGGCGTGCCCACCACGATGTCGCGCTGCCCCGTCCAGCGGGCCAGCAGCACCTGCACCACGGCGAGCATGACCATGTACGGGGAGACGCCCAGCCGGTGGCACAGCGCCATCAGCGCCTCGGTGGGCACGTCCAGCGGGACCGACAGGGTGGACCCCGCGCTGGACGGCACGGCGGGCCGTGGCCCGCGGGTGGGCAGTTCGAGGACGGCGGGCGCGTCCGCGAGCTGGTCGCGCCAGTATGCGCGCTGGGCGGCCGCCTCCGCACCGCCGAGCCAGTCGTGCTGCCACGCCGCGTGGTCGTGGTAGTCGACGTCGACCGGGTCAAGGTCCGCCGGCTGCCCGGTGCGGTGTGCGGTGTAGAGCCGTTCCCACTCGTCGTGGAGGATGCTCACCGACCACTCGTCGACGGCGACGTGGTGCAGCGTCAGCAGGAGCACGTGCTCCTCCGGCGCGCAGCGCAGCAGGCTGGCCCGCAGTACCGGACCGTGTTCCAGGTCGAGCGGGATGCGCGCCTCGGCGTCGAGCCGGGCCCGCAGCTCCTGGTCGCGTTGCCACGTGGGCAGCCCGCTCAGGTCGTGCACCCGCAACAGCCCCGGGCGCGGGTCGTGGACCACCTGGCGCACGCGCTGCACGGCATCGTCCGGACCCGGCGACGCGGCCGCCGCCGGCGTGAGAGTGGTGCGCAGCGCGGCGTGCCGGGCCACCAACCCGTCGAGCGTTGCCGACAGAGCCGCCACGTCCAGCGCCCCGTGCAGCCGGTACGCCAGCGGCACCAGGTAGGTGGCCGCCTCCGGGTCGAGCCGGCTCAGATACCACATCTGGCGTTGCGCGTACGAGGCCGCGATCGGGCCAACGGGGCGCTCGGAGTCGACCCGGGGCCGCGCGACGTGCGTCGCTTGCCGGGACCTCAGGACGTCGGTCATCGAGTGTGCCTTCTCTGTGCCAGCACCGGCCGGAGGAGCGCCGCCAACGCGCCGGCCCGTTCCACCAGTTGCTCGTAGTCGGGTAGGGCGAACCTGTCCATGCCGGCCGGTTGACGTGGGATGCCAGCCCTCGTGATCAGCATGTTCATGTGACAGATGTAGATCCTTGATAGGAGAAGCCCGTTTGACATCATGGCACTGATGATCTTGATTGGGGGATCCCCGGATTGTGTCGGCTGTCGATGCTTTCGGTGCCGAGGCCGTTGCACGTTCGTCTATTTTTTCGCCGGCGGCAAAGTCTCTGACTCAGAAGCTGTCGCGCGGACGATTGACCGAGTCGGGCGGCGGCCGCGGACGCGGGCAGATCGACGCCGGGCTTCCCGCTCAGGCCTACCTCGCGAGAAGTGCTTTAGTTGGGGCCATGCCCAACCCCGCGATCCTCACCGTCGACGACGACCCGGCCGTCTCCCGGGCGGTCGCCCGCGACATCCGCCGCCGCTACGGCGACCGCTACCGGGTGGTACGAGCCGACTCCGCGGAGACGGCGCTGGAGGCGCTGCGCGAGCTGAAACTGCGCGGTGAGCAGGTCGCCGTGCTGATCGCCGACTACCGGATGCCCCAGCTGACCGGCATCGAGTTCCTCGAGGCCGCCATGGATCTCTTCCCGGCGGCGCGCCGGGTGCTGCTGACCGCGTACGCCGACACCGACGCGGCGATCAACGCGATCAACGTGGTCGACCTCGATCATTACCTGCTCAAGCCCTGGCATCCGCCGGAAGAGAAGCTCTATCCGGTGCTGGACTCGCTGCTCGAGGCGTGGCAGGCCACCGCAGCGGCGCCCACCACCGACCTGCGGGTGGTCGGGCACCGCTGGTCGGCCCCCTCGTTCAAGGCGCGCGATTTCCTGGCCCGCAACCTGGTGCCGTTCCGCTGGGTGCTCGCCGACGAACCCGAGGGCGCCGAATTGCTGGCGGCGGCGGGGGTGACCGCGAACGACGTACCCCTGATCGTCACGACCGATGGCAAGTCGCTGGTGCAGCCAACCGAGGCCGACCTGGCCGCGCACGTGGGGCTGACCACGGCGCCGGCCGCGGACTTCTACGACCTGGTGGTCGTCGGGGCCGGCCCGGCCGGGCTCGGCGCCGCCGTCTACGGCGCCTCGGAGGGGCTGCGGACCGTGCTGGTCGAGCGGCGGGCCACCGGCGGGCAGGCCGGGCAGAGCAGCCGGATCGAGAACTACCTCGGTTTCCCCGATGGCGTCTCCGGTGCCCAACTGACCGACCGGGCCCGCCGGCAGGCGCTGCGGTTCGGCGCCGAACTGCTCAGCGCCCGCGAGGTGGTGGCCCTGGAGGACGCCGGGGCGGCACGCGTGCTGCGGTTCGCCGACGGCAGCAGCATCGCCACCCACACCGTCGTGCTCGCCACCGGTGTCTCGTACCGGATGCTCCCCGCGCCCGGGCTGGCGGAGCTGACCGGCCGCGGCTGCTTCTACGGCTCCGTGGCGAGCGAGGCGCCGAGCTGCTCCGGGCAGGACGTCTACATCGTGGGCGGGGCGAACTCCGCCGGCCAGGCCGCCGTGCACTTCTCCCGGTACGCCCGACGGGTGCACCTGCTGATCCGTGGCGCCGACCTGACCCGGTCGATGTCCAGCTACCTGATCGAGCAGATCGCACAGATCGACAACATCGAAGTCCACCCGAACACGGAGGTGGTCGGCGGGGCCGGCCAGGAACACCTCGAGGAGGTGACCCTGCGCGACATCCGCAGCGGCGAGGTCCGCCGTGTCGACACCTCGTGGCTGTTCGTGTTCATCGGCGCGGAGCCCCGCACCGACTGGCTCGACGGCGCGGTGGCCCGTGACCCGCGCGGGTTCGTCCTCACCGGCCCCGACCTGACGAGGGGTGGCCGCCGGCCGTCAGGCTGGAGCCTGCCGCGCGACCCGTACCACCTGGAGTCCAGCATGCCCGGGGTCTTCGCCGCCGGCGACGTACGGGCCGAATCGGTGAAGCGGGTGGCCTCGGCTGTCGGCGAGGGTGCGATGGCCGTGTCGCTCGTGCACCGCTACCTGGAGGCACAGTGACCGGCGACCCCGGGCGGCTCACCCCCGACGAGCTTCGTGGCCTCTTCCTCTTCGAGGCGCTCACCCCGCAGCAGTTGGCGCACCTGGCCGAACACGGCCGGGTCGAACAGCGCCCCGCCGGCGAGGCTGTTTACGTCGAGGGCGAGCCGGCGAGCTGCTTCTACGTGCTGCTCGCCGGCACGGTGGCGATGCGCCGCCGGGTGCAGGGCGACGACGTCGAGGTCAGCCGGACCAGCCAGCGCGGCGTGTACGGCGGGGCGATGCAGGCGTACGTCGGTGACCTGGCCGAGCAGCGGTACGCCAACAGCCTCGTCGCGGTGACCGACTGCGAGGTGTTCGCGCTGCCCGCCGAGATCATCGCCGAGGCGATGCGTACCTGGTTCCCGATGGCCACCCATCTCCTGGAGGGGCTGTTCATCGGGATGCGCAACACGCAGACCATCGTCGGCGAACGGGAGCGGCTGCTGGCGCTGGGCGCCCTCTCGGCGGGGCTGACCCACGAGCTCAACAATCCGGCGGCGGCTGCGGTCCGGGCCACTTCCGCGCTGCGCGGCCGGGTCGCGAAGATGCGCCACAAGCTCGCGCTGATCGCCGACGGTCGACTCGACGGCCGGCGCCTGCACGACCTCGTCGCCCTGCAGGAGGAGGCGGTGAAGCGGGCCGCCACCGCGCCGCCGCTGACCCCCCTCGCGGCCAGCGACGCCGAGGACGAGCTCGCCGACTGGCTCGACGACCACGGCGTCCGGGGGGCCTGGGAGGTCGCCCCGACGCTGGTCGCCGGCGGCATCGACGCGGGGTGGTTGAGCCAGGTCGACGCCGCCGTCGGCGCCGACGACCTGGAGTCGGCGATCCACTGGATCACGTACACCATCGACACCGAGCTGCTGATGGGCGAGATCGACGACGCGGTCGGCCGGATCTCCGGGCTTGTCGGGGCCGCGAAGCAGTACTCTCAGCTGGACCGCGCGCCCTACCAGACGGTCGACGTCCACGACCTGCTCGACGCCACCCTGGTCATGCTCCAGGCCAAGATCCCGTCCGGGGTGCAGGTGGTGAAGGAGTACGACGAGAACCTGCCGGCCATCCCGGCGTACGCCGCCGAGCTGAACCAGGTGTGGACCAACCTGGTCGACAACGCGCTCGGCGCGATGGGCGAAACCGGCACGCTGACGGTCAGGACCGGCCGGAAGGAGGACCGGCTGATCGTCGAGATCCGCGACACCGGCAGCGGTATTCCGCCGGAGATCCGGCCGCGCATCTTCGAACCGTTCTACACGACGAAGCCGGTCGGCGAAGGCACCGGCCTCGGCTTGGACATCTCCTACCGGATCATCGTCAACAAACACCACGGGGACATCCGGGTGCAGTCCCAGCCCGGCGACACCCGGTTCATCGTGCTGCTACCGATGAACCCGGCATAGCGTGACGTGCCGCGCGCCGCCGGCACCCATCGAAACGTGGTGCCGGCGGCGTAGCGGTTGCGGGAATCAACCCGGGAACGGCCCGGCGGCTTACGGATTGCAGGACAGCTTGGCCTCGGCCCAGTCGCCGTGGTCGCTGCCGACGCCGTCGCCACCGTCGGTGATCAGCAGGTCGAGCGCCTTCCCCGCGGTCACGTCGACGTCGACGCTCGCGGTCTCGGCGGTTCCAGTCAGGACCAGAGAGTCGTACTTCGCCGTACCGTCGACCAGCACGTGGAAGGCGATTGAGCCGCGGTTTGCCATCTCGTCGTCCACGCCCACCTTCGCGGTGAATCGGGTGCACCGGCCGTCGAGGTTGACCTTGACCGACGAGGGTGCGTGGGCGCCGAGGCCCTTGGCATAGACGACCCCGTTCAGGGTGATCGGGTTGCCGTCGCCGGCCGCGCTCTCGCCGTTGCTGTGGTCGCGCTCGACGGGTCCCCAGCCGTTCGTCGAATCGATCCACTCCAGGTCGCTGACCCACGCCTCGCCCTTCGGCGCCGGCGGCAACGGCTTGTCCGCCACGGTGGCGGCGAAGAACCCGAACGGGCCACCCGGCAGGCGGATCGCGCGGACCGTCTTGCCCGGCGTGATTGGCAGCGCGTTGTAGGACACCTGGTAGTCCGTCGTGGTGTTGGCCAGGCCCGCCGGGGTGTAACGACCCTTGACCGTGACCGCGGGCTTGGCTCCGCCGGTGGCCGGATCCTGGCAGCACCAGTTCGGCAACTGCAGCGGATGCTGGGACTGGGTGCCGTCGGTGTAGAGGACTGTCACGGTTCCACGGGCATTCAGGCTGGCGCCGGCGCCGAGCAGGTGAAGGTGACTGCCTCTGCCGCTCACCAGGATCGGCGCGGTGATGTCCTTCGCCACGTTCGGTGTGCCGGGGGCGCCAGCCGGCAGGCTGAACTCGACCCCGTTGACGGTGATCGTCGTGCCGGAGCGGAATCCCGCGGCGGCCAGCGCCTCCCCGTGGAAGCTGTTACCGGCGCCGTCGAAGTTGCCCTTTGCGAATGTCTGGGCGTCGGTGATGCCGACCACGTTCGCCGCGGCGGATATCGAGGCGTGGGGAAGCTCCGCTGTGGTGACGGCGCTGGAGCGGTACGGCGTGTTCCGGGCGGTGTAGGCGGCGGCAAGCTGGAGCGTGTACGAGGCCGGCCGGATGTCGTGTCCCGGGGTGACGCTCAGCGGTGCGGTGACGGTCTCGCCGGGTTCGACCCGTGGGAAGTCGGTGTGGCCGCTCGATGTCCAGCCGGCCACCGGGGCGACGGACAGCCGCACGTTCGTCATCGCGTGCGTGCCGTCGTTACGGAAGGTCGCGGTGAGCTCGGTCGGCTGGCCCGGCGGGTTCCACAGCTTCGGGCCGGTCAGTTCGACCGTGCCGAGCGCGTCGGCCGGCTTGGCGCCGCCTACGGAGCTGCTGCCGGCGAGGGTGACCGTGGTGCTGGCGCTGGTAGAGATCGCGGGGGTCTTCACCCACACCATGCCAGCGCGGTCGCCGGGCGCGTAGTACCAGCCGGTGGTTGCCGAGTCGTACGCCGCCTTGTCGCCCAGTTCTCGCAGCGGCTGGTCGCCGACCTTGACCACCTGCGGCTTGGTGCTGGTGTGCGCGGTCACCTGGTAGGGCCGCTGCGCGGGCTTGCCGGTGTAGGAGCCGGTGCTCGCGCCGATGGTGAGGACGACATCGCCGCGGTCGTCGACCGGCGCCTTGACGTCGAACCGCTGGGTCGCGGACCTGCCGGTGCGGTGCTCGCGTGTGACCCGGTCGTCCTCGTAGAGCAGGAACGAGGAGCTGCCATGGGGGTAGACGTCGAGCGTCAGCCGGTCGCCCGGTGCCTGCTCGGCGTGCCGGTTGATGCCAGCCTTCCACATCGGCACGACGGCACCGGCCTTGACGAACAGCGGCAACGTGTCGAGCGGCGCGTGGTAGCCGTTCAGCGTGGTGGGCCCGCGGTGGATTTGGCCGGTCCAGTAGTCGACCCAGGTGCCCGTCGGCAGGTAGATGCCGTTCTTGGTCTCGTCCGCGCCCCACATCGGCGCGACGAGGAACTCTCGACCGGCGAGAAATTCGTACCTGGCGGCGTCGGTGTACGCGGTCGGGTCGTCCGGGTACTCGATCGGCAGTGACCGGTTGATCGGCGTGCCGGTGCGGTGAGCCTCCGCGGCGTACGAGTAGAGGAACGGCAGGAGCCGCTCGCGCAGCTGCAGGTACCGGCGGTTGATCGAGGTGTACGGTTCGCCGTACGCCCATGGTTGCTTGAACGCCGGTGTGGCCCAGCCGCTCATCGTCATGAGTGCCGGCGTGAAGACCTTCCACTGCATGTCCCGCACGTAGCTTCGGGCGGAGCCACCGAAGATTCCGTCGACGTCACCGGCGGTGTAGGCGATACCGGAGTTGCCGGATCCGTGGATCGCCGGGATCTGCCAGCGGATCGCGTCGAGGCTGCCGCTGTGGTCGCCGGTCCACTGCACCGCGCAGCGCTGCGCGCCGGCCCAGCCCTCGACCATCCAGGCGTAGCCGCGGGCGTTGCTGTACTGCTCGATGCCGTCATGCGCGGTGTCGCAGGCGGTGAGCGCGTGCCGGTAGCCCGGGCCGACCCAGGCCACGTCCAGCTTGCGGACGCGGACACCGGCCTCACCGACCTCCGCGGGTTGCCGGTCGAGCGCGGACTGGGTCCACAGCCCCATCTCGATGTTGCGGTTGCGTAGCTCGTCACCGGTCTGCCGCAACGGGCTGATCTCTCGCTTGCCCCAGTACGTGCCGTCGACGAGCTCGTGGCCCAGGTCGTCGGAGTAGCCACAACCGTAGTCGTCATTGACTAGCATCCAGCCACCCGGCATGTCGTCGTCAACGAACTTCTGCGCGATCTTTACCGCGTCCGGCGTGGTCTGCTTGTCGGGGTGGTTCTTCCAGTCGTTGCCCGGGTCGGGGTCCACTCCGTAGTGGCCGCGGTTGTAGCAGTCCGAGTCGCCGTATTCGAGGCCGTAGATCGGCGGCAGGAACGGCCGCCCGGTGAGTTCGGTGTACCGGTTGAGCGCGGCCTTGAAGTCACCGACGAAGTAGTAGGCGTCGAAGCGCTTCTCGGTGTGGGTGGAAACCACGGGGTCGTTGAAGGCGTACGTACCTGGTGTAAAGGTGTTGCGTAGCACCCCGTAGCCGGCGGAGCTCATGTAGTACGGCGAGGAGTTCGGGTTGCCGCCGTCCTCCCAGTTGAAATTCCGGGCGACCTGGATCGTTGTGCCGCGGTGGCTGAACCGGCCGTTCTGCATGCCGCCGCCGAGGAACTGCTCGGTCGCGCCGCGGCTCAACGTCTGGGACGTGGTGGTGTCGGTCCACCGGAGCGGCTGGGTCTCCGACCACACGGTGCTGCCGTCGGCCCGGTGCAGAGCGAAACGCAACGGCGACTTGTACGCCCGGACCTCGATCGTCCTGGTGCGTAGCGAGTAGTAGCCGCCGGCGTCGGACCACGTCGTCTGCCGAGTCGGGTAGTCGGTCTTCACCACGATGTTGGCGTCAGGTGCCTTTGGGTCGTCGGGTGGGGTGTTGGCCGGGTCGGTGAACTGTCCGTCCGGCGCGAGCCAGATCCGGAACACGTCGTCGGCGAGGAACGCCACCCGGACCCGGGCGTCGCCCGCGGTGAGCGTGTAGGTCGTCTGGTCGGCGTGGAAGCCGGTCACCGCCCCGAGCTCCTGAGGCCCGGCGGCCATCGCCGGCGTGTTGGCCAGGACGCTGGCGGCAAGCATCAGCGCGGCCGTGATCGCGGCAGCTGAACGTCGGATCGAGCGAACAGATATGAGCATTTGCCCCTCATCTCGATCAGGAATGGTCAGGCATGATATTCATATCCCACGATGGCCTGTCTGTCACGAGGGTGGCCGCGCCGCTTCGAAGTGACCGGCGAATCCGGGTTTGAGCTGGGCAGACAGCTGCGTACCCCCGGTGACCCCGGCGGGTCACTGGGCCGTGATGTTTGGTGCTGGTCGGTCAGCGGGCAGTCAGGCCAGGAGCACCGTTACGCCGGCGGCCCGCAGATCGGCGACAACTTTCTCGTCGGCGGCGTCGTCGGTGACCAGGGTGTGCACGGCCGACGCGGCACAGATCTTGGCGAAGGAGTGGCGGCCGAGCTTCTCCGAGCCGGCCACCACGACCACCTGGCGGGCCCGGCTGACCATCAAGGCGTCGATGCCCGCCTCGCTCTCGTCGTGGCACGACGTTCCCTCGATGGAGAATCCGTCGACGCCGAGAATGAGGGTGTCCAGCCACAGGGACTGCATGACCATGCTGGTCAGCGGCCCGGTCAGCTCGTACGACTGGGGCAGGGCGACCCCGCCGAGGATGACCGTGCGCAGCGACGGTCGCAGCACCATCTCGGTGGCGATGTTCAGCGCGTTCGTCACTACCGTCAGGGCCGGCCGGTGGGTGGCCTGCGCCAGGTCGGGTCGCGCCGCGATGTGCCGGGCGGTGGCCGAGGTGGTGGTGCCTCCGTTCAACCCCACCACGCTGCCCGGTTCGATGAGCCCGGCGGCGGTGGCGGCGATGCGTTCCTTGGTGCTGTGGTCGCCGCGGTGGCGGTAGCGGACCGGCAGATCGTAGGCGACCGAGCTGGCCACGATGCCACCATGGGTGCGGGTCACCAGGTGCTGTTCGGCCAGGGCGGTGAAATCACGGCGGACGGTCGCTTCGGAAACCTGCAAGGCGGTGGCGGCCTCGAGGACGGAGAGCCGGCCGCCCCGCTCGGCCAGGATCTCCAGCAGAGCCTGTAGCCGGCGAGCGCGATCGGCCAACCCGCCGCCCGCGGCGGCCCCCGTCGCGGTCTCGGTCGAGGTCATTTCACGGCTCCCGCCGTCAGACCCGCAACCAGGCGCTTCTCTACCAGCGCGAAGAGGATGACCACGGGCACGATGCTAACTATTGAGACGGCGAACACGTAATGCCAGGCGGAGTCGTACTGGCCGACGAACTTCGTGATCGCCACCGACAGCGGTTGGTTTTCCGCGGTGGTGAGGATGACCAGGCTCGCCGCGAACTCGTTCCAGCAGGCGATGAAGGTGAAGATGATGGCGGTGACGATGCCGGGCCAGACCAGCGGCAGGGTCACATGGCGTAGCGTCTGGAGCTTGCTGGCGCCGTCGACCAGCGCTGCCTCGTCGATCTCCTTCGGCAGGCCGGCGAAGAAGCTGTGCATGATCCACACGGCGAAGCTGAGGTTGAAGGCGGCGTTGACGAGAATCATCGCCAGCCAGGTGTCGTCGATGCCGAGCGCCAGGAACTGCCGGAACAGTCCGGGTGCCAGCACGGTCGGCTGGAGCATCTGGGTGGCCAGCACGAGCAGCAGGAACACCCCGCGGCCGGGAAACCGGTGCTTGGCCGTGTAGTAGGCGGCGGGTACGGCGACCGCGAGCACCAGCACGGTCCCGCAGAGCGAGATGATCAGGGTGGAGGCCAGGTTGTACGGCAGTGGCGCCTCGGGCGTGGACCACATGGTGAGGTAGTTGGACGGGATCCACTCCGTCGGCAGGTACGTGGGCGGAATGCGCAGGATCTCCGCGTGCTTCTTGAAGGACCCGATGAGCATCACCAGGTACGGCGCCAGGAACACCAGCGCCACCACCACGCCGGCGGCCGTCTTCGTCCAGCGCCGGCCGTGGCGGCTGCGCAGTCGGGGGCCTCGCTGGCCGTACGCCGCGCTCGCGCCTACCCGCCCGCCGGTCGTCTCGGGGGTCGTCGTAACCACTGCTACTCGTCTCTCATCGGTCGGAGAGCCGCCAGGTAGATCCCGATCACCGCGAGAACGATCAGGAAGTTCACCACGCTGAGCGCGCTGGCGAGATCGACCTGCCGGTCCTGCTGGACGTACTTGAAGATCAACGTGGTCGTGGTGTCGGCGTCGTACCCGGGGATGCTGCCGGTCATCGTGCGCAGGATGGGCAGGGAGTTGAAGACGTTGATGATGTTGATGAGGACCGCGACGGCGATCGCGGGCCGCAGGATGGGCAGCACGATTCTGCGATAGATGCGCCCGGGCCCGGCGCCGTCCATCCGGGCCGCCTCGACGATGTCGTCCGGCACCGTCTGCAGGCCCGCGAGGATGGTGTAGGTGGTGAACGGAAGGGACACGAACACCGCCACCACCATGGACACCACGAACGCGGGCACCGGTCGGCGGGTGAAGCCGAACCCGGCGTCGAGGATGCCGAGGTCGACCAGGAACTGGTTGAACACGCCGTAGAAGGGGTCGAGCGCGTAGTAGAAGACGGTCGAGGTCATCACGACGCTGGCTGCCCATGGCACGATCACCGCCAGCCGGACCAGGCGCCGGCCGGGGAAGGCCTGGTTCAGCAACTGCGCCAGAGCCAGGGAGATCAGCAGCGTCACGAGGACCACGCCGACGACCCAGATGATCGTGTTGGTGAACACCCTGCCCAGCGCGGGGAAGTTCAGCAGTGCCACGAAGTTGTCGAGTCCCGCCGAGCCGCGGTCGACGCCGGCCTGTGACACGTCCCGGGAGGATGTCCACACCATGTAGGCGGCGGGAAACAGGACGATCGTGAGGATCAGGGTCAGCGCTGGCAGCAGCCAGGGCAGGGCCCGCACCAGCTCCCGGCGCGCCGGTGGTGCGGACCTGCCGGGCGGCAGCTGCACCTGGGTGGTCTGCTCGCTCATCGTGTCCTCGATGGGTGAGTGCGACGGCCGCTGCTAAGCGTCGGCCTTGGCCTGGATGCCGGCGAGCACCGCCTTGGGTTGCTTGCCCTGCCCGATCTGGCCGATCTGCCCCTGGAGCGCGCCCTGAGTGGCCGCCCAGCGGGGGTTGGTGCTCGGGTAGAACTTGGCGCCCGGCAGGACCTCCAGGAAGCTGGCGATCTCCTTCTTGTCCTTCAGCGCCTCCGCCCCGGACTTCGTGGTGGGCAGGAAGCCCTCCGTGTCGACGAACTTCCGGTAGACCTCGGCGCTGAAGAAGTAGTCCAGGAAGGCCTTGATCGCCTCCTGCTTGCTGCCGTCGTTCTTGAACGCCATGAGATGGTCGGCCACCCCGAGGGTCATCGGCTGCCCGTCCTTGGTGGGAATCGGGGCGGTCCCGTACTTGAGCTGGGGGTTCTTCTGCGCGATCTGCCCCACCGTCGGAGGCAGGCCAACAGCCATGGCGATCTTGCCCTGGATGAACACGTCCAGCATGGGCGTGCGGTCGCTCGCTCCCGGGTCGGGCTGGGTCAGCCCGGCGTCGATCATCCGCTTCATGAACTGCACCGCTTCGACGTTGCGCGGGTTGTCGACGGTGATCTTGTCGCCCTCGTGCCAGGAGCCGCCGTTGCCAAAGATCCAGATCGAGGTCTCCGCCTGGGCCTCCTCGCTGCCCAGCGGCATGCCGTAGCCGTAGACACCCGCGTTGAGGTTCTTGATCTTCTGTGCGGCGTCGTACAGCTCCTGCCAGGTTGCCGGGGGCTTGGTCACGCCCGCCTTGTCGAGCAGCTCCTGGTTGTAGAAGAGGGTGCGGGCCGAGGCGATCATCGGCAGGCCGTACATCGTGCCGTCGATCGAGGCGTTCTTGGCGAAGGAATCCTGGAAGTCGGCCAGGGTGTCGCGGGAGACCACGTCGGCGGCGGGGTAGAGCAGGTCGTCGGAGGCGAAGCCGGAGAAGGCGTCGATGTTGAGGATGTCCGGCGTCGCCTTCGCCTGCACCTTGGTGCGGATGACGTCGTTGATGTTGTCCCAGGACTGGATCTCGAGGTTGACGGTGATGTCCGAGTGCTTCGCCTGGAAGTCGGCGATGATGCCCTCCCAGAGGGCCTTGGTGCCGTTGCTGTAGCTGGGGACCAGCAGCGACAGCTTCCTGCTGTCGCCGCTCGCGTTGTCGCCGCCACTGAATCCGCAGGCGGTGAGGGTCAGGCTGGCGATCACGAACGCCGCCGACCAGCGCAGGAACCGTTTCATCTTCGCCTCCATCATGGATGGACCATGAACAGCCGTGATCAGATCCGGGTTTCGCTGATTGTTCTTGACCGACTAATGCGCTAATCATTCATGATCGCGCCGCTCTTGCGATTCTGTGATGCCGGTCGATCGACGTCAAGACCAACCGCTCACGATTCGGTCACGGTCGGCGCTCGTCCGGCCATCGATGCCTGCGGGTTGGCCTCGCCGGACACGAGTCGGCAGAAATGGGCCACCCTCTCGGCCATCGCCTCCCGGGCCGGCGCCAGATACCGGCGCGGGTCGACCAGCTCGGGGTGCGTGGCCAGGGTGCCGCGGACGGTGCCGGTGAAGGCCACGTTCAGCGCCGTACCGATGTTCACCTTGGCGATGCCACCGCGCACGGCCCGGCCCAGCTCCTCGTCGGGCACGCCGGACGAGCCGTGCAGCACCAGCGGCACCGCGATCTCGGCCCGCAGCCGCCCGATCAGGGTGTGGTCCAGCACGGCGCTGCGGGTGGTCATGGCGTGTGTGGAGCCGACCGCGACGGCGAGGGCGTCCACACCGGTCCGCGCCACGTACGACGCCGCCTCCGTCGGATCGGTGCGGGAACCGGGGGCGTGCGGGTCCACCGGCGGCTCGCCGTCCTTCCCACCGATCGTGCCCAACTCGGCCTCGACCCACAGTCCCCGGGCGTGGGCGAATTCGGCAACCGCCCGGGTCGTCGCGACGTTCTCCCGGTACGGCAGCCTCGACGCGTCGACCATGATCGAGCCGAAGCCGTGCTCCGCGGCCTGGCGCCACAGGTCGGGGGAGACGACATGGTCGAGGTGCAGTGCCACGTCGACCGTGGCCGCCGCCGCGACGGCCCGGGTCGCGGCGGCGATCGGGGCGAGCCGAGAGTCGTGGAACCGTACGGCGTTCTCGCTGATCTGGAGGATCACCGGTCGCGCCGCGGCCTCCGCGCCGGCGACGATCGCCTCGGCATGCTCCAGGCTGATCACGTTGAACGCGCAGACCGGCCCGGCGGCGACGATCTGCTCGGTCGGTACCAGCGCCATCACAGCTCCTTGAGGGTCACAGCCCGGCGCAGCCGCCGGTAGTCGAACAGGTCCACGCTTCCCGCCACCGGCGCCCGCACCGCCGCTGCGGACAGCGCCACCGCGTCGGTGAGCCGGTCCGGCCAGGGCCGACGGTGGATCATGCCGTGGGCCAGGGCGGCGACGCAGGCGTCCCCCGCCCCGGTCGGGTTGCCGGCGACTGGATGCGGCAGGAACGCGTGCCAGTTGCCCTGTCCGGTCCGAGCGAGCAGTCCCGCCGGGCCGAACGAGGCCACGACGGTACGCGCTTCGAGCGCGTGTACCGCGGTGACGGCCGCAGCCGGTCGGGGGAGCGCCTGCCCGACGAGGTCGGCCAGCTCCTCGGCATTCGGCTTGACCAGATCGGGCCGCGCGCTCAGGCCGTGCCGCAACGGCTCACCGCTGCTGTCCAGCACCGTCCGGGCGTTGGCGTCGCGGGCCGCCCCGATCAGCGCACGGTACGCATCGGCTGGTACCCCTGGCGGCAGGGAGCCGGAGAGCACGACCACCGCCGCGCCGCGTACCAGATCGGCGAACCGGCTGAGGAAGGCGCTCCACTCGTCCGGGGCGACCCTCGGCCCGGGTTCCCACAGCCCGGTCGCCGCGTCCGGTTCGGCCACGACCACCGTGCGCCGGGACTCGGCCGCGATCGGCACGAACGCCTCCCGTACTCCTTCGGCGGCGAGCAGGGACCGGATCCGCGCGCCGCAGGCACCGCCGGCCAGCCCGGTCGCGACGACCGGGTCGCCGAGAGCACGCAGTACACGGGCCACGTTGACGCCTTTGCCGCCCGCCCGCTCGGCGACCTCCGCGACCCGGTGGGTGCTGCCCGGCACGAGGGCGGGGACGCGGTACGTCACGTCGAGCGCGGCGTTCAGCGTGACGGTGAGGATCATCCGTCGAGCCCCGCACCGGCGGTCTCGCCACCGGTCAGGATCACCGAGCGGGTCAGGTGGCGTGGCGCGTCCGGGTCGAGTCGCCGGTGGCGGGCCAGGGCGACGGCCAGCCGCTGCGCGAGGATCAGCTCGGCCATCGGGTCGCGTACGGAGTGGACGAAGGTGGCGCCGGTGCCGGCCACCTCCTCCGGCAGCCCCGCCGGCACGGCCCCGAACGCCCACACCGCCCGGTCAGGGCCGGCAACGGCGATCGGGCCATGCCGGTAGTCCATGGCCGGGTACGCCTCCGCCCAGAAGCGGGCGGCTTCACGGCACTTGAGCGCTGCCTCGTGGGCGAGGCCGACCGTCCAGTCCCGGCCGACGAACGTGACCTGTTCCAGCGTTGTGGGGTCCAGCGGGAGCGGTGCCGTCAGGGCCTCCGCCGCGTCGCGGACCGCCTGGTCGAGGCTCTCACCGAGAGGCGCGCGGAGCACCGCCAGCGCGGTCGTGGCGAACCGGGTCTGCACCACGGACTTCTCGTCGGCGAACGGCAGGCAGACCGGATCGTCCACAAGGGCCACGGCCGGGGAACTCGGGTCGCCGATGATGCCCGTGCTGCGGGTGTCGCCGGCGATGGCGCGCAGGACGTCGAGCACCTCGCTCGTCGTGCCGGACCGGCTGATCACCACCACCCGGTCGTAGCGGCGCTGCCGCGGGAACTCCGACGCCGCGAACGCGTCCGTCTCGCCGAGGCCGGCCCGTTCGCGCAGTCCGGCGTACGCCATCGCCATGAACCAGGACGTGCCGCAGCCGACGACGGCGACCCGCTCGCCGCGCCGGGGCAACTGTTCAGCGAGTGAGCCCGCGAGCGCGATGGCTCGTTGCCAGCACTCGGTCTGGCTGGCGATTTCCTCATCGACGTGTGTCATGACACTCCGACCTGCTGCTCACGACGGACTCCTCGGAGCGCGCGAAACCGCGCGGTTCGGCAGCGATCCGAGCGTAAATCGACGACAGCCACTTGGGCAATCCGTCACGCGGCATTCCCCAGTGACCGAGGCTCTTGCGGCGCAGGCTCTTGTCATCGATGAGCTTTTGAACGACACTGCTCGATATCAAGAGCAACTTGGCAGGTTCGATCAGTCTCCGTCACAGAGGAGTGATCACATGGCCCCATCCGCTCACTTCAATCCGTCCCGTCGTGACCTGCTCCGGTCCGGTGTCGTGCTGGGGGCCGCCGCCGGCCTGAGCGGCGCGGTGGGCGCCCCCGCAGCCGCCGACGACTCCACCGGCACCGAACCGCGCCGCGGCAGCGACGAGAAGAGCATGACCAACGTGCCGTTCGAAGGCTTCGATCGAGTCCGCATCGGGCTCATCGGCCTCGGCAACCGCGGCGGCGACCAGGACCGACGGTTCGGCGCGGTCGGCACGGTCACCGCGGTCTGCGACATCCGGCCCGAACGGGTAAACCGCACCATCGGCCGGATCATGCAGCAGGGCTTCCAGGACACACCGCCGGCCGGCTACTCGGCGGGGGAGGAGGACTACCTCAACCTGGTCCGCCGCGACGACATCGACCTCATCTACATCGCCACCCCCTGGGAGTGGCACTACCCCATGGCCAAGGCCGCCATGGAGCACGGCAAGCACGTCGCCGTGGAGTTGCCGATCGCGCCGTACCTCGATCAGATCTGGGATCTGGTGCGCACCTCGGAGCGGACCAGGAAGCACTGCCTGCTGCTGGAGAACGTCAACTACTTCCGCCCCGAGATGGCGATGTTCAACATGGCCCGGCAGGGGATCTTCGGCGACCTGCAGCACGCCTCCGGCGGCTACGTCCACGACCTGCGCTGGCCGTACACGTTCGGCGGCGCCTACTACCCCGAGCATTGGCGGCGCCGCTGGCAGACCAGGATGAACGCCTCGCACTACCCCACCCACGGCCTGGGGCCGGTGTCGGCCACCCTGGGCATCAACCGCGGCGACCGGTTCGAGGAACTGATCTCCGTAGCGTCCCTGCCCAAGGCGCTGGCGCTCTTCCGCGCCGAGGACCCCCGGGTCGGCGCCGACCACCCGTCCTGGGATGACGAGCCCTACATCTCCGGCGACCGGCACACCTGCTTCGTCACCACGACCAGCGGCCGGTTCATCCGGGTCGAGCACGACGTGAACTCCCCGCACCCGTACAGCAGGGAGACCACGCTCACCGGCACCCGAGGGACGATCGAGCTCGACAACGCCCGGGTCTACCTCGAGTCGCTCGGGCACAGCAACCACAGCTGGCGGACCGGCAACGAGTACAACACGATCCTGCGGCAGCACGACCACTGGTTGTGGCCGACGCTGGAGAGCCTGGCCGGCCAGTACGGCGGCCACGGCGGCGGGGACTTCATCGCCATCTGGCGTCTCGTCCAGACCATGCGCCTCGGGATGACCCCCGACATCGACGTCTACGACTCGGCCGCGTGGTGCTCGGTGATCCCGCTCAGCCACGAGTCGTTGAAGACCGGCCGGATGCATCCGGTCAAGGTGCCCGACTTCACCCGCGGCCACTGGCAGGCGGCGCGACCCACGTTCGACCGGCCGAAGCCCGAGGACCCGGTGTTGGACAACAACTGAAGCAGGCCGAGCAAGCACGTCCCGACGGCAGGCTCCCCGGCGTGCGGAGCCTGCCGTCGGACCGATCAAGCGGTGCAGGTGATCATCGGGGCCGTCCAGTCGGCGTGGTCGTAGTTGGGGCCGTCGAGGGTGTCCGTCCGAAGTTCGATGACGTCCACCCCGCTGACCGCGAGGTCCAGCGGTACGCCGGCGCCCGCTCCGGTGGCCTCGGCACCGGCGAGCTTGACGCCGTCGCCCCACACCTCGAAGCCGACCCGGCCCCGGTCACCGACCTCGTCGTCGATCCCGACAGTGACCGTGAACCGGCTGCAGCGCGAGCCGAGGAAGTAGCCGATCCTGCCCGGCGCGTGGGTGCCGAGGCCCTTCGGGTAGACGGTGCCCGCGATCGTCAACGGCTTACCGTCCCCGGGAGCCGTCTCGCCGTTGCTCCGGTCCTTCTCGACCGGACCCCAGCCGTTCTCGGCGTACAGCCAGGCCAGGTCGGACAGGTGCGACGAGCCGGCCGGGGGTGCGGTCGCCACGGTGAACCGGCCGGCTGCCGTGCCGCTGTACACCTGGTTGCGCGAGGTCCAACTGGCGCTCGCGGTCAGGTCCACCGGACCGAGGTCGGGTCGGTCCGCGGTGAGCGACCAGGTGGCCGTACCGGTCGTGCCGGGACCGATCGAGCCGACCTGGGTCGGCCCGGTCGCCGTCGCGGCCCACCCCTCCGGCGCGGTCAGCAGCAGCCGGGCCCTCGTGACGGCGGTCGTGCCGTCGTTGTGGACCTTCACCGTGACCGGGTTCGCCTCGGCACCGTCGACGTACGGCTTCCCCGGCGTGGCCTCGACCACGACCATCGGCGGCAGGCCCTTCCCGCCGGGGTTGACCCGCAGCATCACCGCATCGTGCCCCGGCACCTGGGCGCGGATCGTGCCTCCGGAGACGGACGTGGTGTTGGTCCACAGGTTCCGCACCGCGTACCCGGTGTCGGCCGGCGGCAGCCCGAGCTCGGCCGCGGTGGTGCCGAGCACGGCCGGCGTCGAGGCCCGGTTGAGCAGGACGACGGCGACCGAACCGTCCGACATCTTCTTGGTCCACACCTCGGTGTCGCCGGAGTCCCGCAGCTTCGCGCCCTGGCGCCCGCTCCAGTCCTGGTTGACCGCGAGCACGTCCGGATCGGTCAGCTGGTTGCGCGCCCACGCCGGCATCGAGCGGATGTCGTTGCCTGCGATCAGCGGCGCGTTCAGCAACGCCCAGAGGCTCATGTGCGCGCGGCTCTCGCCCTGCGTCAGGCCAGGATTGCCCACCTCGAGCATGTCCGGGTCGTTCCAGGCGCCCGGACCGGAGTACGCCTCCAGCCCGACCTGTTGGTCGAGGATCGACATCACGCTCGGCCAGGAGTCGGTGATGTCGCCGGTGGTCCGCCACAGGTCGCCACCGACCGAGTCACCCCACAGCCACGGCTGGTTGGCGCCCCACTCGCAGATGCTGTACACGATCGGCCGGCCGGTCTTCTTCAGCGCGTCACCCATCGCCTGGTACCGCTGTTGCGCGGGGACGCCCTGGTTGTTGCAGTTGTCGTACTTGAGGTAGTCGACGCCCCAGTCGGCGAACGTCTGGGCGTCCAGTTCCTCGTGACCGAGGCTGCCCGGCATCGTGCGGGCGCAGGTCTCGGTGCCGGCGCTGGTGTAGATGCCGAGCTTGAGCCCCTTGGCATGGACATAGTCCGCCAGCGCCTTGATGCCGCTGGGGAACCGTTCGTGATGGGCGACGTACTTCCCGGTCGCCGGGTCGCGCTCCTTCTCGGCCCAGCAGTCGTCGATGTTGACGTACCGGTAGCCGGCCGCGGCCATCCCGGACGAGACCATCGCGTCGGCGGTGTCGCGGATCAGCTTCTCGTTGATGTCGCAGGCGAAGGTGTTCCAGCTGTTCCAACCGAGCGGTGGCGTCGCCGCCAGGATCGGCTCGGCCGCCGGCGCTGCGGTCACGTCGTGGACCGACGTTGCGGCGGACGCCGGGACGGTGACGGTCAGGGCGAGGGTGAGAGCGAGGGTGGTGGTGGCAACTGTTCGCATGGCGGCTCCTGAGGGGCGGCTGGTGCGATGCAGATCTATGTAAGAACGTAAATGTATCTGTGCGGTTACGTCAACACGTGTGCGAAAATGTTTGACGCCCCGACGAGTGCCCCGGCGCCCAGTCGCAGACTTGCGGGGATCCCGCACAGCGGACACTGGCCGATGTACGCCAACCCGGTCGCGATGTGGGACCGGATCGCCGCGTTCCTGCCTCAGGGCCACGCCCGTTGAGGTCGATTGGGCGGGACGCCCGGCTCAACGCACCGGACCGCTCCGGGCCCGGTGGCGGCGTACCGCGTCACGGTTGGCGCACCGGGGCGAGCAGTAGCGCTGCTTGCCGGTCCGGGACAGGTCGGCGTAGATCGTCCGGCATCCATCCCGGGCGCATCGGCCCAGCCGGTCCATGCCGCGACCGGTCAGGTGCAGGGCGGTGCCGACACTGATCAGGGCGCGGAGGACGGCCGACAACGGCACGCCGTCGTCCCGGTAGTGCAGGTGCCAGAGCCCATCCGTGTGGTTGGTGAGCCGGGGGTATGTCGAGGCGCTGGCCAGCATCCGGTTGAGCAGCTCCGCCCGCTCGTCCGCCGAGGCGGCGTCGACGATCTCGGACCACTCCTCGATTAACCGGACGGTGACCGTGAGGTCGTCGTCCCGCACCGCCATGTCCATCACCACCCCGGCCGTCCGGCATCGGCGGGCCAGCTCCAACACCGATCGGGGCGGGTCGTTGGCCAGTTCGACGGCCAGCCGTACCGGGTCGGCGCCGTAAGGGTTGAGATGCATAATGCCATTACAGCAGGCTGTGACCATGAGCGACAGCGACGGGCATGTCTGGCGGACCCGGTCCCGGCACCGGACGAGCGACGGGATCATCTACTACCAGTCCTGCCACTGCGGGCGGTGGCGGATCCGTGCCGGTCGACAGGCCGGAATCCCGGTCGAGACCCGGCCCCTCTCGACGTACCGGCCACATCGCTGAGCCCGATCCGGCGACGGGGCTGCCCCACCCCGTTGCGACGTTGGATGGCTGGAACCCCACAGAAGTTTCGTCAGCTGTCTGGTGATCCCACTCCGAGCTGCCAGCTACGGTCTTGTGGCCGGCAGAGAGATCGGTGAATGAAGGCGGCGGAGGCGGTCGCCTGCCGGCAGGCGACCGACGGGTTCCGGCGATGCCTGGGGAGCGGTATGCCCCGGCAAGGAGGGACGGCGTTGGTCGGACGGCTGGCTACCTCAGCCATGGCACGAAACCGGATCAGACCGAGCACGCCTCACTGCTCACGTCGACACGAGCCGGGTCGAACTACCGACTGTGGCGGGCGGCCCGGGCCCTTCGGGATCGCCGGCTGACGATAGAAGGGACTCTTGATGGCGCGACGAAAGCTGCGCCCGCGGGCGGTCGGCCTCACTGCCGTGGCCGCCGCGGTGACGCTGGCTCTTTCGCTAGGGGTTGCGGGACCGGCCGCGGCCAGCCCGGACGAGGTCGGGCCGGTCTTCGTCGACGGGCAGGCTCAGATCGTCCCGGAGTTTGCGAACTCCAGCAGCTGGATCCGGCAGCGGTTGTGGGTGGAGACCGAGTTTGACTCTGACGGCGACGGCAAGCTCGACCGCATGCACGTGGACGTCACCAGGCCGGCGCAGACCGAGCAGGGGTTGAAGGTCCCGGTTGTCTACGAGAGCAGCCCTTACTACGCCGGTACGGCGTCCAGCCAGTCGCAGTACTTCTGGAACGTGCGACACGAGCTCGGTGAGCAACCGCCGGCCCGGCTCTCACCGCCACTGATCGCCCACCAGCCGGGTCGGACCTCGGTGTCCACCAGCGAGGTCAGCACCTGGGTGCCGCGCGGGTTCGCCGTGGTCCACTCCGATTCTCCGGGTACCGGGCTGTCGCAGGGCTGCCCGACGGTCGGCGGACCCAACGAGTCGCTGGCGCCGAAGGCGGTGATCGACTGGTTGAACGGCCGCGCGAAGGGCTACACCAGTGTCACCGGGGATCAGGAGGTCTCGGCGACCGGTTGGGCGACCGGCAAGGTCGGCATGACCGGCACGTCGTACAACGGGACTCTGCCGCTCGCCGCCGCGACCACCGGAGTCGACGGTCTTGAGGCGATCATCCCGATCGCGCCGAACACCTCGTACTACCACTACTACCGCTCCAACGGGCTGGTCCGGAATCCCGGCGGTTGGGTCGGCGAGGACATCGACTACCTGTTCGACTACATCAACAGCGGCTATCCGGAGCGCCGGGCGTACTGCATCGACACGATCCGGGTCGGCGAGATGAACCGCAACCAGGACCGGGCGAACGGAGACTACAACGACTTCTGGGCCGGTCGGGACTATCTCCACGCCGTCGGGACCGTCAAGGCCGCCACCCTGATGGCGCACGGGTTCAACGACTGGAACGTGGTGCCTGAGCACAGCGTGCGGATCCTCGAGGCGCTGAAGGCGCAGGGGACGCCGGTGCAGGCGTACTACCACCAGGGCGGGCACGGCGGTGCCCCGCCGCTGGACATGCGCAACCGGTGGTTCACCCGCTACCTGTACGGCGTCCAGAACGGGGTCGAGAACGATGCCCGGGCCTGGGTGGTGCGTAACGAGACCGGTGCCAGCCAGCTCACCCCGTACGCGGACTACCCCAACCCGGCCGCGGCGCCGGTCACCCTGGTGCTGAAGCCGGGCGGTAACACCACCGGCGAGCTGACCTCGTTGGCTCGGCCCGGCAAGGGTGTGGAGTCGCTGGTTGATGCCGGCAACACCGCGTGCAATGCCGGCGCGCTGGCTACCACGGTGTCCGACCATCGGCTGCTCTACGTGACGCCGGAACTCACCGCGCCGGTGCACATCTCCGGTACGGCGCAGGTGACGCTCCGGATGAGCGCGAGCAAGCCGGCGGCCAACCTGTCGGTGGCGCTGGTGCGGCTGCCGTGGACCGGCGGATCGGGTTGCGAGTCGAGCACCCGGGGCACCACGACGAGCATCATCACCCGGGGCTGGGCGGACCCGCAGAACCGCCACTCGCTCACCCGGAGCGAGCCGCTCGTGCCCGGCGAGTTCGTCGACGTGACCGTACCGCTGCAGCCGGATGACCAGGTCATCCCGGCCGGCTACCGGATCGGCCTGATGGTCTTCTCCACCGACCACGAGTTCACGCTGCACCCGGCCCCGGGCACCGTGCTCAACGTCGACCTGGCCGCAACGGCCCTGCGGCTGCCCGTGGTCGGCGGCCCGCTGGCGATGCCGGTCTGCGCGAGCACCGACGCCCGGACGACGGTGGTGGTCGGCGGCGTCGACAGCGGTGTGCCCAACCACCCGCTGGCCGGCAACTGCACGATCAACGACCACCTCCTCGACGGGGAGCAGTGGTCGAACCACGGCCAGTTCGTGACCCACGTCAACCAGGTCGCGGACCAGCTGGTCGCGGCTGGGGTGGTCACCTCGGGGCAGCGCGGGTCCATCGTGTCGGCGGCCGCCCGGTCGCGCGTCGGCAAGTAACGAAGTAGCACGGAGGCTTCCGTGGGCGCCGCATGTAGACGTTGGACGGGCGGCGCCCACGGAAGTTCTGTCAGGTGTCCGGTGATTCTCGCTCGGTGCCGGAGGCAGCTTCCGGTGGCCGGAGGGAACGCCGGCGGATGAAGGTGAGGTGGAGAGCGAGTGAGACTGAAGGTCGCGACCCTCGCGGCGCTAGCCTTGGTGGCCGGCTTGCTGACCGGCGCCGGCCCGGCGAGCGGCGCTCCGGCGGACGGCCCGCCGATGCCATTGCCCAGCCCGAAGGTCCATCCGATTCAAGTCACCGGCCCGGCGGCCGAGCGGTTGAATCTGATCATCCTCGGCGACGGCTACCAGTGGGACCAGCAGGGGATTTTCCTGAAGGATGTGGACCGCAACCTGGCCATCATGTGGGCCACGGAGCCGTTCCGGACCTACCGCGACTACATCAACGTGTACGCGGTGGAGATCGCCTCGATCGACTACGGCGTCCGGTGCGACCCGGACGGCCGGGTACGCAACCCGGACGGCACGATCCGGGACACCGGCCAGCGTGAGGGCCCGATCGACGCCAAGAACACCGCGCTGCGCATGATCTACCAGAACGGCTGTAATGACCCGCTGTCGCGCGGCACCGTCTACGGTGGGGCTCCGGTGAACTGTCAGAACTACGCCGCCTACTACCCAGCGGGTGTGAACCCGTGCGAGACCGGGAACCAGGCGCACAACCGGATCATCGACAACTACGTCGCGCCGGTCCTGGGTATCCCGCGCACGGCGCAGAACCTGCAGACCCTGGCGATCTTCAACACGTTCACCTACGGCGGGATCGGCGGCACCCAGGCGACGACCTCGGGCGGCTCCCCGCAGGGCCCGCTGATCTCGCTGCACGAGATCGGCCACTCGCTCGGCACGTTGGTCGACGAGTACCCGTACTCCTCCCGTGACGTGGTGCGGCCCTGCTACACCGGCGGCGAGCCCAGCAGCTTCCACCACACCATCTACAGCGACCCCCAGAAGATGGTCGAGGACCAGAAGAAGTGGTGGCGCTGGGTCGGCGAGGAGAGCCTGTCCGGCGGCACGATCGGGACGCACGAGGGCGGCGGCATGTACCCGTGCGGCCAGCGCCGGCCGAGCGAGCACTCGATGATGCGCTGGATCGGGTTCGACTTCGACCAGATCGGCCTTGAGCACATGGTCGCCCGGGTGACCGGCATGCGGAACTCCGGGCAGATGAACGTCCGGCACACCCCGTTGGGCACGGTGGCCTCCGACAGCGTGCTGTGGGTCGAGCCCGGCCAGCCGCGCTACCACGAGCTGCAGGTCACCTGGCGCGTCGGCGGCCCGAACGGCACCGTGCTCGACACCCACAACAGCAGCAACCTCGACCTCGGCGAGCTGGACCTGCCCGCCGGGACGGTGGTGCACGTCGAGGTGCGGGATCCGGTAGGGCCGGACGGTGTCGACTGGGTCCGTAACCCGTCGACCAACAACACGGCCACCGATTCGGGCTACAACGGCGCGCGGTTCGTGCAGACCCGGCAGTGGACGGTGGGTGACACCAAGGCCACGCTGTCGTCGCCCGCCGCGACCGTCACCGGCTCCACGCCGAACACCCAGCCGGTCGCCGGCGACGAGGTGGTCTACGTGCGGACCAACCACCCGGCCGACCGGATCCTCGACGTGGTCTGGTCGCTGGACGGCAAGACGCTGCCGAACCCGCACAACAGCCGCAACCTCGACCTCGGCGCGTTGAAGCTTGCGCCGGGCACCCACCAGCTGGCCGCCACGGTGACCGACCCGGCCGATCCGGGTGGCGTCTCCGACCGGATCGAGTGGACCGTCGACAACGCGATGCCGACCGCGCCGCGTACCCTGTCGGAGCCGCTGACCCGGCTCGCCGGCAGCATGGAGCACCCGGTGTACTTCAACGGTTGGGACATGTGGCTGGACCCGCAGGACGACCACACCGGCTATGCCGAGGACCGCTACGTCGTCGGTCAGCTCCGGCTGGACAAGGACGGGTGGTTCAACTACTTCGGGTTCCCCGAGCAGCCGATGCCCGAGTCGCCGTTCCAGTTCCGTCACTCGGGCACGAACATCAAGGCCCTGACGTACGGCAACCTCGGTACCGGCGGCCTGTCAAAGGCGGCGTTCGAGCAGACCCTGCCCGACGACCACCCGGGCGGCGGGTTCGTGCCGGGGTTCGGCACGCACCTGGTCGAGCACCGGGCCATCGACGCGGCCGGCAACGTCGGCGAGCCGAGCGCCTACCGGGCCACGGTGCTGCCGGGCTCGTCGCCCGACTGCACGAGGACCCTGACCGGCCAGCAGCCACGGGTCGTGGTCAGCGAGGGGGTGACCTGCCTCAAGGGTGCTCAGGTGAACGGTGGGGTGTCGGTGCGTCCGGGCGCTTCGCTGGTGGTCAGTGACAGCTCGATCGACGGCGGGTTGACGGCGACCGGCGCTCAGGCGGTGCAGCTGTTCGGCAGCACGGTGAACGGCCTCGCCCGGATCACCGGAGCCACCCGGGACGTGACCGTCGCGGGCAGCACCTTCAACGGCTCGCTCACCCTGTCGGACAACGTCCAGATGACGGCCAACGACCGGTTCAGCCGGCTGGCCGGCGCCTACGGGCCGATCCTGGTCGGTAGCCGGGTCAACGGCCCGTTGAGCTGCACCGGCAACAGCGCGGCGGTGAAGGACTTCGGCGCGCCGAACACGGTGACCGGTGCCAAGGGCGGTGACTGCGCGGCTCTGTAGCGCGCCGTTGCTGCGGACAGGAACATCTGGTGGGCCGGCAGTCGCCGGCCCACCAGTCTCTTACCGTTGCTGCCCTGCGCTGGATCGACCGGCCGAGTGCAATGTTACTGGGGAGGCGTTCGGTGCCTCTTATGGCTATCTACCCGCTTTCGGGGCCGAGGCGCTCCGGCGAGCGGGGCCAGCCTGGGCGTCATGTCACCCCGCCCACGGCGATTCCCGGTCGGGGTTGCGGCGGCCAGCCTTCGCTTGGCGGGCCGCGCTCGGTTGCCCCCTCTATGCAGTGTTCGCGGCTGCGTCTAGGATCAGTGCAATGGCACACCTTACTGGGGGGCGTTGATGGCATCTGGGCGGCGCAGCCCCGAGCGCATCCGGCAGGAGAAGTGGGCCCGATGACCGTTACCGCGAGTTACACGATCCCCGGCATGCGGGTCCGCGATCACGTGACCGACGTGCCGCTGGACTGGTCCGACCCGGCGCGCGGCACCATCCAGCTCTTCGCCCGTGAGATCGTCGATCCGGTACGGGCCGGTGAGGATCTGCCGTGCCTGGTCTACCTGCAGGGCGGACCGGGCGGGAAGGGCCCCCGTCCGCTCGACCGGTCCGGCTGGCTCGGCCAGGCACTGCGCGACTACCGCGTCGTCCTGGTGGATCAGCGCGGCACCGGCCGCAGCACCCGCGTCGACGGTCGCCGGATGAGCGGGTTCGCGTCGGCCGAGGAGGCCGCCGGCTTTCTCGCGTGCTTCCGGGCCGACTCGATCGTCGCCGACCACGAGCACCTGCGGAAGACCGTCTTCGGCGGCCGGCGCTGGTCCACCCTCGGGCAGTCCTACGGCGGCTTCCTCACGCTGACCTACCTGTCGAAGGCCCCGGAAGGCCTGAGTGCCTGCTACGTCACCGGCGGACTGCCCGGTCTCGACCCGTCGGCGGCCGAGGTCTACCGGCGCACCTATCCCCGCGTCGAGGCGAAGAACCGGGCGTTCTACCGGCGCTACCCGCACCAGGTGGCACAGGTGAGCCGGATCGCCGACCGGCTGGCCGAGGGCGATGTGCTGCTGCCCGACGGCGACGTGCTCACGGTCCGGCGGTTGCAGTCGCTCGGCATCGACTTTGGTATGAAGCCCGGATACGAGCGCATGCACTGGCTGCTCGACGAGGCGTTCTCGGGGACCGAGCTGTCGACGACCTTTCTGCACCAGGTGCTGGCCAGGACCTCGTACAGCGAGAACCCCCTGTTCGCGGCCCTGCAGGAGAGCATCTACGGCCACGGCTCTGCCGCCACCGCCTGGGCGGCGCAGGCCGAACGGGTGCGGCACCCGCAGTTCGCCGAGGAAGCCAGGCCGCTGCTGTTCACCGGCGAGATGATCTATCCCTGGATGTTCGAGGAGATCGCCGAACTGCGCCCGTTCCGCGGCGCCGTCGAGCTGCTGGCCGCCCGAGCGCAGTGGCCGCAGCTCTACGACCTCGACCGGCTGGCCGGCAACGAGATCCCGGTGGCCGCCGCCGTCTACTACGACGACATGTACGTGGACGCCGGCCTGCAACTGGACACCGCGTCCCGGGTCGGCAACGTCCAGACCTGGGTCACCAACGAGTACGAGCACGACGGCATCGGCGACGACCGGGTCTTCACCCGGCTGACCGAGCTGGTCCGGGAACTGGGCGGAGGAGTCACCGAAGCGTACGGACCCGCGACCCGAGCCGACGGAGGACCGGGCCGGCCGGTCGGCCAGACAGGAGGAGTCGCAGTTGCGTGAAGGTAAGCCGCCGAAGCTGTCCGAGATCGCGGCGTTCGCGGAATACATGAACACCGGATGGGGCGTGCCGGACCGCACCCCGTCGGTCGTCCCCGGCGCCGCCGACGCAGCCGCCGCCCACCGGGCCCGGCTGGCCGAGGCGCTCCCGGGCCGGACGATCGTGCTGGCGGCGGGGGAGGCGCCCGTGCGCAGCAACGACACGACGTACGACTTCCGCCCGGACAGCGACTTCGTCTGGGTGACCGGCTGCGGGATCGAGCACGCCGTGGTGGTGCTGCGCGAAGGCGACGCCACGCTCTACCTGCCACCGCCCGCTGTCCCCGGCGACTCCGGGTTCTGGACCGACGCCCGTTACGGCGAGCTGTGGGTCGGGGCCGCTCCGGGACCGGCCGACTGGGCGCGAGCGCTGGGCGTCGAGGTCCGGCCGCTCGCGGAGCTCACCGAGGACGTGACCCGGGACGAGGAGGTGGGCCGGACCATCGCCGAACTGCGCATGTACAAGGACGAGTGGGAGATCGGGCAGCTCCGCGAGGCCGTGGACCGCACGGTCGAGGGCTTCGCCGCGGTCGTCCGCGAGATCCCCACCGCGATCGCCGGGCCCGGGGAGCGGTGGCTGCAGGGCACCTTCGACCGGTACGCCAGGGCGTACGGCAATGCCCCCGGCTACGCCACGATCGTCGGCAGTGGCCGCCACGCGCCCACGTTGCACTGGGTGCGCTGCGACGGCCCGGTGCTGCCCGAAGAGGTGCTCCTGCTCGACATGGGCGTCGAGGCCAGGAGCTTCTACACCGCCGACGTCACCCGCACGTTCCCCGCCTCCGGCCAGTTCTCTCCCGCCCAGCGGCAGGTGCACGACCTGGTGGAACAGGCCCACCGGGCCGGGCTGGCGGCGGTCGGCCCCGGCCGCCGGTTCACCGATTTCCACCATGCAGCGATGGAGGTGATCGCGCGGGGACTGGCGGACTGGGGACTGCTGCCGGTCTCCGTGGACGAGGCGCTCTCCGACACCGGCCAGCACCACCGGCGCTATCTGGTGTGCGGCATCGGCCATCACCTGGGGCTGGACGTGCACGACTGCGGCCGGGCCGCGGCGGAGGCATATCAGGACGCCGTCATGGCACCCGGCATGGTGCTCACCGTCGAGCCCGGCCTGTACTTCCACGCGCACGACCTAACCGTGCCTCCGGAGCTGCGCGGGATCGGCGTGCGCATCGAGGACGACCTCCTCGTCACGCCGGACGGCATGGAGGTGCTGTCCCGCGCGTTGCCGCTGGAGGCCGACGGTCTGGAGAAGTGGATGGCGGCTCAGATCATGTGAGATAGCGCGCTGTCAGACTTCTCGATCCGACCACCAAGGAGACCCCAATGACCACCCCTGCCAACCCGTGGCGCGGCGTCAACGTCGCGACGGCACTGCCCTTCCATGACGACCTCTCCGTCGACTACGACTCGTTCGCCGAGCACGTGCGGTTCCTCGCCGCCGGCGGCTGCGACGGGGTGACGCCCAACGGCTCGCTCGGCGAATACCAGACGCTGACCCCGGAGGAACGGGCCCGCGTCGTCGAGGTGGCCGTCCAGGCCGCCCCCGCCGGTTTCGGTGTGATGCCCGGCGTCGCCGCCTACGGCGCGCTCGAGGCCCGCCGCTGGACCGAGCAGGCCGCCGCGGCCGGGGCCACCTCCGTCCTGCTGCTGCCGCCGAACGCCTACCGCGCCGACCGGGCGGCCGTCGTCGAGCACTACCGCGAGGTCGCCCGGGCCGGGCTGCCGGTCGTCGCCTACAACAACCCCATCGACACCAAGGTCGACCTCACTCCCTCGCTGCTCGCCGAACTGTTCCACGAGGGCCTGATCGTCGGCGTGAAGGAGTTCACCGGCGACGTCCGCAGGGCGTACGAGATCGCCGAGCTGGCACCTGGCCTGGACCTCCTGGTCGGTGCCGACGACGTGTTGCTCGAGTTGGGCCTCGCCGGAGCCGTCGGCTGGATCGCCGGCTATCCGAACGCGATCCCGGAGAGCACCGTGGAGCTCTACCGGCTGGCCACCTCGGGCGACCCCGCCGACCTCGCCAAGGCGGTGCCGATCTACCGCGACCTGCATCCGCTGCTGCGCTGGGACTCCAAGACCGAGTTCGTCCAGTCGATCAAGCTGTCGATGGACGTCGCCGGCCGCAAGGGCGGGGTCTGCCGTCCGCCGCGACTGCCGCTTCCCTCCGAGCTGGCGGCCCGGATCACCGCCGACACCGAAGCCGTCCTGAGCAAGGGCTACCGATGAGGTCCCGCCGCACGTTCCATGCCGTCGACTCGCACACGGAGGGCATGCCCACCCGAGTCGTCGTCGGCGGCATGGGCACGATCCCCGGGGCGACCATGGCCGAGCGCAGGCTGTGGTTCATGGAGCACAGCGACGACATCCGCACCCTGCTGATGTACGAGCCGCGCGGCCACAGCGCGATGAGCGGAGCGATCCTGCAGCCGCCGACCCGTCCCGACGCCGACTACGGCGTGCTCTTCATCGAGGTCTCCGGGCTGCTGCCGATGTGCGGCCACGGCACCATCGGGGTGGCGACGGTGCTCGTCGAGACCGGGATGGTGCCCGTCGTCGAACCGGTGACCACGATCCGGCTCGACACCCCCGCCGGGCTGGTCGTCGCGTCCGTGGCGGTGCGCAACGGCGCGGCCGAGTCGGTCACCATCCAGAACGTCCCGTCGTTTTCGTACGCGCTGGACCGGAAGGTGCAGGTGCCGGGCTTCGGGAACGTCGGGTACGACATGGCCTTCGGCGGGAACTTCTACGCGATCGTCGAGCTGGCGGAGCTGGGGTTGCCCTTCGACCGGTCCTGCGCCGGTGACCTGCTGGCCGCCGGCTTGGCGATCATGGAGGCGGTGAACGAGCAGGACCCGCCGATCCACCCCGAACGCGACGACATCAGGGGCTGTCACCACGTCTATCTGAAGGCCCCCGGCTCCACCGCCTCGTTGTCCCGGCACGCCATGGCCATCCATCCCGGCTGGTTCGACCGTTCCCCCTGTGGCACGGGCACGAGCGCCCGGATGGCCCAGCTGCACGCGCGCGGCGAACTGGGCCTCGGTGCGGACTTCGTCAACGAGTCGTTCATCGGCACCCGCTTCACCGGCCGGCTGCTCGGCGAGACCACGGTCGGGTCGCTGCCCGCCGTGCTGCCCTCGATCACCGGGCGGGCGTGGGTCACCGCGACCTCGCAGTTCCACCTCGACCCCACCGACCCGTTCCCAGCGGGGTTCCTGCTGTGAGCCCCGCCTCCGTCCCGGATCTGCCCGGCGTCGGCCGCAGGGAGAATCTCCGCGACCGGATCAGGGAGGCCCTGCGCGCCGCGATCATCTCCGGCAAGCTCGAGCCCGGCGTGGTCTACTCGGCGCCCGCGCTGGGCGCGCAGCTCGGCGTCTCGCCCACCCCGGTACGGGAGGCGATGCTCGACCTGGTGAAGGGAGGCCTGGTCGTCCCCCACCCGAACAAGGGCTTCCGGATCACCGAGGTGTCCGAGGAGGACCTCGACAACCTGGCCGCCGTGCGGCTGCTCATCGAGCCGCCGACCGTGCGGGACGTGGTGGCGGTGATCCCGAAGGAGGACATCCCCGAACTGCGGACACTCGCGCAGGCCATCGTCGATGCGGCGGAGCGGGGCGACCTGGTCGGCTACATCGAGGCCGACCACGTCTTCCACCTGACCCTGCTCGGCTACAGCCGCAACCGGTTCCTGGTCGACGTCGTCGCCGACCTGCGCTCGCAGACCCGGCTGCTCGGCCTGACCCCGCTGCTGGAGAGCGGCAGCCTGGGCCGCTCAGCCGCCGAGCACCACGAGATCCTGGACTTCATCGAAGCCCGCGACCCGTCCGGGGCCGAGTTGCTGATGCACCGGCACATCGGGCACGTGCGAGGTCTGTGGGCAGGTGGCACCAAGGACGCCACATGACCAGCGCGGATCTTGTGGTGGTCGGGGCGGGGGTCGTGGGCGCTGCCAGCGCTTACTTCGCGTCGCTGGCCGGGGTGCGGGTGCTCGTCGTCGATCGCGGCGCGATCGCCGGGGGCACCTCCAGCGCCGGCGAGGGCAACGTGCTGGTGTCCGACAAGGAGGCCGGCCCCGAGCTCGACCTGGCGCTGTACTCGCAGCGGGTCTGGCGCGAGGAGCTCGCGGAACACGCCGACCTGTGGGAGTTCGAGGCCAAGGGCGGCCTGATCGTCGCGGCGTCGGAGCAGAGCGTCGCCTCGCTGCGCGAACTCGCCGTCCGGCAGCGCCGGTGCGGGGTCGAGGTCCGCGACGTCGCGCGGACCGAGTTGCGCGACTACGAGCCGCACCTTTCCCCGGAGCTCGCTGGCGGCGCCTTCTATCCGCAGGACGCCCAGGTTCAGCCCATGCTGGTCGCGGCGCAGCTGCTGCGGCTGGCCCGCGAGCGAGGGGCACAGGTGCACACCCGCACCGAGGTGACGGGGTTCCTGCGCGACGGCACCCGGGTGACGGGCGTGCGGACCACCGGGGGCGACATCTCCGCCGGGGCGGTGCTCAACGCCGCCGGCACGTGGGCCGGCGGGGTCGCCGGCCTCGCCGGGGTGCGCGTCCCGGTGCTGCCCCGCCGAGGCTTCGTCCTGGTCACCCAGCCGATGCCGCCCCGCACGATCCGCCACAAGGTGTACGCCGCCGAGTACGTCGGCGACGTGGCCAGCTCCGACGCGGCCCTGCAGACCTCGCCCGTCGTCGAGGGGACCGCCAGCGGCACTATCCTCGTCGGCGCGTCGCGCGAGCGCGTCGGGTTCGACCGGACCGTTTCCGTCACCGCGATCAGCACGCTCGCGGCCAAGGCGATCGCGCTGTTTCCGATGCTTCGCGAGGTCCGCGCGATGCGCACCTACCTCGGCTTCCGCCCTTACTGCCCCGATCACCTGCCCGTCATCGGTCCCGACCCCCGCGTGCCCGGTCTCTGGCACGCGTGCGGCCACGAGGGCGCCGGCATCGGCCTGTCCGCCGGCACCGGCAGGCTGATCGCGCAGGCGCTCGTGGGGGAGCGGCCGGACCTGGACCTCACGCCGTTCGCCCCGGACCGATTCGCGGACGCCGAGGAGGAACCCCGATGACTCACCAGATGACCTTCCGCGGCGTCACCGTTGCGGCGGAGCCCGGCCAGAGCGTCGCCGCCGCGCTGGTCGCCGCCGGAATCCACGACTGGCGCACCACCCGTAAGGGCGGCCGGCGGCGAGGACTGTTCTGCGGCATCGGCGTCTGCTTCGACTGCCTGATCACCGTCGACGGCGTCCCCGACCAGCGCGCCTGCCTGGTCGCCGCCGCCGAGGGCATGACCCTCGGCGACGAAGGCGAGGCCGGCGCCGACCGCGAGGACGACGGAGACCGGAGGAACGCCGATGCCGCAGGTGCCTGACGTCGCCGTGGTCGGCGCGGGCCCGGCCGGCCTCGCCGCCGCCGTCGAGGCCGCCGAGGCCGGGCTCGGCGTCGCCCTGATCGACACCGCCGGGCAGCCCGGCGGGCAGTACTGGCGGCACTACGACGAGAAGCATGCCCGCCCCGACGATTCCGCCGGCCATCACGGCTGGGCGGTCTTCACCCGGCTGCGGGACCGCATGTACGCCCTCCGGGCCGCCGGCCGGATCCGCTACCTCCCCAGCCACCAGGTCTGGCTCGTCACCCGCGACGACAGCGGCGCGTTCACCCTCCGGATGACGGCCACCACCGCCACGGCCGGCGGGACGGACCGCACACTCGTCACGCGGGCACTGATCCTGTGCGCCGGGGGATACGACCGGCAGCTGCCCATCCCCGGCTGGGACCTGCCCGGCGTGATGACCGCGGGCGGGGTGCAGGCCCTGCTCAAGGGGCACCGCACCACGGCGGGACGGCGAGCTGTCGTCGCCGGCACCGGCCCGTTCCTGCTTCCGGTGGCCACCGGCCTCGCGCGGGCCGGGGTGACCGTCGCGGCCGTCGTCGAGGCCAACGCCACGCTCGGTTGGCTGCGCGACCCGGTCGGCGCGATCTCCGCGCCGGGCAAGGGCGTCGAGGCACTGCAGTACGCGGCACTCATGGCCCGACACCGCATCCCGTACAAGACCAGAACGGTGATCCGGGAGATCCTCGGAAGTGACCGGGTCGAGGCGGTCCGGCTCGCCAGGGTGGACCGTGACGGCCGCCCGACCGGCCCGGACGAGGAGCTGCCCGCCGACGTCGTGGCCCTCGGCTGGGGCTTCACCCCGTCGCTCGAGCTGCCGCTCATGCTCGGCGCGCAGACGGGGAAGGACGTCGACGGATCTCTCGTCGTGGTCGTTGACGACCGCCAGCGCAGCAGCGTTGAAGGGCTGTACGTCGCCGGCGAGGCGACCGGCGTGGGCGGCGCGGCCCTGGCTGTCCAGGAAGGACGGTTGAGTGCGTTGGCTCTCGCCGACGCACTGGGCCGTTCGGCCGATCCGGCCGCGATAAGGCGACTCGGCCGCGCCGTCCGGCGCGGGCGCCGCTTCGCCGTTGCCATGCACCGGACCTATCCGGTGCCGCCCGCGTGGCCGCAGTGGCTGTCGGAGACGACCCCGGTCTGCCGCTGCGAGGAGGTCTCGTACGGTGACCTGCGGCGGGCGCACGACGACCTCGGCGCGGAGGACGCGCGCACCTTGAAGATGCTCGCCCGGCCGGGGATGGGCTGGTGCCAGGGGCGGGTGTGCGGCTTCGCCACGGCCGGGATCGCGGCCTGCCTGAGCAGGCGCGAGACCACGTCCGAGGACCTGCGCAGCCTGGCCACGCGCAGCCTCGCCGTACCGGTGCCCCTGGGCGAGCTCGCCGCCCTGACCGAAGACACGAGGCCCATCGAGGCGGCCGGAGAACCGACGGAACAGAGAGGACGAGACGGTGAGTGACGTGCTGAGCATCGACCCGCGTACCGGAGCCCCGCGAGGACGCGCGGCGACCGAGTCGACGGCGGAGGACGTGGACGAGGCGGTGCGGGCCGCTGCCGCTGCCGCCCCGGCACTCAGGGACCGCGCCGCGCGGGCCGACCTGCTACGCACAGCGGCCGCGCTCCTGGAGAAGAACGGTGAGGAGATCATCGCGGCCGCCGATGCGGAGTCGGCGCTCGGCCGGGTACGGCTCACCGGCGAGCTCGCCCGCACCTGCTACCAGCTCCGCGCGTTCGGGGACGTGGTCGAGGAGGGCGGCTACCTGGACGTGATCATCGACCACGCCGACCCGCAGGCCGCGCCCGCGCCCCGCCCCGACCTGCGGCGCTACAAGGTGCCGTTGGGCGTGGTCGCGGTCTTCGCGGCGAGCAACTTCCCGCTGGCCTTCAGCGTGCCGGGCGGCGACACCGCGAGTGCGCTGGCCGCGGGATGCCCGGTCGTGGTCAAGGCGCACCCGGACCATCCGGCCACCTCCGTCCTGTGTGCCCAGATCCTCCGCTCCGCGGCGGCCGAGGTCGGGCTGCCCGAGGACGTTGTCCGCCTGGTCCACGGTTTCGACGCGGGCCCGGAACTCGTCCGCCACCCACTGACCGCGGCCGTCGGGTTCACCGGCTCGGTGCGCGGCGGCCGCGCGTTGTTCGACATCGCGTCCTCCCGGCCGCGGCCGATCCCGTTCCACGGCGAGTTGGGCAGCCTCAACCCGGTCGTGGTGACCACGCGGGCGGCCGAGACCAGAGCGGACGAGATCGGAGCGGGGCTTGCCGCCTCGTACACCCAGGGTCTGGGCCAGTTCTGTGTCAAGCCGGGCCTCGTCCTGCTCCCGGCGGGACCGGCGGGCGACGCGGTCATCCGGGCGGTCGTCGCGGCGGCGGTCCCGTCCGGGCCGCTGCTCGACCCGCGCATGCGTGAGGCGTTCCTCGCCGGAGTCCGCTCCCGCGCGGCGCTCCCAGGCGTCGCGGAGCCGCTCGGGGCGGGGGAGGCCGGCGACGACGAGACGCCTCTGGCGGTCCGGCCGGGGTTGCTGACCGTCGCGGCGTCGCGGCTCGCCGAGGGCGGGCCGTACCGGGAACTGCTGGAGGAGTGCTTCGGGCCGGTGACCGTGCTGGTCCGCTACGGCTCGACGGTCGAGCGGGACGCGGTGCTCGGCGCCCTGCCGGGCAACCTCACCGCGACCGTGCACCTGGCCGCCGACGAGCGGGACGCCGGGGCGGCGGAACTGGTCGCCGGGCTGAGCGGGATCGCGGGGCGGGTCGTCGTGGACGGCTGGCCCACCGGGGTGACGGTCGCCCCCGCCATGCAGCACGGCGGTCCGTACCCCGCCTCCACCAGCGGCTCGACCTCGGTGGGAAGCACTGCGATCGAGCGCTGGCTGCGCCCGGTCTGCTACCAGAACACTCCGGACCCGCTGCTCCCACCGGAGCTGCGCGAGGCCAACCCGCTCGGCCTTCCCCGCCTGGTCGACGGGATCCGTACGACCTCGTAGCGGCTCGGGTGCGGGCGCGGTGGGCCGCAGGTTCGCGTGATGATGAGGAGAGCTAGTCGCCGGAGGGCGGAGTGAACGTGGCAGGTGACGACGACATCTCCGGGTGAGATCCCGGATCGGCCGCGGGCGGGCGCGTGATCGCGCCCGTCGCCGCGGCCATCTCGTCGTCCCCTGTTCCCGCCGGGCGTCCGCCGTGTGTGCTCCCGGGAGCACCTGCAAAGGAAAGACGATGCCGTGGGCGCCGGTGTCGAGGTAGGCCAGCCAGCAGGGCTGGTCGAGGGTGTGGGTGATGCCGCTATGTCGAGTCGCAGGATCCGCGTGACGAGATCTAGGATCGCGCCATGGGGGCGGTGTTGCGTCGAAGTGCCCTGGTGGTCGAGGTCCCGGAGGCCGAAGCGGCGGTGGGGTGCCACCGTGATGTCCTCGACGCCAGCGCCCGGTTAGGAGTCCCGGCGCACATCACCGTGCTGTTTCCGTTTGTGCCTCCAGCTCAGATCGACGCGATGGTCGTAGCTGAGCTGCAACGGATCTTCGCCGGTACGGCCGCGTTCGACTTCCGGCTGACCCGTACCGCATGGTTTGGCGACGAGGTCCTGTGGCTCGCGCCGGAGGATTCCCAGCCGTTCCGGATGCTCACCGGGCTCGTGCATGCGGCCTTCCCGGCTTTCCCGCCGTACGAGGGGCAGTTTGACGACGTCGTTCCGCACCTGACGGTGGCTGATGGCTGCGACCTGGCGGACATGCAAGCTGCAGAACGGGCTGTCGAGCAGCATCTGCCACTCCGGGGACTTGCCCGGAGGGTGTCGCTCCTGGCTCAGATCGATGACAGCGGCACGTGGACCAGACATACCAGCTTCCCGTTGGCCGAGCCAGGCAGGAGTTGAAGGTCCTTGCATGCCGCTCGGCCCGGTCCCGCCCGGTCCCGACCGGCATACCGCTCATCCACCGCCGGAACACCCAGGACGGCGGCACGGTGGGCGGCCCGGTCTCGCCGAGGAACTGCCGGACCACCGCCGCCGGCTCTCCGGCGTAAAGCCGGTCGGACTGTGACCGCCACCCCGGAGGTGACCGCTGTCGACGTCGAGCACGGCGACGGCACCCGGGTGAGCGCCGACCGGGTCGACCCGGCCACCGTGACCCTCGACTTCGGCTGGTGGTTCCCCGGCGCGCTGCTGCCCGACTGGACCGACCCGCAGACCCGGCAGTGGTGGCAGGACAAGCGCCGCTACCTGGTCGAGGACCTCGGTGTCGACGGCTTCAAGACCGACGGCGGCACGCCGAGCTCTACCTGCGCTCGGCCGCCACCGCGTGTTTCGCCCCGCTGATGCAGTACCACTCGGAGTTCAACCACCACCGCGAGCCGTCGGTGGACCGCACGCCGTGGAACATCGCCGAGCGGACCGGCGAGCCGCGCGTGCTGGAGGTGTTCCGGCGCTTCGCCCGGCTGCGCGAGGACCTCGTGCCCTACCTGGTGGAGCAGGCGGAACGGTCGGTACGGACCGGCAAGCCGCTGATGCGGCCACTGTTCTTCGATCACCCCGGCGACGAGCGGGTGTGGAACTGGCCGCAGCAGTGGCACCTCGGCGGCGACCTGCTGGTGTCACCGGTACCGAGCCGGGCGTGACGACCTGGCCGGTGTGGCTGCCGGCGGGGAGTGGGAGGACTTCTTCACCGGCGAGCGGCACGTGGGTCCGGTCGAGGTGCACCGGAGCGATCGGGTGGCTGTCAGTGGCAGTTGTTGGTGCCCCGGTCGGCGTAGCTCTTACCGGCCTCCGGCACGAACTCCCAGTCGTAGCTGTTGGTGTGCAGGGTGAACTTGAGCACCCCGTAGGTGTCGCTGTTGCGCGCCTCGCTGTTCGGCTGGATGGTGCCGAAGCCGTAGTGGCCGGCGCCGCCCATGCCGGCGACGAACGCCCGGATGCCGCGGGCGTTGTCCAGGCCGCCGCTGGGGTTCTGCGGGGCGAACCGCTCGTACTGGTGGTTGTGCCCCCACACCACGACGTCGGCGTTGTGGTCGTACAGCGCCTGGTAGAGCGGCCGGGTCGAGGTGGACGGGCCGTGGTTGGCGCCCGAGGTGAACAGCGGGTGGTGCCAGTACGCGAGGGTGCACGGCTTCGTGCTGGCCGTCAGGTCCGCCCGCAGCCATTGCTCCTGTGCGGAGCCGGCGGACATGCTGACGTTGGAGTTCAGCGACACCACGTGCCAGTTGCCCACGTCGTAGGAGTAGTAGCCCCGCCCGGACGGGCCGGCGTTGGTGCCGAAGTAGCCGTAGTAGCCGGTGGCGCCGGCGGTGTTGTAGTCGTGGTTGCCCGGCGAGGGACGGGTGCGGGCCTTGTGCCGGCCCCAGGTCGGCTCGTAGTAGGTGTTGAACTCGGCTGCCGTGCCGTTGGTGTAGACGTTGTCGCCGGTGGTGAAGACGCTTCCGGAGATGTTGTCCAGCAGGGCGGCGGTGGCGGTGTCTCCCGAGCCGGAATCCGCGATGTCGCCCGCGCCCACCAGCACCGGGTCGCTGCTCGACGTGCCGGTGGTCACGACCAACTGGGGTGCCGTGCTGCCGGACTCGCGGGAGTCGTAGTCGGCGCCGTCGCTGTTCGACGAGGTCACGCCGATGCTGACGGTGCCGTTGCCGGTGACCAGCCGGGTCACGTCCACCTCGTACCACGTGTTCCGGGCGACGCTGCCGAGGGAACCGAGGGTCACCCCGTCGATGGCGGGCTGGTTGCTCCAGGTGACCCCGGTCTCCGACCAGGTGGTGTTGGTCATGGCCTTGAAGGTGCCGCCGCTGGGGCTCTCGGCACCTGCCACGTCGTCGGTGTGGATGCGGAGCCGGGCGCTGCTCACCGGCGCGGTCAGGCCGTTGACCGAGAAGCGCAGGAACATCCGCTTGATCGGCGAGTTGTCGATGCCGAGCTGCGACCTCGTGCCGTAGTTGGTCGAGGTGGCGCTGTTGTCCACATAGGTGTCGGCGGCGGAGGTGAAGGTGGTGGTGGCGGCCATTGCCGGGCCGGCCACGGTCACCACCGCCCCGGTGGTGACTGTGGTCAGCGCGGCCATCGTTGCGACGGCCGTGGCAAGCCGGATTCGGCGGGTACCCATGGTGATCCCTTCTCCCCGGGGCGGCTGTCCCGGGACCAGTGATCGACGAATGTAAGGATCCGCCGAAACGGCAGGGGCACGGCCGGGTGAACGGTGAGCATGCCGAGGGTTAGCTCTTTCGTCCGGGCGCCGGACATGCCGCCGGCGTTTGCCGGGTGCGTTGTTAGGGAGGGACGGCTCCGGCTCCGTGCCAAGGGCCACCGCCCACTTGTTCGATTGAAGGAAACTTCCGCTCGATCTCTTGCGCGTGTCAGTGCTTGCCGCCGACAGTCTGGATCACCACCGGCCTTCGACATCCGTCGATGCGCTCTCCCGGTGGGCAGCTGAGGAGGAAGCATGGCACCCGTCGCCCCCCGCCACAGAAGCCGCCTCGTCACACTCGCGGTCGCCGTCCTCGCCGGCTTGGCGCCGGCCGTGCTGTGGGCGCTGCCCGCGCAGGCGGCTGCGCCGCTCTACACCGCCCTCGGCGACTCGTACGCCTCCGGCGTCGGCACCCGCTCGTACTACTCCGACGGCACCAGTTGCTCCCGCTCGCCGTACGCCTACCCGGTCCTCGACGCGAACCAGATCGGCGCCAGCCTCACATTCGCCGCCTGCTCCGGCGCGAAGGTCGCCGACGTGTCCAACAACCAGCTCGCCAGCCTCAGCTCGTCGACCAGCTACGTCACGCTGACCGTCGGCGGCAACGACGCCGGGTTCTCCTCCGTCATCACGCAGTGCGCCAAGCCTTGGCCGTACACCTGCTGGGGTGACATCGACAACGCCAACACCTACATCCGGAACACCCTGCCCGGCACCCTGGACGCGCTCTACAACAAGATCCGCTCAAAGGCACCGTCCGCCCGGGTGGTGATCGTCGGGTATCCGCGCCTGTTCAACGAGAGCGACTGCCAGTCGCTGTCCCGGATCAGCCCGGGGGAGCAGGCGGCGCTGAACGACACCGCCGATCTGCTGAACGAGACGATCAAGGCCCGGGCCGTCGCGCACTCGTTCCCGTTCGTGGACCCCCGAGCCGCCTTCACCGGGCACGCCGTCTGCGACGCCGTCGAGTGGATCAACGGCCTGTCGAACCCTGTCTCGGAGTCGTACCACCCGAACCGCACCGGCCAGTCGGGCGGATACGCGCCGCTGGTAAAGAGCGCCATGGTCGGCACCACGACGGCGGCCGCCGGCAAGGCGTAGCCACCGCCGGCCGGTGCAGGCGGTGCCAAGGGCAGCGCGGCGCCGCGGGTTCGCCTAGGGTGGTCGGGCGGGATCGGTGATCACGTCCCGCGCCGGCCATCTGCCGGTGGCCGCCGACGGTTCACGTTGGACGGGAGTAGAGGCGTGGCGAGCAGGGTGAATCGTAGGACCGTGCTGGGCGTCGGCACCATGGCCACCGCCGGTGCGGTCCTCGGGCTGGCTAGCCCGGCCGCGGGGGCGCCGCGCGATGCGTTCACTTCGCACGGCGGAGAAGGCGGATCCCCGGTGAACCAGGTGGCGGCTGCCTACCAGCGGGAGCGGACCCGGGCCGGCGGAAACTGGTACTCGTACCTCAGTGTCGCCGGTGTCGGCGGCGCGCCCCGGGTCGCGGTGCAGGAGAACGCCGACGCGGTGGTAGAGGCCTACAGCGTCAACAAGGTCGCGGTGGCCGTGGCGGTACTGGACAAGGTCGATCGGGGCCGGCTCACGCTGGACCAGCGGGTGGAGGTCACGGCGGCGATCGTGGTGCCGGGCGGTGACGGCATCTTCGGCCTCGACACGGGATACCCCAGCTCGGTGACCCTGGGTCATGCGCTCGCCGCGCTGCTGACGGTCTCGGACGACACCGCCGTGCGGCTCTGTGGGCTGGTCTGCCCGGCCGCCGAGCTCAACCAGATCCTGATCGCCAAGGGGTTCCCCCACACGCAGGTTCAACCGGTCGCCAACCCGAACCGGTTCTTCCTCGGCACCAGCACCGCTCGTGAGACGCACGATCTGCTGCAGGCGCTGGTCGCCGGCACGCTGCTCTCGCCCGCCTCGACCACCTTCCTGATCAACCTGCTGCGTTCCCCGATCGCCTTCACCGACGGGATCCGGCGCACCATGTCCTCGGCGGAGCGGGCCCGGGTGGCCACGAAGGCGGGCTGGTTCGCCGACGCCCGCCACGAGGCGGGGATCGTCTTCGACGCGGCCGGCGCCCCAGTGCTGACCTACGTGCTGTTCGCCGACGGGCAGGCGGATTCCGACAACTTCGGCGCCACCCATCCGGCGGTGCAGGCCCGGGCAGCGATGGGCCCGAAGTTCCTGACGGCGGTCAGTGGGGTGACCAATCCGGCCGCACCCGCCCGCCGACCGCGTACCTACCGGCCGACCAACGGCGGCTGACCCGGCCCGGCCCGGTGCAGCCGCACCGCCCGGTAAGGGCTCGCCCGGTGTGGCTCAGGCCAGCTCGCGGTCGAGCACGGTGGGGGAGAGGACATGTTGGACGACCATCGCCGCGGCGCCGACCACGCCCGCGTTCGCGCCGGCCTGTGAGGTGACGATGCGCAGGCGCTCGGTGGCCAGCGGCAGCGAACGGCGGTAGATCGACTCCCGGACGCCCGCCAGCAGCATCTCGCCGGCCTGTGCGACCGCCCCGCCGATCACGATCAGCGACGGGTTGAACAGGCTGACGCCGGCGGCCAGCACCTCGCCGATGTCCCGGCCGGCCTGCCGTACGGCTTGGCCGGCGATCGGGCTGCCGGCCTGCACGAGGGCCACGACGTCGGCGTTGTTCGTCGCGTCGAGCCCGGCGGCGCGGAGCTTCGCGGCGATGGCGGGGCCGCTGGCCACGGCCTCCAGGCACCCGCTGTTGCCGCAGCGGCACTGCACGTCGTCCGCGTGTGGGGCCAGGATGTGTCCGAGGTCGCCGGCCGCGCCGACGTCGCCGCGGTGCAGTTGGCCGTTGCTGATGAGGCCGGAGCCGATGCCGGTCGCGACCTTGACGAAGACCATGTGCGCCTCGTCCGGGAAGCAGCGGACGTGCTCCCCGAGCGCCATCAGGTTGACCTCGTTGTCCACCAGGACCGGCACGGCGAAGTCGACCGCGATCCGCGCGGGCACGTCGTATCCGTTCCATCCGGGCATGATCGGCGGGTGGGTCGGCTTGCCGGTCGAGTGCTCGACCGGGCCGGGCAGTCCGATGCCGACGCCGGCGATGGGGGCGGTGGGGTCGTGGTTGGCGCACAGCCGTCGCCAGGTGTCGATGAGCAGGCTGAGCACCGCGTCGGGCCCGTCGGCGATGTCCAGGGTGAGCCTCTCGACGGCCAGCGGCTCACCGGTCAGGTCGGCGATGGCGACGGTGGCGTGGGTGGCCCCGACGTCGGCTGCCAGCACCGCCCGGGCGCGGGCGTTGAACACGAACCTGCTGGCGGGCCGGCCGCCGGTGACGGCGTCGCTGCCCCAGTCGGTCACCAGTCCGGCATCCGTGAGCGCGTCGAGGCGCAGGCGCACGGTCGACCGGGCGAGTCCGGTTTCGGTTGCCAGCTCGGCTCGGGTGCGTGCCTGCCCGTCGCGCAGCAGCTGAAGCAACTCGCCGGGCGATGTCGGGGCTGCGCTGTGCCCATTGTTCATCCCCCAATTAAACCGAAGTGGCGGCGTTACGTCGGCTGGCGCGAGGGTTCGAGATGTTGATCATCTAGGTACGGTCGATGTAGACACATCTTTTGATTGACGATCGTCATAAGTGGACGTTACCGTCGTCACATGTCTGTGACCGATGTCATTACGGCGTCTGGTGGTGGCCTCGAATCCGACCAGCAGACGCTACGCGTGGCGGTGGTCGGCGCGGGGTTCATGGGCCAGGTGCACGCGGAGGCGGCCCGGCGCGCCGGAGCGACCGTCGTGGCCGCGATGGCGTCGCGCCCCGAGGGCGCCGCCGCTGCGGCTCGCGCCGTCGGCGCGGACGAGGGCTACCCGAACCTGGCGGCCCTGCTCGACGGCGCCGAGATCGACGTGCTGCACGTGTGCACTCCCAACGCGTCGCACGCCCCCGTGGTCGCCGCCGCGCTCGCCGCCGGCGTGCACGTCATCTGCGAAAAGCCCCTCGCCACGGGCAGCGTCGAGGCCACGGCGCTGATGGAGGCGGCCGGCGACCGAGTAGCCACGGTGCCATTCGTCTACCGCTTCCATCCGATGGTGCGCGAGTTGCGCGCCCGGCTGGCCGCCGGCGAGGCGGGCGTCGTCGCCAGCGTGACCGGCGGCTACCTCCAGGACTGGCTGTCCCGCCCGTCCGACGACGACTGGCGGGTCGACGCCGCGCTCGGCGGGCCGTCGCGAGCGTTCGCCGACATCGGCTCGCACTGGTGCGACCTGTTCGAGTTCGTCACGGGCGACCGGATCGCCCGGCTGTCCGCGCGCACCGCGGTCGTGCACGAGCGCGCCCGCAGCGCCGGGGAGCCCACCGAGGACCTGGCCACCGTGCACTTCACCACGGCCGCCGGCATGGTTGGCACGCTGGTGGTGTCGCAGGTCGCCGCGGGCCGCAAGAACCGGCTGCACCTGGAGCTTTCCGGCACCGAGGCGAGCTTCGGCTTCGACCAGGAGGACCCGGAGCGGCTGTGGGTCGGCCGGCGCGAGGGCGGCCAGACGCTGCTGCGCGACCCTGGCACGCTGCACCCCTCCGCCGCGCGCTACGTCCGGCTGCCCGCCGGGCACGCGCAGGGCTACCAGGACTGCTTCGACGCGTTCGTCGCCGACACCTACCGGGCCGTGCGTGGCGCGGACGTCCCGGACGGGCTGCCCACGTTCGCGGACGGCCTGCGCGCCGTCCGGATCACCGAAACGGTGCTGGCCTCCGCGGCGGCGGACGGCGCGTGGACAGAGGTGCCGGCATGACGCCCGGCCCAACGACGAGCGTGCGCCTGACCGGGATCACCAAGTCCTTCCTCGGCGTGCCGGTGCTGCGCGGGGTGGACCTGGAGCTGCGGGGCGGCGAGGTGCACGCCGTGATGGGCGAGAACGGCGCGGGCAAGTCCACGCTGCTCAAGGTGCTGGCCGGGGTGCACCGGCCGGACGGCGGCACCATCGAGGTCGACGGCGCCGAGATGTCGTTCGCCGGTCCCACCGACGCGCAGCGGGCCGGCATCGCCATCATCCACCAGGAATTCACCCTGCTGCCGCACCGCAGCGTCGCCGAGAACGTCTACCTCGGCCGCGAGCCGGTGCGGCGGATGCAGGTTGACCGCCGGCGCATGATGGCCGACACCCGCGAGCTGCTGGACTGGCTCGGCGAGGACGGGATCGATCCGGCCGACACCGTGTCGTCACTGTCGGTCGCCCAACGACAGGTCGTGGAGATCGTCAAGGCGCTGTCGACCGACGCGCGGGTGCTGGGCATGGACGAGCCGACCGCCGCGCTCGCCGATCACGAGGTCGAGCTGCTCTACGACCTGGTGCGCCGGCTGCGCGAGCGGGGCATCGCGATCCTCTACGTCTCGCACCGGATGCGCGAGGTGTTCGACCTCTCCGACCGGATCACCGTGCTCAAGGACGGCCAGTTCGTGACCTGCGCCCCGACCAGCGAGCTGACCTCGGAGGACCTGGTCCGTCACATGGTGGGCCGTGACCTGGGCGAGTACTACCCGGACCGGGCGGTCCCCGACGACCTCGGAGCGGTCCGCCTCGCGCTGCGCGGCGCCGGCAACGACCGCCTCCGCGGCCTGAACCTCGAGGTACGCGCCGGGGAGATCGTCGGGCTGGCCGGGCTGCAAGGGTCTGGCCGCTCGGCGGTCGCGCGCGCCGTGTTCGGCGTCGAGCCGTTCACCCGCGGCTCGTTGGAGGTCGACGGAGCGGCCCAGCGGGTGACCCGGCCCCGCACCGCCGTGCGCCTCGGGATCGCGCTGGTCACCGAGGACCGCAAGGGGGACGGGCTGGCGCTTGGGCAGTCCGTGCGGGACAACACGCTGCTGGTGCGCCGCGCCGCGCTGCGCGGCGGGCGCTCCCGCGAGAAGTCGGATGTGGCGCAGCTGCTCGACCTGGTGACCGTGGTGGCCCGCGGGGAGCACCAGGAGGTGCGCTTCCTGTCCGGCGGCAACCAGCAGAAGGTCGTGCTCGCCAAGTGGCTGGCGGTCGAGCCGAGGGTGCTGGTGGTCGACGAGCCGACGCGCGGCATCGACGTCGGCGCGAAGCGGGCCGTGCACGAGCTGCTGCGCGACCTCGCGAGGCGTGGGGTGGCGGTGCTGATGATCTCCTCGGAGCTCCCCGAGCTGATCGGGATGAGCGACCGGATCCTCGTCATGCACGACGGTGCGCTGGCCGGTGAGCTGCCCGCCGGCGCGAGTGAGGGGGCTGTGATGGCGCTGGCCACCGGACACGGGATCGGTGAGGCGGCGTGAGCATTCTTCAGGAGAACACGGTTCCGGTCGAGCGGAAGGCCATGCGGCCGGCGCTGCGCCGGCGGCTCACCCCGACGGTCATCGTCTACCTCGCTCTCGTCGCTCTGCTGGTCGTCGGCAGCGTGCTCGTCGGGCTGCGCGGCGAGGTCCTGCTCGACCAGGGCGGCATCCTCAACATCCTCACCCGGGCCACCGCACTCGGTCTGGTGGCGATAGGACAGACGATGGTGATCCTCACCGGATCCCTCGACCTGTCCGTCGCCTACCTGGTCGGCCTCACCTCACTGATCGCCGCGGAGACGATGGCCGGTCGGGACGGCATGCTCGTGCCCGGCGTGCTGCTGGCGCTCGCGGTCGCCGCCGGTGTCGGCCTGGTCAACGGGCTGGTCATCACCGTCCTCAAGGCCAACGCGTTCATCGCCACGCTCGGTGTGGCACTGATCCTGCGCGGCTATCTTGAGGACAACTACACCGGCCCGGCCGGCGATGTGCCGCGCGGCTTCCAGCACCTCGGCTACGACCGGATCGGCCCGATACCGGTCGCGGCGCTGCTCATGCTGGCTGCCGCCGCACTGGCCTGGTGGTACCTGTCGCGGACCCGCCCCGGCTACCACATGTACGCCGTCGGCGGTGACATCGAGGTGGCCCGGCTGTCCGGGGTGCCCACCCGCCGGGTCATCGTCACCGCGCACGTGCTGTGCTCGGTTGCCGCCGGTCTCACCGGGATCTACCTCGCCAGCCGGCTCGGGTCGGGGGCACCGTACGTTGGCACCGACGCCGGGTACGACCTGGAGTCGATTGCCGCCGTCGTGCTCGGCGGGACGCTGCTCGCCGGTGGCCGGGGCGGCGTCGTCGGGACCATCGGCGGCGTCCTCATCCTCGCCACCCTGGACACCATCTTCGACGACCTCGAGGTCGATCCGTTCTTCAAGGACGTGGTGCGCGGCGTCGTACTCGTGACCGCGGTCGCGCTCTACGCCCGCCGCATGATCGCCAGCCGCGGTCGTGGGAGGTTGGCATGACCTGGCGTCCCCGCCTTGCCGAGGGCACCGCGCCGGTGCTCGTCGTCCTGTTCCTGCTGCTCCTCGGGCTCGCGATCGCCGGCCCGGCCTACGCTGAGCCGTCCGGCTACCTGGCGCTGCTCAAGCGGGCCGCGCCGCTGATGATCCTCGCGATCGGGCAGTACTTCGTCATCGTCTCCGGCGGGTTCGACCTGTCGGTCGGCGCGCTGGTGACCGCCGGGGTGGTCATCGCGGCTCGGCTGATCAACGGCAGCGAGTCCGCGACGGCGCGGGTGATCCTGCTCGTGCTCGGGTTCGGCCTGCTGGTCGGCCTGGTCAACGGGCTGGTCACGACGAAGCTCCTGGTGCCGTCGTTCATCGTCACGCTCGGCATGCTGCTGGTGCTCGACGGCGCGATATTCCTGTGGACCGGCGGTGCCCCACGCGGCGCGCTGTCGGCCGGGTTCCGGACGTTCGGGCGCGGCGCCGTGGAGGTCCCCGCGCTCGGCGAGGTTCCCTGGTCGGTGCTCATCCTGCTGGCGATCCTGGTGGCCGCGGCGCTGTTCATGCGCGGCGGCACCGGCCGGGCGCTGGTCGCGGTCGGCGACAACGAGGCCGCCGTGCGGCTGTCCGGCGGCCAGGTCGACCGGCTCCGGTTGCTCGCGTTCGTCCTGTCCGGGCTGCTCGCGGCGGTCGCCGCGATCCTGCTGGGCGGGTTCGCCGGCGTATCGGCGCAGGTCGGCGATGGCCTGGAGTTCCGGGCGATCACCGCCGTCGTGCTGGGTGGCGTGCTGCTCGGCGGCGGACGCGGGTCGGTGGTGGCGGCCGCCGCCGGCGCGCTCTCGCTGGAATCCCTGTTCACGCTGCTGAACCTGCTCGGCGTGAGCGGTGCCCTCGAGTCGGCCGTGCAGGGCGTGATCATCATCGCCGCCGTCGCCTACGCCTCCCTCGGCAGCGGCGTACGGCAGCGGCTGCGGTGGTGGCCGAAACAGCGGAGCAGCGCGGCACCCGCGCAACCCGCCTCCTCCTGAAGTCCCCAAGGTTAGTAAGGAGATCGACGATAATGACCAAGAAATGGGCCACGGTGGTCGTGGCGGGCGCACTGGCGCTCGCCGGATGCTCGAGCGACCTGCCCGACGACAAGGCCACTGCCGGCGGATCACCCAGTTCCGACGCGAACAAGTCGAAGTTCTTCGACCAGGCGGAGTACGACCGCCAGTTGGCGTTCCGCGGCGCCACGCCGCAGGGCCCGGACGGCAAGCCGTGGGAGCAGATGCTCGAGCCGGAAATGGTGGACACGGCGAAGTTCGCCAAGCCCGGCGGAAAATACACCCTCTGCTTCTCCAACGCCGCCGTGAACAACCCGTGGCGACAGGTGGGCTTCAAGACCATGCAGCAGGAGGTCAAGCAGCACCCGGAGATCGCCACGTTCACGGTGCTGGATGCGGAGGCCAAGGACGACAAGCAGATCAGCGACATCCAGTCGCTGTCCGGCAAGAACTGCTCCGCGATCATCATCTCGCCGAACACCACCGCCACGCTGACGCCGGCGGTGGAGCAGGCGTGCCAGACTGGCGTGCCGGTGATCGTGTTCGACCGAGGCGTCAACACCAGCTGCCCGGTCACCTTCATCCACCCCATCGGCGGCTTCGCCTTCGGCGCCGACGGCGCGGAGTTCCTGAAGGAGAAGGTCAAGCCGGGCGGCAAGGTTCTCGCTCTGCGCATCCTGCCCGGTGTGGACGTGCTTGAGCAGCGCTGGGCGGCCGCCAACGAGATCTTCGGCGGCAGCGAGCTGAAGGTGGTCGGGGTGGAGTTCACCGACGGCGACGCGGCGAAGACCAAGAGCATCGTGGCCGACTACATCCAGCGCGAGGGCCGGATCGACGGCGTGTGGATGGATGCCGGCGCGACCGCCGTCGCCGCGGCCGAGGCGTTCCAGGACGCCGGGGTCGACGTCCCGGCCATCGTCGGCGAGGACCAGCAGGACTTCCTGCGGCTGTGGGTCGACGAGGGCCTCACCGCGGTCGCGCCGACCTATCCGACCTACCAGTGGCGCACGCCGATCATCGCCGCGCTGAAGATCCTCAAGGGCGAGCAGGTGCCGAAGGAGTGGGTGCTGCCGCAGCCGCGGATCACCGGCGACAACGTCAAGGACTACGTCAAGCAGGACATGCCGCCACTGCACTACGCCATGTGCGGCTGCGAGGGCATGCCGGGCTACCCGGGGCCGTGGCGGTGATCAGTCATCCCCTCGGGGTCAACACCTGGGTGTGGGCCTCGCCGCTCACCGACGCGACCTTGGCCGCCCTCGCGGCCAGGGTCGCGGGGTGGGGCTTCGACGTGCTCGAGCTGCCGGTGGAGAACCCGGGCGACTGGGAGCCGAGGCAGGCCGCCCAGGTGCTCGCCGACCACGGCCTGGGCGCCACCGTGTGCCTCGTGATGCCTCCCGGTCGTGAGCTGGTCGCGGCGGACCCGGCCACCATCCGGTCCACCCAGGATTACCTGTTCCGCGTGGTCGACGCCGCCGCGACCGTCGGATCGCCGGTGATCGCCGGACCGGCGTACGCCTCGGTCGGCCGGACCTGGCGGCTGTCACCGGCCGAGCGGGCCGCGGCGTACGCGCAACTGCGGGAGAGCCTCGCCCCCGTTGTCGAGTACGCGGGCGCGGCCGGCGTCACGGTGGCCGTCGAGCCGCTCAACCGCTACGAGACGAGCCTGCTCAACACCGTCGGCCAGACCCTCGAGGCGATCGGCGACCTGCCGCACTGCGGCGTCGCGCTCGACCTCTACCACTTGAACATCGAGGAGACGGACATCCCGGCGGCGATCCGCTCGGCCGCCGGCCGGGTGGCACACGTCCAGGTGTGCGGCAACGACCGCGGCACGCCCGGCGCCGATCACCTGGACTGGCCGGCGATCCTCGCCTCGATCGACGCGGCGGGCTACGGCGGCCCCCTGTGCATCGAGTCGTTCACCGCGGAGAACGCGACGATCGCGACCGCCGCCTCCATCTGGCGTCCGCTCGCCGCGAGCCAGGACGCGATCGCCATCGACGGCCTGAAGTTCCTGCGGGCGGTGATGCCCTAGCACCGACGGCCAGCTCCACCCCCACTCCGACGGCGCCGGCACGCCGCACGGTCATGACCCCACCAGTAGTTCCTCGCGTCCCAGGAGGTACCGCATCTCATGAACGTGACCTGGCGTCCCCGGTGGGGACGACTGTTAGCGATACCCGTCGTCGGCGCGCTCGCGCTGTCCATGATCAGCCCAGCGCCGGCGGCCGCCCACGAGGGCACGCACGGCCAAGCCCACGTGCTGATCTTCACCAAGACCACGCAGTTCCGGCACACCGAGGCGATCGAGCAGGGCGTTCCCGTGCTGCAGGCCGCCTTCGCCGACGCCGGGATCACCTCCCAGCACACCGAGGACTCGTCGATCTTCAACGACCAGGACCTCGCGCACTTCGACGCCCTGGTGATGTTCCAGGCTTCCGGCGACCCGTGGACCGCCGACCAGAAGGCGGCGATGGAGCGCTACATGAAGGCCGGGCACGGCATCGTCGCCATCCACAACGCCACCGACATGCGCGGGAACTACGCGTGGTGGGACAACATGATCGGCTCGCTGATGCCCGGCCACGCCGCCACCGGCACCAGCCCCGGCCTGCCCGGCACCGTCCGCGTCGAGGACCACAGCCACCCGTCGACCGCGCACCTGCCGCAGCGGTGGGAACGCGCCGACGAGTGGTACAACTACGCGCTCAACGTCCGCGGCAACGCGCACGTGCTCGCCACGATGGACGAGACGACGTACAACCCGGGCAACAACGCCATGGGCTACGACCACCCGATCTCGTGGTGCAAGCCGTACGACGGCGGCCGTGCCTGGATGACCGGCATGGGCCACTTCGGCGCGCACTACACCGGCGAGCCGGGGCTGGTGCAGCACATCGTCGGCGGCGTGAAGTGGGCGGCCGGCATGGTCGAGGGCGACTGCGGCGGCACGGTGTGGGACCAGTTCGAACGGGTCCCGCTGGACCAGAACACCAGCGCCCCGTTCGCCATGGACGTCGCACCGGACGGCCGGGTCTTCTTCACCGAGTTGGTACGCGGCCAGATCCGGGTGTACGACCCGCGGACGAAGACCACCTCCACCGCGATCACGATCCCGGTGTACTCCGGCGGTGAGGACGGCCTGCTCGGCATCGCGCTCGACCCGAAGTTCGCCCAGAACGGCTACCTCTACATCTACTACGCGCCGGCGAGCACGAACGACAGCGACCCGGCGAACTTCTTCAGCCGCCTGTCCCGGCTCACCGTCGGGCCGGGCTCGCAGATCGACCGGGCCACGGAGAAGGTCCTGCTCGAGGTGCCGGCGCGCCGGCTCCCCGATGAGCCCGGGCACACCGGCGGCGGCCTCGCGTTCGGCCCGGACGGGAACCTCTACCTGAGCGTTGGCGACGACGTGAACCCACACTCCGAGCCGTCCGGCGGCTACGCGCCGCTGTCTGAGCGGGACGGCACGTTCCACGACGCGCGGGCGACCTCGGCCAACACCAACGACCTGCGCGGCAAGCTGCTGCGGATCCGCCCCGAGGCGGACGGCACCTACTCCATCCCCGCGGGCAACATGTTCCCGCCAGGCACCGCGAAGACCCGGCCGGAGATCTACGCGATGGGCTTCCGCAACCCGTTCCGGTTCTCGATCGACTCGCAGACCGGGGCCATCGGGCTGGCGGACTACTCGCCGGACAACAGCAACGACAACCCGGACCGCGGGCCCGCCGGCATCGCCGAGTGGAACCTCATCACCGAGCCCGGCTTCTACGGCTGGCCGTTGTGCATGGGCAACAACGAGCCGTTCCGGGACGTGGACTACCGGACGAACCCGGTGACGGTCGGGGCGTACTTCGACTGCAACAAGCCGATCAACGACTCGGTGCGCAACACCGGCCTGACCGAGTTGCCGGCGGCCAAGGCACCCAAGATGTGGTACGGCTACAAGCGTTCCTCGGTGCCGTCGGTCATCCCGCAGGGTGGCGGCCTGGCTCCGATGGGCGGCCCGTTCTACAACTACGACCCGAACCTGCAGTCGGACACCAAGTTCCCGGCGTCCTACGACGGCAAGCCGTTCTTCTACGAGTGGTCGCGGAACAAGATGTACTCGATCATCCCGAACGGGCAGGGCGGGGTCGAGAAGGTCAACCCGTTCCTGCCGCAGCAGCAGTTCCTCGCCCCGATCGACTCCAAGTTCGGTCCCGACGGCTCGATGTACGTCCTCGACTGGGGTGGCGGCTTCGGCCGTGACAACCCGAACTCGGGGCTGTACCGGGTCGACTACATCTCCGGCTCACGCTCGCCGACGGCGAAGATCAACGCGACGCCGGACTCCGGCCAGGCGCCGCTGCAGGTCCGCTTCGACGGCTCGGGCAGCACCGACCCGGAAAACGAGCAGCTACGGTACGAGTGGGACTTCACCGGTGACGGCTCCGCCGACTCCACCGAGCTGAAGCCGACCTTCACCTACACCGCGAACGGCGTCTACAACGCCCGGCTCACGGTGACCGACCCGGCCGGCAAGACCGGGACGGCGACGGTGCCGATCACGGTCGGCAACACCCGGCCGCAGGTGAAGTTCAACCTGCCGCCCAACGGCGCGTTCTTCGACTTCGGCGACGAGGTGAGCTGGGACCTGTCGGTCAGCGACGCTGAGGACACCCAGATCGACGACGCCGACGTGGTGATCCAGCCGGCGATGGGCCACGACGAGCACGCGCACCCGGCCGATCCGTTGCACGGACGCACCGGCAAGGTGGTCACCGCCCTCGGCGGCGGGCACGGCGAGGACATGAACGTCTTCTACGCGATCGACGGCCGCTACGCCGACTCCGGCGGCGCGGGTGGCATCCCGAGCCTGACCGGCTCCGACACCACCCTGATGTTCCCGAAGCAGCGGGAGGCGGAGTTCTTCGACAACTCGTCGAACATGACGGTCGGCTCGTCGCGGGACGTCGAGGGCCATGGAAGCTCCATCGCCGGCCAGAACGGCGCCTGGGCCTCGTACGACCCGGTCAACCTGCACAACGTCGACCGGTTGATCCTGCGCGCGTCGGCCGCCAGCGCGAGCAAGATCGAGCTGCGGCGGGGCGCGCCGGACGGCGCACTGCTGGGCACCGCGCAGGTGCCGGCGACCAGCGGCGGCGGCTACGTGGACGTTCCGGTCGAGGTGGCCGACCCCGGCGAGACGTTCACCCTGTACGCGGTGTTCCCGGGTGCCGGTGAGCGGCGCTTGAACTTCATCGAGGCCGACGGCAAGGGCGTCTCGCCGACGAGCAAGCCGAAGGTCGCGGTGACCTCCCCGAAGCCGACCGACGAGCTGGAGCCGGGCGAGATCCACGTGACCGCAGCCGCGAGCGACGCGGAGAACACGATCACCAAGGTCGAGTTCTTCGTCGACGGCACGTCGATCGGCGTCGACACCACGGCGCCGTACTCGATGAAGTGGAACGCGTCCACCCAGAAGCGCTACCAGCTGACCGCGGTCGCGACCAACGACAAGGGCTACCACGCCAAGTCCCGCGTCGTGCAGGTCGAGGTCGGTGACCTCTACGGAGCCTGGCAGACCTACAGCAACACCACCGCCGCGTTCGACCGGCCGGACCAGGACACCTGGATCATCAACGCCGGCGGCGAGAACATGTGGCAGGGCACCGACCAGTACGGCTCGGTGTACCTGCCGGCGGCGGCCGGCAACACGTGGACCGCCACGGTGAAGATCGAGAGCCAGACGAACACGAACAACTCCGCCAAGGCCGGCCTGATCGTCCGCAACGACGTCACCCAGCCCGGCAGGTCGCCCGGGTACGCGGCGATGACGATGCGGGCGGGCCTCGGCTTCGAGTGGCTGCGCGACACCGACGGAAACGGCCAGCTCGACGCCAGCACCGGCGCCAGCAACACGAGCTACCCGTCCTGGGTGCGGATCGTACGCGACGGCGGGAAGTACTACGGGTACTGGAGCAAGGACGGGAAGGCGTTCACCCTGGTCGGCGACCCGGTGACGCTGCCCGGCGCGGCCAGCCCGCAGGACATCGGCCTCGCGGTCACCGCGCACAACGCGTCGGCCACCAGTGAGGTGAAGTTCACCGGCTTCACCCTGGTCGACAAGGCCATCCACCCGGCACCGCCGGAGACCGCTCCGGGCTGCGCGATCCGCGGCTCGGACACCTTCGACGGTGACACGCTGAACACCAACCGGTGGACCACCGTGCGCAACGCCCCGAACCTGCCGGTGCGGGTCACCAACGGCGGGCTGGTGCTGCCGGTCACCAACGGCGACATCAACGAGGCGAACACCGGACCGATCAGCTACGCCGGCCAGCGCGCCAAGGTCGGACCGTGGACGATCACCACGAAGGTGACCATCCCACACGACCGCGAGTGGCAGCACGCCGGTCTGCTCATGCACGGCACCGACAACGACTACGTCAAACTGGCGTTCACCCGCTCCTCGTCCGGCGGTCGGATCCTGGAGTTCCAGACCGAGGCCGGCGGGACGCGGACCTGGCACGCCAACGTGGGTCTGCCGGCGAACTTCCCGGCCGCCGCGCACCTGCGACTCGTCAGCGACGGTCAGAAGCTGACCGCGGCGTACTCCGCCGACGGTCAGAGCTGGACGGCGCTCGCCGGCTCCGCGACCGTCATCCCGAACGCGACCGTCGGCCCCATGGCCGCCGGTGACACCGGGGCGGCACGGGTCAACGCGGTGTTCGACCACTTCACCATCACGCCGGACGGCACGGACGACGGGGTCCGCGCGCCCAGCGACGAGTTCGACGGCAGCACGCTCGACGGCTGCCGGTGGAACTCGGTGGTGCGGTACGACTCGACCAAGGCCGCGGTGAACGGCGGTGCGCTGCGCATCGAGACCCAGCCGGGCGACATCAACGGCACCAACAACGACTCGCCGCGGAACTTCATCCTGCAGAAGATCCCCGCGCAGGTCGCGGCCGGCGACTGGACGATCGAGACCAGGCTGACGCCGTCGATGCTGCACAAGTGGCAGCTGGCCGGCTTCCTGGTCTACAACAACGACGACAACTACGTGAAGTTCGACGTCGTGGCGAACAACAACGCCGGAACGCCGACCAACCTGCGCGCCGAGCTCGTCTCGGAACGCAACGCGCAGTTCGGCAACGGCGGCAACCGGTCGATCGACATCGCCGACTCGTCCGAGAGCGGCTGGTACTACCTGCGGCTGAGCCGGAGTGGGAACACCTACTCGGCCCAGATCAGCGACGGCGGGGTCAACTGGACCTCGCTCGGCCAGCCGGTCACCAACGACGCCGTGATGACCTCGTTCGGTCTGATGGCGTTGGGTCCGGAGCAGGCGCAGCCGGTCACGGTCGGCTTCGACTACTTCCGGGTTCTCGACACGACGGCGCCGAGCCTGACCGTGGCGGTCGACCCGGCGCAGCCGAACGGCAAGCGCGGTTGGTACACCTCGCCGGTGACGGTCACCGCCTCGGCGAGCGATGACCGCGGCGGGCCGGTACGCATCGAGTTCGTCGAGGGCGACGGCGCCTGGACCGAGTACCGCGAGCCGATCAAGGTGACCGAGGACGGCCGGTGGGAGCTGCGGCTCCGGGCGATCGACGAGGCCGGCAACATCTCCGCGCTGAAAGCGGTGTCCCTGGCCGTGGACACCACGGACCCGGTCGTGACCGTCGACGGCGTGGCGAACGGCGGCAAGTACGACCTCGGCAGGTCACTGCCGATCGCCGCCACGGCCCGGGACGCCGCGTCGGGCATCGACTCGGTTGCCCTCCGCCTGGACGGGGTGGCGATCGAGAGCGGGGCGGGGGTCCAGCCCACGGCCGGCGGTCACGAACTGACCGTCGTGGCGACCGACCTGGCCGGCAACGCCACGGAGGTGACCGTCTCGTTCGAGATCGTCGCCACCTACGACAACGCCCAGGCGCTGGTGCGGCGATACCAGGCGGACGGCCTGATCAGCGAGGATCTCGCCGACCACCTGTTCGGCCAGCTCCAGGCGGCCAAGAGCACGGCGGCGGCGGGCCGGCCGGAGCAGGCCAAGGCTGCGCTGGACCGGTTCGCGGCGGCGGCCAGGACCACCACCGACGAGTCGGCCCGCACGCAACTGCTCGCGGCCGGCGCCTACCTGAAGGCCCGTCTGTGAGGAGATGACGGCGAGCCGGTGCCGGCCGGCTCCCCGACCGGTGCCGGAGCACGCCACGCGTGCTCCGGCACCTGGTCTTCTCAGATCACCTGGGTCAGGTTGATCAGGTTGCCGTCAGGGTCGTGCACGTGCGCCACCCGCTGGCCCCACGGCATGTCGTTGGGTGGGCCGAGCACCCGCCCGCCGGCTGTCACCACCTCGTCCAGCAGCGCGTCCACATCCTCGACGTCCACGCTGAGCAGGATCCGCGGCGGCGTGGACAGGTCGGTGTCGGGCTGGCTGACCAGGCCGACCTCCGAGTCGCCCAGCATGAGGCTGACGAAGAACGGCGGGCCGTCAGCGGGGAACCGTCGCACCTGCACGGCGTTGAACAAGCGTTCGTAGAACGCCTGCAGGCGGCCCAGGTCGGGCGTGCTGATGACGGGCTGGACCGTTGTCATTGACTGCTCCTCCGATTGGCGTGGCTGTCACCACCGGGGGTTATACGTACCGGAGCCGCCGGACTCATCGGTGCGCCGCGCGGCGGCCCGCGATCGGCCCGGTGACCCGTGGCGGGCCGGCCGGCAAGGCCCCGACCGGCGGCCGGGGCTGGGCCGGCGGGCCGAACAGTTGGACCAGCCGGCCGGGGTCGAGGTAGGTGGTGCTGCCGGTGACCAGACCCTGCCACACGTCGAGGACGACCAGCCCGAACGGCACGTGCACGCCGTCCTGATCCGGCCGGGTCTGCCAGTACGCCGGCGATCCGTTCGCCGCCACCGGCACCAGCCGGGCTCCTTCGCACGTTCCCGGTGCCAGCAGAGCCTGTCGGATCTCCGCCCGGCCGCGGATCCACCAGCGGAACGGTGGCATCGATATGGTGGCATCCTCGTGCAGCATCGCCACCAGCGCGGTCACGTCATGTCGCTCGAATGCGTCGCAGTATCGGGCGAGCAGGTCGCGTTGGGCTCGGTCGTCCGGCCGCAGTGGCTCGCCCGGCGTCACCCCGGCGGCCCTGAGCGTCGTTCTGGCTCGTTGCAGGGCGCTGGTCACCGCCGCCACGGTGGTGCCCAGCAGATCCGCGACCTCCTCGGCCCGCCAGCACAGCACGTCGCGCAGGATCAGCACGGCCCGCTGGCGGGGCGGCAGATGCTGGAGGACGGCGACGAACGCCAGCCGGATCGTCTCCCGGCGCACGGCCTGCTCCTCCGGGCCGCCGTCCGCCGGCAGCACCAGATCGTCCGGCACGGGCTGCATCCAGGCTCGTTCGGTGGCCGGCGCGCCGATCTCCGCACCAGCCCTCGACGGGCCGCTGAGATCCATCGCGAGGGCACGGCGCCGCGCGCCGCGCAGCATGTCGAGACAGACGTTCGTCGCGATGCGGTACAGCCAGGTCCGCAGGGAGGCCCGCCGCTCGTCGTACCGGTCGAGCGACCGCCAGCCGCGCAACAGCGTTTCCTGCACCGCGTCCTCGGCTTCGAACCCGGACCCGAGCATCCGGTAGCAGTAGCCGGTCAGCTCCACCCGGTACGGCTCCAGCCGGTCCACCGTCGTGTCCACCACGCCCCCGACCATACGGATACCGGCCGACGTACGGCGGCAGCGATGAGTTCGGAACGCCTCCGTCGTATCCCCTGGTGCGGATCCGGACGGGTCCGCGCAACGGACGGGAGGCGGATGATGGTAGATCGGCTTCGAGCCGCGGTGGCGGCGGAACGGCGCGAGTTGGCGGACCTGCTCGCCACCCTGCCGACCGAGCGATGGGATTCGGTCACCCTGTGTGATGGCTGGCGGGTGCGGGAGGTCGTCGCGCACATGACGATGCCGTTCCGGACCTCCCTCCGGCGGATCCTCATCGACCTGATGAAGGCGCGCGGCAGCTTTGATCGGATGGCCGATCGCGCCGCCCGCCGCGACGCGGCAGGCATGCCGACCGAGCGGCTGATCGCGGCGCTGCGGGACAACATCGACCACCCCTGGACCCCGCCCGGCGGCGGGGTCGCCGGAGCGCTGTCGCACGACGTCATCCACGGCCTCGACATCACCGTGGGCCTCGGGCTGTCTCGCCGCATCCCGCCGGACCGGGTGGCGCTGGTGCTGGCCGGCATGCGGCCACGGAACATCGCGTACTTCGGCACCGACCTCACCGGGGTCAGCCTGCAGGCGACCGACCTCGACTGGGTGTACGGATCCGGAGCACCCCTGCGTGGGCTCGCTCAGGACCTGCTGCTCGTGATCTGCGGCCGCCGCCTACCCCCGGGACATCTCGACGGTGAGCCCGCGGCACGGTTCTCCCGGTGACCGGGGGAGGGGGAACCGGCGCGGCGGCCGCGGGTGGCGGGCACTTGTTATCGTCGCCGCGACGCCGATGACCTCGGCAGCGACAGGGGGAGGGGGCCGCGGTGGGGTTGATGGAAAAGCTCCGGGGCGAGTTCGTCGACATCGTGGAATGGCTGGACGACAGCCGGGACACGATCGTCTGGCGCTTCCCCCGTTACCACAACGAGATCAAGATGGGCGCCCAGCTGGTCGTCCGGGAGTCCCAGACGGCGGTGTTCGTCAACGAGGGGCAGATCGCCGACGCCTTCCCACCCGGCACGTACACGCTGGAGACCCGGAACCTGCCCATCCTGTCCACCCTCAAGGGCTGGAAGTATGGCTTCAACTCGCCGTTCAAGGCCGAGGTGTACTTCGTCAACACCCGGCAGTTCACCGACATGAAGTGGGGCACCCAGAACCCGGTGATCCTGCGGGACGCCGAGTTCGGCGTGGTCCGGCTGCGGGCGTTCGGGGCTTACGCGGCGCGGGTGGTGGACGCACAGCAGCTCCTGCGGGAGTTGGTCGGCACGGATCCGCAGTTCCGCACCGAGGAGGTGCAGGAGTACCTGCGTCAGCTCATCGTGGGGCGGCTCGGCGGCGCGCTGGCCACGGCGGGGGTGCCGCTGCTGGACCTGGCGGCGCACCAGGACGCGATCGGCCGGCGGCTGGCCGCCGTGCTGACCGAGGAGTTGGCCGAGGTCGGCATCGCCATCCCCAAGTTCGTCATCGAGAACGTCTCCGTGCGGCCGGAGGTCGAGCGGGCGCTGGACAAACGGACCGGCATGGGCGCGGTCGGGGACCTGGACCGGTTCACCCGCTACCAGGCGGCCACCGCGCTGGAGGACGCGGCGAAGAACCCAGGCGGCGGCGCCGGGGCCGGCCTCGGGCTGGGCATGGGCATGGCGGTGGGTCAGCAGGTGGCCAGGTCCATGTCGGGCGGCGCAGGGATGCAGCCGGCGCCGGTGCCCACGCCGCCAGGGGCCACCGAGCCGCCGCCGCTGCCGAACCAGACGCAGTGGTTTATCGGTGTCGCCGGGCAGCGACAGGGCCCGTTCGACCTCGGTGGGCTGGCCGAGCAGGTGGGCGCGGGCACGCTGGGCCCAGACACGCTGGTCTGGCGGGCCGGCATGGCGCAGTGGCAGCCGGCCGGGCAGCTGCCGGAGCTCGCGTCGGTGCTGGCCAGCGTCCCACCGCCGCTGCCGCCGCAGTGAGCGCGCGGTATCGGAGGGGGCCGCGATGAGCGAGCGTCAGCGAGTGCCGGCATGAGCGACACGGCAGTCTCCCCGCCGTCGTACCAGTGTGGCGGCTGCGGTGCCCGGGTCGAGTACGCGCCGGGCACGGCGGTGCTGCGCTGCCCGTACTGCGGGCACCGGCAGCAGATCGCCGGTGCCGGCCGGGAGGTGCGCGAGCACGCGTACGCGGAGCTGGCAACCTTGCCGCGTAAGCCGGCGGCCAGCGTCGGCGCGTACACGTTCGTCTGCCCGGGTTGCGGCGCCCGGACCGAGAGCGACGCGCTCGCCCAGCGCTGCCAGTTCTGCGCCACGCCGCTGGTGGTGGACGCCGCGGCGGTCGAGCTGATCGCTCCCGAGGCGGTGCTGCCGTTCGCGGTGGACCAGGCGGGCGTGCGCACCGCGCTGGGCCAGTGGTGCCGCAGCCGGTGGTTCGCGCCGAACAGCCTGAAGAAGGTCAGCGAGGCGGAGACGCTCAAGGGCACCTACCTGCCGCACTGGACGTTCGACGCGCGGACCGTCTCGGACTACCGGGGCCAGCGCGGCGAGTACTACTACGTCACCGAGACGTACACGGTGACGGTGGACGGCAGGCAGGAGACGCGCACCCGGCAGGTGCGGCACACCCGGTGGTATCCGGCGAGCGGCATCGTCCGCCGGGACTTCGACGACGTGCTGGTGCCCGCCACGACCCACCTGCCGGAGAAGCAGCTGGACCAGCTGACCCCGTGGCCGCTGGCCGAGGCGGTCGCCTACCACGGGGACTACCTGGCCGGCTATCACGCGCTGCGGTACGACACCGAGCCCGAGGCGGGCCTGGCGGCGGCGAAGGCCCGGATGGCGCCGGTCATCGAGCGGGACTGCCGGTCGGACATCGGCGGCGACGAGCAGCGGGTCACCTCCGTCCGCACCACCTACTCGGACGTCACGTACAAGCTGCTCCTGCTGCCGGTGTGGATCGCCGCGTACCTGCACGCCGGTCGGTCGTACCAGATCCTGGTCAACGCCCGGACCGGCGAGGTCATCGGCGAACGCCCGTACAGCGCCGCCAAGATCACCGCTGCGGTGCTGGCCGCGCTGGCGCTGGTCGCGGCGATCGTGGTGGCGTACCTGATGACCCGCCAGTAGTGGTCGCTGCGGACTCCTTCACACAGATCCCCACGGCCTGCCCGGCTCGACGCTGGCTGGCGATACGAGGCGTCTGATGTCCACGGAGGCGTCCGGCCGCGGCCTTCGTAAGGCCATTCGCCGGCAATGTCGGTCCCAAGAATCGGTGGTGATCATCTACCACCTCTGGAGGGACGTCGAATGCCTCAACTCCACCGGCGTGCATTCCTCGGGCTGGCCGGCGCGGCCGGAGCGGGTGCCGCCGCCGCCATCGCCGGCTTCTCCGCAGCACCGGCGTGGGCCGACCCCACCTTCGCCGACAACCCGTTCACCCTGGGCGTCGCCTCCGGCGACCCGCATCCCGACGGCGTCGTCCTGTGGACCCGCCTGGCACCGGACCCGCTCGCCGTCGACGGGATGGGCGGAATGCCGCCGCGGGTCGTCCCGGTGGCCTGGCAGATCGCCGAGGACGAGCACTTCCGGCGGGTGGTCCGCGCCGGCGCGGAGCGGGCCACGCCGGAGCTTGGTCACTCGGTACACGCCGAGGTCACCGGACTGCGCCCCGACCGCGAGTACTACTACCAGTTCCGGGTGGGCACGCACCTCAGCCCCGTCGGGCGGACCCGGACGGCACCCGCGTACGACGCGGACCGGCGGCGTCTCGCCTTCGGCTTCGTGTCCTGCCAGAACCTGCCCGCAGGGCACTTCACCGCCTACCGGCACCTGGCGGAGGAGGACCTGGACCTGGTCCTGCACCTGGGCGACTACATCTACGAGGGCCCGGGCGCCGGCTCGATCGGTCGCCCGCACCTGCCCGCCACCGAGATCTTCTCGCTCAGCGACTACCGGATCCGGCACGCCCAGTACAAGACGGACCCGGACCTTCAGCTCGCCCACGCCCGGTTCCCGTGGGCGGTCACGTGGGATGACCACGAGGTGGAGAACAACTACGCCGACGGGACCTCCGAGGATCCGAAGCAGTCGCAGGAGAGCTTCCGCCAGCGCCGGGCGCTTGCCTACCAGGCGTATTACGAGCACATGCCGCTGCGCCGGCTCAGCATCCCGCAGGGACCGGACATGCGGTTGTACCGGCGGCTCCGTTACGGCAACCTCGCCGAGTTCAACATCCTCGACGGCCGGCAGTACCGCTCGGACCAGGTGCCGGCCGGGATGGACGACCCGTCGCGGACCATGCTCGGCAGCGCCCAGGAGCAGTGGCTGCTCGACGGCCTGGCCGCCTCGACCGCCCGGTGGAACGTGCTGGGCAACCAGACCGTGATCGCCCAAGCCGACCGGGACCCCGGTCCCGGCAAGCGGCTGTCGGACGACAACTGGAACGGCTACGCGGCGGCCCGGCAGCGCCTCTTCGACGGGGTGGTCGAGCGTGGCGTGGAGAACATGGTGGTGGTCACCGGCGACGCGCACTGCAGCATGGTCGCCGACCTGAAGCAGAACTTCGACGACCAGTCGTCCCGTACGGTCGGCGTCGAGTTCCTCGGCACCTCGATCACCTCCGGCGGCAACGGCGCGGAGCTGGACACCCGGGGTACCGAATGGCTGGCCAGTAACCCGCACATGCGGTTCTACAACGGCCGGCGAGGGTACGTCCGCTGCCAGCTCGACGAGCAGCAGTGGCGCACCGACTACCGCGTCCTGCCGTACGTCACCGAGCCCGGAGCCCCGGTGTCCACCAGGGCCAGCTTCGTGGTGGAGAGCGGCCGGCCGGGCGCCCAGGTGGACGTCGCCTGACGAGCTCCGACGCCGCCCCGGGCCGCGCGAGCGCCGTGCTGCATCGACGTCGACGGGCCCCGGTCACCGTTCTCGGCGACCGGGGCCCGTCGGGTCAGGCGAGGTCGTACCGGTCCAGGTTCATGACCTTGACCCACGCCGTGACGAAGTCCTGGACGAACTTCTCCTGCGCGTCGCGGCTGCCGTAGACCTCCGCGATGGCTCGCAGCTGGGAGTTCGAGCCGAAGACGAGGTCAACGGCGGTGGCGGTCCACCTGACCTCGCCCGTGGCGCGATCCCGCCCCTCGAACACGTTCTCGGCCGAGGTGGCTGCCGTCCACTCCGTGCCGGTGTCGAGCAGGTTCACGAAGAAGTCGTTCGTCAACGCCTCGGGCCGGTCGGTGAAGACGCCGTGTCGTGCGTTCCCGGTGTTGGCCTGCAAGGCCCGCATGCCGCCGAGCAGCACCGTCATCTCGGGAGCGGTCAGGGTCAGCAGGTTGGCCCGGTCCAGCAGCAGCGTCTCCGGCGGCAACTTCTGTCCGGCTCGCAGGTAGTTGCGGAATCCGTCTGCCCTCGGCTCGAGCACGGCGAACGACGCCACGTCGGTCTGCTCCTGCGAGGCGTCCGTACGGCCCGGCCGGAACGGCACGGTGATCTCGTGGCCGGCGTTCCTCGCCGCCTGCTCGACCGCCGCGCATCCGCCGAGGACGATCAGGTCGGCAAGCGACACCTTCGTGCCGCCGGACTGGGTGTTGTTGAACTCCTGCTGGATCCGCTCCAGGGCCCGCAGCACCGTGGCCAGTTCGGCCGGGTCGTTGACCTCCCAGTTCCGCTGCGGCTCGAGGCGGATCCGGGCCCCGTTGGCGCCGCCACGCATGTCGGTACCGCGGAAGCTGGCCGCCGACGCCCACGCGGCGCGGACCAGTTGAGCGATGGACAGCCCGGATTCCAGGATCATGCCCTTGAGGGCAGCGATGCCGTCAGCCCCGATGAGCTGGTGATCGACCGCGGGGACGGGATCCTGCCACAGTTGCGGCTCGGGAACCCACGGGCCCAGGTAGCGCGTGACGGGCCCCATGTCGCGGTGCAGCAACTTGTACCACGCCTTGGCGAACGCGTCCGCGAGCTGATCCGGGTTCTCCAGGAAACGCCGCGAGATCGGCTCGTAGATCGGGTCCACGCGCAGCGCGAGGTCGGTCGTCGCCATCATCGGGGCGTGCCTGACCGCCGGGTCGTGCGCGTCGGGCACGGCGTCCGCCCCGGCGCCGCCCTTCGGCTTCCACTGCTTCGCGCCGGCCGGGCTCTCGGTCACCTCCCACTCGTAACCGAAGAGGGTCTCGAAGAAGCTGTTGTCCCACGTGATCGGGGTGGGCGTCCACGCACCCTCGAGCCCGCTGGTGATCGTGTCCCGGCCCTTGCCGCTACCGAAGGTGTTCTTCCAGCCAAGGCCCTGGCTCTCGACGGGAGCGCCCTCGGGCTCCGGGCCGACGTATTCGGCGGAGGCGGCACCATGGGTCTTGCCGAACGTGTGGCCGCCGGCGATCAGCGCCACCGTCTCCTCGTCGTTCATGGCCATGCGGCGGAAGGTCTCGCGGATGTCCCGGGCCGCGGTCAGCGGATCCGGGTTGCCGTTGGGGCCCTCCGGATTCACGTAGATGAGGCCCATCTGCACGGCACCGAGCGGGCCGGCGAGCTCCCGGTCACCGCTGTAGCGCTCGTCCCCGAGCCAGGTGTCCTCCGGCCCCCAGAAGATCTCCTCGGGCTCCCAGACGTCCTCCCGCCCGAAGCCGAAGCCGAAGGTCTTGAAGCCCATCGACTCCAGGGCGACGTTGCCGGTGAAGACCAGGAGATCTGCCCACGAGATCTTCCGCCCGTACTTCTGCTTGACCGGCCACAACAGCCGGCGGGCCTTGTCGAGGTTCGCGTTGTCGGGCCAGCTGTTGAGCGGCGCGAATCGCTGGGCGCCGTCGCCGGCGCCGCCACGGCCGTCCTCGATGCGGTACGTGCCGGCGGCGTGCCAGCTCATCCGGATGAAGAGCGGCCCGTAGTGGCCGTAGTCGGCCGGCCACCAGTCCTGCGACGCCGTCATCACGTCGAGGATGTCCTGCTTGAGCTCGTCCACGTTGAGGGTCTTGAACTCCTCGGCGTAGTCGAAGTCCGCGCCCATCGGATTGGCTCGCGGCGAGTGCTGGTGCAGAACCTGCAGGTTCAGCTGATTCGGCCACCAGTCCTGGTTGGTCCGGGGCCGGTGCGGGGTCGGAGTGGGGGATGGGATTACCGGGTTTTCACTCTCGCTGCCGCGCTCGGACACGTCGCTCCTTCTCCTGTCGTGGTTCTCGTTCGTTCAACTGTTGGCGTTTGCCGCGAGACACTCGCGGCAAACACCCCAGTAGATGACGTCGGTCAGCGCGCACAGCACGTCGTACCCGGCCTGGTGAAACACCTCGGGCAGTTCCTACGCACGGCACCGAAGATGGAGACGGTGTCGGCGTGCGGATGCGCGTGCACCGCGGCCGGCACCGCCCGCCGCGGACGGGTCACGCGGAGCGCGGCACCGCGCAGCATGCGCTCGAAGTCCGAGGATCGCGACCACAGTGCGCAGTATGCTCCATTTTATTCTGGAATGCACCAAATCCAGCGGTGCGCGGCGGGGAGCCTGAGCCGGCCCGGCTGACCCAGGCGCGGCGGCATCGCGGTGGTCAACTCGCCGCGAGCAACGCCATGATGTTCTTCTCGGTGACGCTGGGGCCGGTCAGTTGCCCCACGACGGCGCCGTCGCGCAGCACCAGGACCCGGTCGCAGGAACCGACGAGTTCCTCCAGATCGGAGGAGATCAGCATGACCGCCAGCCCGTCCACCGCGAGATCGTCGATGAGCGCCTGCACCTCGGACTTGGTGCCGATGTCGATGCCGCGGGTGGGCTCGTCGAGCATCAGCACCCGCGGGTGCGTGGCGAGCCAGCGGGCCAGCAGCACCTTCTGCTGGTTGCCGCCGGAGAGTTCCCCGACCGGCTGGTGCGGGCCGGTTGCCTTGATCCGGAGCCGGCGCACGAAGGTCTCGACGATCCGGTCGAGGCGGGCCTCGGAGACGATGCCGGCGCGGGAGAGCCGGGGGAGCGCGGCGAGCGCGATGTTGTCGCGCACCGACAGCGAGGCGATGATGCCCTCGGTCGTACGGTTCTGTGGCAGCAGTCCCACGCCGGCGCGGACTGCGCCGGCGATCGAGCGCCGGGGCAGGCGGGCGCCGGAGACGGTCACCTGCCCGGCGTCCAGCGGCATGGCGCCGGCGATCGCCTTCGCCGTCTCGCTCCGGCCCGCACCCAGCAGCCCGCTGAGGCCGACGACCTCGCCCGGCCGGAGGTTGATCGACACGCCGCCGAGAACGTGGCGGCGGGTGAGTCCGGTGGCCTGCAGGATCGGCGGGTCGGCGGGCTCCGCGGCCACGCCGCCGGGGGCCGGCGCCCCGCGCGCCACCCGCCGGCCGAGCATCAGCGACACGAGCCGCATCCGGTCGAGGCCGGCGAGCGGACCCGTGTGCACCAGCCGGCCGTCGCGCAAAACGGTGGCCCGGTCGCAGATCCGCTCGATCTCGGCGAGGCGGTGGCTGACGTAGACGATCGACCGGCCCTGGGCCCGCAGCGCGTCGAGCATGGCGAGCAGTCGTTCGACCTGATCGTCGTCCAGGCCGGCCGTGGGCTCGTCGAGGACGATCACCGAGGTGCCGATGGCGACCGCGCGGGCCACCGCGACCAACTGCTGGATCCCGGCGTCGAACGACTCGACGGGCTGGCGTACGTCGATCCGTAGGCCGCAGCCGGCCATGATGTCGCTCGCCCGGGTGTTCATCGCCGCGACGTCGATGAGGCCGAGCCGGTGGCGCGGTTCGCGGCCCAGGAACAGGTTGCGGGCGACGCTCATCTGGGGGACGAGGTTGGCCTCCTGGTGGACAGCGCCAATCCCGGCGCGCTCGGCGTCGCGCGACGAGGAGAACCGCACCGGCGTGCCGCGCAGCCGCAGCACGCCCGCGTCCGGTCGGTCGATGCCGCAGAGCACCTTGACCAGGGTCGACTTGCCGGCGCCGTTCTCGCCGAGGATGGCGTGCACCTCGCCCTGTCCGAGGGTGAAGGAGACGTGGTCGAGCGCGCGGGTGCCGGGGTAGTTCCGGACCACGCCCGCGGCTTCGATCACGGTGCTGCTGCCTACCACGGTGCCTCCTCGCAGCGGCCGGCGAGCCGGCTGAGGCGAATGATCGCGCACGGCGAGTGGAATGGTAAAGATGTCAGGGCCGGGCGACGTGCAGCCGGATGGCCCGGTTGGCCAGTTCGTCGAGCACGTCGCGGGGGGCGGCGTCGTCGGTCACGAGGTGGTCGATCTCGTCCGTGGGGATGGTCTGCACCATGGTGTCGACTCCGATCTTGGTGTGGTCGGCGAGTACGACGATCTCCTCGGCCGCCGCGGCGAGCGCCCGGTCGACGCTGGCGACCTGCATGTTCGGCGTGGAGACGCCGCGTTCGGCGGTGAGGCCGTTGCCTGAGATGAAGGCGCGGCGGACCCGCAGACCCGCGAGCGAGCGTTCGGCGGCGCTGCCGACCAGCGCGAGGATGGCGCCGCGCAGCGTACCGCCGGTGAGGACGACCTCGACCCGCGGCGCGTTGGCGAGCGCCTGGGCGACCAGCAGCGAGTTGGTCACGACGGCGAGTTCGGCATACCGGGTGAGCTGTTGGGCGAAGAGTTGGGTGGTGGTGCCGGCGCCGATGACGATGGCGTCGCCGTCCTCGACGAGCGATGCCGCGAGCTCGGCGATGGCGGCCTTCTCGGCGGCGGCGACCTGGGCCTTTTGGGCGTACGTGGGTTCCCGGGACAACGCACCGGGCAGGGTGGCCAGCGCGCCGGGCAGGGTGGCGCCGCCGTGATGGCGGTTGAGCAGCCCGTCGGCCTCCAGGATCCGCAGGTCACGTCGGACGGTGACCTCGGAGGACTGCACGGCCTGGGCGATGTCCCGCAGCGAGACCGCGCCGTTGGCGTGCATCAGTTCGAGGATGCGTTGCCGGCGCTCGGCGGCGAACATGGTCCGCCGGCCCTCGGTCGCCGTCCGGGAGTCGTCGCCAGGTGCCACGTTGTCCTCTCTTCGTGAACGGGTCGGTCTGGTTTTGATCGTACTCCGCACGGTCGGAGGGCCAGGTGAGAGCGCTCCCGGATCGTTTCTGATCGGATCTGATCGAATGCTATTGACTTGAGATCGTGACGATGATTGATTGTTTCCCAACGATTTCAGGCAGGCCTCCACCCGGTCCGGCCGGCTCAGCTCCGGCCCGCTGCCCGGGCGCTCCGGCCTGCCCTCTCACGCCATGCTCGTGAGAAAGGGGCCCTGAACGATGAGAAGAGCAGCCACCGTGCTGGCCGCCGTGGCCTGCGTGCTCGGCGGCGTGCCAGGGGTCGCGCGCGCCGAGGCGACCTGGCATCCGGGCACACCACCGATCGCCACGCCATGGACCGGCCAGGTGTCGCCGGACAACGCGCTTCCCGACTACCCCCGTCCGCAGCTGGTCCGTAAGAGGTGGGAGAGCCTCAACGGGGTCTGGCAGTTCGCGGGGGCGCACGAAGGCGAAGCTCCGCCGATCGGCGAGCAGCTCAGCGAGCGGGTGCTCGTGCCGTACCCGATCGAGTCGGCGCTGTCCGGCATCCAGCGGCACGAGGACCGGATGTGGTACCGGCGCACGTTCGGCGTGCCGGCGAACTGGCGGATCGGCGGCGACGAGCGGCTGCGGCTCAACTTCGGCGCCGTCGACTACGACGCCACGGTCTGGGTAAACGGCGTCAAGGTCGCCACCCACCGCGGCGGCTACGACGCCTTCAGCGTCGATGTCACCGACGCCCTGCACGGCCGGGGAGCCCAGGAGTTGGTGGTCGGCGTCGAGGACCGCACCGACCAGACCTGGCAGCCGGTCGGCAAGCAGCGCAACCGGCCCGACCGCGGCATCTTCTACACCTCGTCCTCCGGCATCTGGCAGAGCGTGTGGATGGAGCCGGTGTCGGCGAGCCACGTCGAGCGGCTGCGGATGACCCCGGACGTCGACGACGCCAGCCTCCGACTCACCGCGCAGGTCGCCGGCGGCAGCGGCCGCACGGTCGAGGCCGTCGCCTACGCCGGCAACAAGGTCGTCGGCCGCGCGTCCGGGCCGGCCGGCGCCGAGCTGCGCGTCCCGGTGCCGAACCCGCAGCTGTGGTCGCCCGACTCTCCGTACCTCTACGACCTGCAGGTGCGGGTGCTGGACGGCCGGAAGGAGGCCGACCGGGTCGAGTCCTACTTCGGCATGCGCGAGGTGACCAAGGTCAAGGGCGCCGACGGCAAGCTTCACCTGGCCCTCAACGGCAAGATCCTGTTCAACATGTCCACCCTGGACCAGGGCTTCTGGCCGGACGGCATCTACACGGCACCGACGGACGAGGCGCTGCGCTTCGACATCGCCGAGACCAAGCGGCTCGGCTTCAACACGATCCGCAAGCACATCAAGGTGGAGCCGGACCGCTGGTACTACTGGGCCGACCGGCTGGGCCTCATGGTGTGGCAGGACATGCCGGCCATGCGTACGGGGGGTATCCCGCCGGTCGACGCGCAGCAGGAGTTCGAGCGGCAGCTGAAGGAGATCGTCGCCGAGCACCAGAGCTGGACCTCGATCACCGTCTGGGTACCGTTCAACGAGGGCTGGGGCGAGTGGGACCGCTCGGCGACCGGGCGGATCGCCGACGAGCTGCGGGCCCAGGACCCGAGCCGGATGGTCAACGCGCACAGCGGCGTGAACTGCTGCGACTCCAAGGGTGATTCGGGGCGCGGCGACATCGTCGACTTCCACCAGTACGTCGGACCGGCCTCGCCGGTGCCCGGCGGGGACCGGGTCGCCGTGGACGGCGAGCACGGCGGCTTCGGTCTGAAGGTCGACGGCCACATGTGGTTCGGCGACGGCCACGCCTATGAGATGACACCGGACAGCGCCACGCTCACCCGACGCTACGTGGAGAACCAACGTGACCTGCTGACCGTGGCCAACCGGTGCGGGCTCTCCGGCGCCGTCTACACCCAGACCACCGACGTGGAGCACGAGGTCAACGGCTTCTACACCTATGACCGCCAGGTCCAGAAGATGGACTTCGACCGCGTCCGGGACGTCAACCGGGCCATCGTCCGCTCGGTCGACGGCACCGGCGCGAACGCCCCGCAGCTGCCGCCGGGCACGCCCGGGCTGACCGGGGTGGGCTGGTGGCCGCTGGACGAGGGCGCCGGCACGGTGACCGACGACAAGGCCGGCAACCACGACGGGACGTTGGTGAACGGCGCGACCTGGACCACCGGCCACTCCGGCGCCGCGGTGCAGCTCAACGGCGTGAACCAGTACGTCGACACGGGTGCCGCGATCCTCGACACCACCGGCAACTACTCCGCGTCGGCATGGGTCAAGCTGGACAGCCGCGGCGGGTTCGCCACCGCGGTCAGCCAGGACGGCGGCAGCCACAGCGCCTTCTTCCTGCAGTATTCGGGCGCGGACAACCGGTTCGCGTTCAGCTTCGCCGGGGTCCGGGCGCTCGCTCCGGCCGCACCCGAGACCGGCCGCTGGTACCACCTGGTCGGCGTGCGGGATGCCGCTGCCGGCACGTTGACGCTCTACGTCGACGGTCAGCAGGCTGGCACGGCCAGTTCCTGCCTGGGCGAGGCGTCCAGCGGACCGACCGTCATCGGGCGGGCCAGGTTCAACGGCGGCCCGGTCGACTACTGGCGCGGCGCGATCGACCAGGTTCGGATCTACGACCGCGCGCTGTCCGCCACCGAGGTCGGTCAGCTGTACGCCTCCGGAGGCCTGCGGTGAGGCGAATCCGCCTCCTCGCCGTCGCCGCCGCGGTGCCCACCGCGGCGGCGACGGCCCCCGACCCCATCCCCGCTGAGTGAGAACCGCCTCGGGAAAGGAAGCCCTCATGTCCAGGACATCCGGATTGGCGGCGGTCGCGCTGGCCGCCCTGCTCGCCACCGCGGCGTGCGCCAAGGGCGAGGACAGCGGCGATACGCCCGCACCGGCCGGCAGCGCAGGCCAGCAGGTCGTGCAGAGCCAGGGCGCCGCCGGCCCGACCTGCACCTTGCAGAGCTTCGGCGGGCAGAAGTTCGACCTGAAGAAGGACGTGGTCGGCTTCTCCCAGTCGGAGAAGGAAGCCAACCCGTTCCGGATCGCCGAGACCAGGTCCATCAAGGACGAGGCCGCAAAGCTCGGCATCGCCAACCTGCGGGTCACCAACGCGCAGTCCCAGTTCTCCAAGCAGATCTCGGACGTGCAGCAGCTCATCGCCCAGGGCGCCAAGCTGCTGGTCATCGCGCCGTTGAACTCCGACGGCTGGGAGCCGGTGCTGAGGCAGGCGGCGGAGAAGAAGGTCCCGATCATCACCATCGACCGCAAGATCAACGCTCAGCCGTGCACCGACTACCTCACCTTCATCGGGTCGGACTTCTATCAGCAGGGCGAGCGGGCGGCCGACCAGATGATCCAGGCCCTCGGCGGCCAGGGTGAGGTCGCCATCCTGCTCGGCGCGCCCGGCAACAACGTCACCACCGACCGGACCAAGGGCTTCAAGGACCGGATCCAGGAGAAGGCACCGGGCATCACCATCTCCTTCGAGCAGACCGGCGAGTTCACCCGGGAGAAGGGCCAGCAGGTCACCGAGCAGCTGATCCAGTCCCGCCCGGGCACCAAGGGGATCTACGCCGAGAACGACGAGATGGCGCTCGGGGCGGTGACGGCGCTCAAGGGCGCGGGTAAGTCGCCCGGCCAGGTCAAGATCGTGTCGGTGGACGGCACCCGCGCCGCCGTGCAGGGCATCGTCGACGGCTGGCTGTCCGCGGTCGTCGAGTCGAACCCACGCTTCGGGCCGCTCGCCTTCTCCACCACGCAGAAGTTCCTGGACGGGGAGGGGATCCCGGCCACGGTGATCATCAGCGACCAGGAGTACACGACGGCGAATGCCAAGGAGAGCCTGGGAAACGCGTACTGATGGCGACCGCGGTTCTGGAGGCCCGGGGAATCTCGAAGGGGTTCCCCGGGGTCCTCGCCCTGGACGACGTGTCCTTCCGGCTGGATGCGGGGCAGGTACATGCCCTGGTCGGCGAGAACGGCGCCGGCAAGTCGACCCTCATCAAGGTCCTCACCGGCGTGTACCGGCCGGACCGGGGGACGCTCCTGCTGGGCGGCGAGCCGGTCACCTTCGACCACCCCCTTGCCGCCCAACGGGCCGGGATCTCGACCATCTACCAGGAGGTCAACCTCGTCCCGCAGATGAGCCTCGCGCACAACCTGCTGCTCGGGCGGGAACCGCGCAGCCGGCTCGGGGTCATCGACATGACGCAGCTGTACGTCGAGGCCGAGCGCGTGATGACCCGGTACGGCATCCGCATCGACGTGCGCCGGCCGCTGCGCTCGCTCGGCATGGGCACCCAGCAGATGGTGGCGCTCGCCCGCGCGGTCTCCATCGACGCCCGCGTGGTGATCATGGACGAACCAACCTCGGCCCTGGAACCGCGGGAGGTGGACACCCTCTTCGGCGTCATCGCCGGCCTGCGGGCGCAGGGCATCTCGCTGATCTACGTGAGCCACCGCCTCGACGAGCTGTACCGGATCTGCGACCGGGTCACCGTGCTGCGCGACGGCAGGGTGGCGCACGCCGGACCGCTCGACGAGCTGCCGCGGGTGGATCTCGTCGCGCTGATGCTCGGCCGCGACCCCGCCGAGATCCGGCGGGAGGGGGCGACGAAGTTCTCCGGCGAGCACACCGCCGCAGCCAGCGGGCCGCTGCTGGAGGCCCGATCGCTGTCCCGCCGACCAGCCCTGCGTGACGTGTCCGTGCAGGTCCGTCCCGGCGAGGTGGTGGGCCTGGGCGGGCTGCTGGGCGCCGGGCGCAGCGAGACGGCCAAGGCGATCGCGGGTGCCCTCCCGCTCGACGGCGGTACGGTGCTGGTGGCTGGGCAGGAGGTGCGCCGCGGTTCTCCGGCGGCCGCGATCCGGGCCGGCGTCAGCCTCGTCCCCGAGGACCGCAAGGCCGAGGGCATCGTGCCGACCCTGTCGGTAAAGGACAACATCGCGCTGGCCGCCCTGCCCCAGCTGTCCCGGTCCGGAGTGGTGTCCGACGCCCGGGTTGACCGGATCGTCGACAGCTTCATCCGGCGGCTCCGTATCAAGGCCGCCTCCCCAGACCAGAAGGTCGCCGAGCTGTCCGGCGGCAACCAGCAGAAGGTCCTGCTGGCCCGCTCGCTGGCGACCGGCGCGAAGGTGCTGCTGCTCGACGAGCCGACCCGGGGCATCGACGTCGGGGCCAAGGCCGAGGTGCAGGCACTCATCGACGAGTTGGCGGCCGAGGGGCTCGGGGTGCTGCTGATCTCCTCCGACCTGGAGGAACTCGTCGAGGGGGCGGACCGGGTCGTGGTCCTGCGCGACGGCGCGGTCGCGGGCGAGCTGAGCGGGGATCAGGTTACGGAAGAAGCGATCATGGCAACGATTGCCGCGACAGGAGAGACCGATGGCTGACCTCGCGGTCGCGCCGCGCGCCTGGGGCGGGCGGGTACGCCTGCTCGCGTGGCTGCAGGAGTACGGCGTCTACGTGTCGGTGCTCGCGCTCCTGCTCTTCAACGTGGTGTTCACGCCGCACTTCCTCGAGGTGGCGAACTTCCGGACCCAGCTGATCCAGGTGGCGCCCGTCGTGATCACCTCGCTCGGGATGGCGCTGGTGATCGGCACCGAGGGTATCGACCTGTCCGTAGGTTCGGTGATGGCGCTCGCCTCGGCGGTGGTGGTGCTCTACCTCGGGTACGGCGCTCCGGTCGCGATCGTCGCGGCCCTGATCGGCGGCGCCGCCGTCGGCGCCGGCGGCGGCGCGCTGGTGGCGTACGTGGGGGTGCAGCCCATCGTGGCGACGCTGGCACTGCTGGTGGGCGTACGCGGCCTGGCGAACGTGCTGGTGCCGCAGCTCACCGAGTTCCGCAACCCCACGCTGATCACCCTCGGCAGCCGGTCCGTGCTCGGCCTGCCGCTGGTGGTCATCATCGCGGCGGCGCTCACCGTGCTGGTCGCTTTCCTGGTCAAGCGCACCACCTTCGGCCGCCAGCTGGTCGCCGTGGGTGGCAACCGGGCCGCGAGCCGGCTGTCCGGCCTGCCGGTACGACGCGTCCTGGTCACCGTCTACCTCATCTCCGGTCTACTCGCCGCGGTGGCCGGGGTGCTGGCCACGTCCCGGCTGCAGGCCAGCGACCCCACCTCGCTGGGCCTGCTCATGGAACTGTCCGCGATCACCGCCGTGGTCGTCGGCGGGACCCCGCTCACCGGCGGCCGGGTCCGGGTGCTCGGCACCGTGCTGGGCGCCCTGCTCATCCAGCTCCTCCAGGCCACGCTCATCAAGCACAACCTGCCGCAGTCCTGGACCCAGATGGTCCAGGCGGTCATCATCCTGGCCGCCGTCTACGCCGCCCGAGGGAGGCGCGCATGACCACCACCATCGCCGACGCGGACGCGGACGCCGGCGCCGAGGCGCGGCGCCGGCCGGGCGCACTGCGCCGTGAACGGGTCGGTCACCTTCTCCAGCATCACGGCGCGCTCATGGTGCTGGCGGTCACCGTCGTGGTCGGGGCCGTCGCCTTCGACTCGTTCGCCACCCCACAGAACGCCGCGAACATCGTGGTGTCGTCGTCGTTCCTGGCGATCGTCGCGATCGGGATGACCTTCGTCATCATCAGCGGCGGCATCGACCTCTCCGTCGGCTCCTCCTTCGTGCTCGCCGGGGTGCTGGCCGCCTACGGCTCCCGGTACGGGCTGCTCGTCGCGTTGCTGCTGCCGCTCGCGGTGTGTGGCGCGATCGGGCTGGTGCAAGGGCTGATCGTGGCGCGCACCGGCATGGCGCCGTTCATCGTGACCCTGGCGGGCCTGCTCGGCATGCGTGGCCTCATGCTCGCGGTCTCCGACGAGGGGGCGAACACCTACCTGGTGCAGAACGACGCCTTCAGCGCGCTGGGCCAGGCGTCCGTCCTCGGCCTCACCGCGCCGGTCTGGATCACGCTAGGTCTGGTCCTGCTCGGCGGCGTGCTGCTGCAGCGCACCGGCTTCGGGCAGAAGGTGTATGCGATCGGCGGCAGCGAGGAGGCCGCGGTGCTCATGGGCGTGCCGGTCGCCCGGGTCAAGGTCCTCGTCTATCTCATCTCCGGACTGCTGGCCGGGTTGGCGGGCGCCCTCAACGCCGCCCGCCTGTCCTCCGGCGTCACCATCCTCGGCGCCGGCATGGAACTCGACGTCATCGCCGCCGTGGTGATCGGCGGCACGCTGCTCACCGGCGGCGCCGGCGGGCTCACCGGGACGATGGCCGGCGTGCTGCTGCTCGGCGTGATCCAGAGCCTGATCAATCAGATCGGCGTGCTCACCTCGTCGTTCCAGCAGGTCGTCAGCGGCGCGTTTCTCGCTCTGGTGGTGGTCCTGCAGCGGATCCTGCACCGGGCGCAGCGACTGTCCTGAAGGCGGTATGCGTCGCTGGTCCACTCGCGATCGGCCGCGACTCCACTCGCGACGGATCTCGATTGTCACGAGCATGTCTCGCAGGTCAAATAGCTGTTGATCTCTATTGCCACGCCGCCCGAGCGAGTGGTACGCAGTTTGGGCCAGGTTGATCCCCAAGCGGTCAGGAGGCGGCGATGACCGTTGTCCTTCGCTGGCCGAACGGCGGCTGCTGCCCCAGAAAGGTGGACCCATTCATGAACCACGCGCAGAACGAAGGGCTGAGCCGACGCCGCATCCTGGGCGGGGCTGCCGGGCTGGCGGCGGGAGCCGCGGCCGTCGCGGCGGGCCTGCCATCCGGCAGCGCGTCCGCCGCCCCCGCGCAGAACGCGCCCGACCTCGCCCGCTGGCGTAGGCAAGCTGCGCACGTGACGATCACGCGCGACGACTGGGGCGTCCCGCACGTGGTGGGCAAGACCGACGCCGATGCCGTGTTCGGGATGATGTACGCCCAGGCCGAGGACGACTTCAACCGGATCGAACGCAACTACCTGGTGAGCCTCGGCCGCCTCGCCGAGGCCGAGGGCGAGAGCGCGATCTGGCAGGACCTGCGCCAGCGGCTGTTCATCGACCCCGAGGCGCTGAAGGGGGACTACGCGAAGAGCCCGGCCTGGTTACGCGAGCTGATGCAGGCCTGGGCGGACGGCCTGAACTACTACCTCGCGACCCACCCCGAGGTGCAGCCACGCGTGATCAACCGGTTCGAGCCGTGGATGCCGCTGAGCTTCTCCGAAGGCAGCATCGGCGGCGACATCGAGCGGGTGCCACTCACCCAGCTCGAAGCCTTCTACGGCAGGCGCGCGGTGCCGATGACCGATGAGGAGCGCGGGCTGCTGTTCCGCGAACCGAGCGGCTCGAACGGCATGGCGATCGCGCCGAGCCACACCCGTGACGGCCATGCGCTGCTGCTGATCAACCCGCACACCAGCTTCTTCTTCCGCTCCGAGCAACATGTGACGAGCGGCGACGGGCTCAATGTCTACGGCGCCGCCACCTGGGGGCAGTTCTTCATCTACCAGGGCTTCAACGCGAACACGGGCTGGATGCACACGTCGAGCGGCGTCGACAACGTCGATGAGTTCGCCGAGACGATCGTGACCGGAGCGGACGGCAGCCGCTCCTACCGCTACGGCAACGAGCTGCGGCCGTTGACGACGAAGACGATCACATTGTCGTACCGCACCGCGGAGGGCGGGCGGGCGCAGCGCAGCTTCACCACCTTCGCCACCCACCACGGCCCGATCGTGCGTGAGGCGGACGGCAAGTGGATCGCGTTCGCGCTGATGAACAAGCCCGTCGAGGCGCTGCAACAGAGCTTCCTGCGCACCAAGACGCGGGACTACGAGGACTTCATCCAGGTGGCGGGCCTCAAGGCCAACAGCTCGAACAACACGCTCTTCGCGGACTCGACGGGCGAGATCGCCTTCCTGGTGCCGCAGTTCATGCCGGTCCGAGACGATCGCTTCGACTACCGCAAGCCCGTCGACGGCAGCGATCCGGCAACCGACTGGCGCGGGCTGCACAGCCTCGGCAGCCTGCCACAGGCGGTGAATCCGGAGAATGGCTGGGCGTTCAACACGAACAACTGGCCCTGGACCGCGGCCGGCGCGGACAGCCCCAAGGCCGCCGACTATCCACGCTACTTCGACCAGGCCGGCGAGAACCCGCGTGGGCCGCAGGCCATCCGGGTGCTGAGTGCCCGGCGGGACTTCACCCCGCAGACGCTGATCGCAGCCGCCTTCGATACGTATCTCACCGCGTTCGCCCGGCTGGTGCCGGGGCTCGCCGCAGCGTGGGACAAGCTGCCGGAGGGCGACCAGCAGAAGGCGAAGCTCGCCGCGCCGATCGGCCTGCTGCGCGGCTGGGACTATCGCTGGGGTGCGCAGTCAACCGCGACGTCGTTGGCCGTGTTCTGGGCCGAGGCGCTCTGGGCGCCCCTGGCCCAGGCGGCGCGAGATGCCGGTATGTCGATGTGGGACTACCTCGCCGAGCGCGCCACCGATGCGCAGCGGCTCGCGGCGCTCGAGGCGGCGGTGGGGCGGCTGACCCAGGATTTCGGCAACTGGCAGGTGCCCTGGGGCGAGGTCAACCGGTTCCAGCGCAACGACGGGGCGATCGTCCAGACGTTCGACGACGCCAAGCCGAGCAGCCCGGTGCCCTTCACCTCCGCGCAGTGGGGCTCCCTCGCCTCGTTCGGGGCACGGCGCTACCCGGGCACGAAGCGCTACTACGGCACCAGCGGCAACAGCTTCGTGGCGGTCGTGGAGTTCGGGCCGCGGCTGCGCGCCTGGGCGGTGACGGCGGGGGGCGCGAGCGGGCATCCCGACTCGCCGCACTTCAACGACCAGGCCGAACGGTACGCGAGTGGCGACCTCCGGCCCGTCTACTTCTATCCCGAGGAGCTCAAGGGGCATGTCGAGCGGAGCTACAAGCCGGGCAAGTGATCAGTCGCCAGCGAGGAGTTGATCGGCAAGCCGCTCCGCCGCGCTGACCCGCCCCTATGGTCTTCGTCGATGCCGATGCGCGTGCTGGCCACCCGGTCCGTGCGCGCGTCGGCGTCGGCGCTGATCCGGGCCACGACCGTGGCGAGGGAGGTGTCGTCCGGCCGCCAGGGCTCCGCCGCGCCGACCTGCTCGGCCTCGGACACGTCACGCAGGGCGCGGTGTCTCGGCGGCCCGGAGTGGGTCAGCCGACAGAAAGCCCGGGTAGCGCGTAGCGGACCGGCGGGAACCGCCATGATGAGCAGGTGAAGATCCTCTCCATCCAGTCGTCGGTCGCCTACGGCCACGTCGGCAACTCGGCGGCCGTCTTCCCCCTTCAGCGGCTCGGGCACGAGGTCTGGCCGGTACTGACCGTCCACTTCTCCAACCACACCGGGTACGGCGCGTGGCGCGGGCCGCTGCTCGCGCCGGTCGACGTGGCCGAGGTGATCGCGGGCATCGCCGATCGCGGGGTCCTCGGCAGCGCCGACGCGGTGCTGTCGGGCTACCAGGGCGACCCGGCGATGGGCGCGGTGATCCTCGACGCGGTGGACAGGGTCAAGGCGGCCAACTCGGACGCGGTGTACTGCTGCGACCCGGTGATGGGCGACGTGGGCCGCGGCCTGTTCGTCCGGCCGGGCATCCCGGAGTACCTGCGGGACGTCGTCGTCCCGCGCGCGGACATCATCACCCCGAACCAGTTCGAGCTGGACTTCCTCGCCAGCCGGAGGACGAACTCGCTCACCGAGTTGCTGGCGGCGGTCGACGTGGTCCGCGAGACGGGGCCACGGCACGTCCTGGTCACCAGCGTGCTCCACGGCGACGTGCCGGCGGGGTCGCTGGAGGTGGTGGCCGTCTCCGACGAGGGCGCCTGGGCGGTGACCACACCGCTGCTGCCGATCAACCCGAACGGCGGCGGCGACGTCACCGCGGCGCTGTACCTGGCGCATCTGTGGACGACGGGCTCGCCCGCGACAGCACTGGAACGCACCATCGCCTCCGTCTTCGCCGTACTCGAGGCGACCCTCGCGGCGGGCACCCGGGAGCTCCAGCTGATCGCCGCCCAGGACGCGATCGCCGAGTCGCCAACCACGTTCACCGCCCGGCGGCTGCGCTGACGACGTCCATCGGCGCCACGGGTGCCGTGCGGCGCGGTCAGGGCTCTCGCGCTCCGGAGTGGGCGACCGCCAGGAGGTGATCCGAACTACTCTCCAGCCCATGACTTCGATCTCACCGGACAGGCGCGGCGTCGACTCCGCCCTGGACCCCTCGGCGGAGCAGATCCGGGACATGGGTGCGCGCGCCGTCGAGTGGATCGCCGCCCACCACGACTCGATCCGGGACCTGCCCATCGCCCCGCGCACCTCCGCCGCCGCGCTGAAGGAGCTGCTCGCCGAGCCGCTGCCCGTCGAGGGTCGGGACTTCACCGACCTGCTCACCGTCTTCCGTGAGGTGGTCGTCCCCGGCAGCCGGCACAACGGGCATCCCCGCTTTTTCGGGTACGTCTCGGCACCAGGCACCGCGGTCGCCGCAGTGGCCGACCTCCTCGCGTCGGCGCTGAACCCGAACCTCACCGCGTGGCGGTCGGCGCCGGCTCCCGTCGAGCTGGAGCACGTGGCCATCGACTGGATCAAGGAGGCCCTGGGCTGCGACCCGGGCGCCGGGGGCCTGTTCATGAGCGGCGGCTCGATGGCCAACTTCACCGCGCTCGCCGCCGCACGACACCGGCACTGCGGCGAGGCGGTCGCCACCCACGGCGCGGCCGCCCACCCCGCGCCGCTGCGCGTCTACGCCTCCACCGAGACCCACCACTCGATCCACAAGGCCGCCGCGCTGCTCGGCATCGGCCGCGCGAACGTCCGCGAGATCCCGGTGGACGCCCGCTTCCGGATGGACGTCGACGCCCTGGTCCGCGCCATCGAGGAGGACCGGGCCGCCGAGGCGGAACCGCTCTGCGTGGTGGCGAACGCCGGCACCGTCGTCACCGGCGCGGTCGATCCGCTCGCCGAGATCGCGGCGGTCGCCCGGCGCTACCGGCTGTGGATGCACGTCGACGCCTGCTATGGCGGATTCGCGCGGCTCGCTCCCTCGGCCCGTCCGCTCTTCGACGGCATGTCGGAGGCCGACTCGATCGCCCTCGACCCGCACAAGTGGCTCTACCTACCCGCCGACTGCGGCTGCCTCATCTACCGCGACCCGGAGGGGGCGCGGCCGGCCTTCAGCCTGGACGCCGACTACACCCGCGTCATGCAGACCGAGCCCGCCGAGGCCTTCGCCTTCTGGGACTACGGACCCGACCTGTCCCGGCGATTCCGGGCGCTCAAGGTCTGGATGGCGCTGGCGCACGCCGGTTCGCGAGCCGTCGGCGACGCGATCGAGGGCAACCTCGACTGCGCCCGCCACCTGGCCGACCTTGTCGACGCCAGCGCCGACTTCGAGCTGCTCGCCCCGGTCGAGCTCTCCATCTTCTGCTTCCGCTACCTGCCGCGCACCGCACCTGCCGGCCCACGGTCCGAGGCCGACGAGGAGGAACTCGACCGCCTCAACGAACGGATCATGGTGGCGTTGCAGCAGGCCGGCAGCTCGTACCTGTCCAACGCGACCATCAACGGCCGCTTCGCGCTGCGCGGCTGCGTGCTCAACTACCGCACCACCCGCCGGGACATGGAGATCCTGCTCGACGACGTACGCCGCGCTGCCGAGCAGGTGATCGAGGAGACACGCTGACGAATCACGGAGTTGCCGGCGGCGTGACGGCTCGCCACTCTCGCCGAGGCCTCCGGTGCCGCCGCGCAGATCACCGATCGTGCCGGCGACTCCCGCACCTTTTCACGCTCCTTCCACAGTGCTTCCACCATCCGCCGGCACATTCGAAGTCAGTCAATGTCAACGGCCGTTTCCGGCGGCGGGGTGACCGGGTCCCGGTGGCAGGTGATGCCCGCCGCGACCCCTGGATCACGGGGAAGGACTGATCACCGTGCAATCGACATCGTGGATGGCCCGGACGAGGGAGTTGAGTGCCGCATGACCAGAAAACCGTATCTGCGCGGCCTCGCCATGGCCGCCGCCGTGCTGACGGCGGTCTCGCTGCCGGCGGCCCCGGTCGCGGCGGGAACCGCCGCCGAGGCAGCCGCTCCCGCCGCGGCGGCGGTGGTCCCCATCGCCGCCGGCGAGGTCCACAACTACGCCTGGTTCAACAGCAAGCAGGAATTCCCCGACATGCACAAGGGGGTCGGCGCCCACGTGGCCCGGCTCATCAACGCGACGCCGACCGGGGCAACCCTTTCGCTCACCCTCTACTTCTTCAATCGTCAGGAGGTCCTCGACGCGCTCAAGGCCGCCGCGGCGCGTGGGGTGCGGGTACGCATCGTCATCAACGGCAGCCAGGTCTGGGCCGGGGACGCCTTCTACCAGGCCCTCAAGGCGACCCCGTCGATAAGGGTCGTGGAGTGTGGCACGAGGCGCCCCGACAAGCAGTCGACCCGCGGCTGCATGACCGACCGTACGGGGTCCCCGTTGAACAACCCGCCGCTGCTGCACGACAAGTTCATGACGATCTCCAGCGTGCGGCTGGCGGGAGGTGGAACGGCGAGGAACGTCCTCTACGTCTCGTCGGCCAACCTCGACTACTACGCGGCGTACGAGGATGCCATCACCATCAGCCACGCCGGCCTGTACGCGGACTACCTGCGCTACTTCAACGACCTGATGGCGCACGGCAGGTCAGGGGCGAGCGACGACAACGCGGGCCGGACCTACGCCGCCGGCGCACACCGCCTCTACACCTTCCCGCGCCGGGAGGCCGCCGGCAGCACCGCGCGCAGCGGGAGCAACGACCCGGTCGTACGCATTCTCAAGGGCCTCAGCTGCTCCAGTTCGACGAAGGTCGACCTGGCGAACTTCCGGATCCAGCGCCGGGCCGTGGTGAACGAACTCATCGCCGCACGTAAGCGCGGGTGCCAGGTCCGGATCGTCACCGGCGCCAAGTCCGGGGCCCCGCACGACAAGGGTAAACCCATGGCCGCGTTGGTGGACCTCGCCAGGGCCATGCCCGTCCACCTCTGCGGCTACACGGAGAACGAGAAGGGCGAACAGCAGGGCATCCCGATGCACGAGAAGTTCATGATCATCCGTCAGGGTGCCCAGTCGACGCTCTACCTGGGCAGCCACAACCTGACGTACCGGGCGCTGCGGCAGAACGACGAGAACATCCTGGCGCTGCGTAACCACCCGCTCGCCACGCCGTTCCAGCGGCGGTTCGAGTCCCACCACAGCACCTGCTGGGTCTACAACCCGCCGGCGGGCGTCGCCTTGACGCCGAGCGACGCCGACGACGAACCCACCGCCTGAACACGAGGAGCCGGCGGCTGAAGCCTCCCGGCGTCCGGCGGGGGTGGCCGGCCGGGTGCCTGATGCCCACTCCGCCGGCACCGCCGCGCCAGGGCCGACCGTCCGCGGTCGGCCCTGGCGCCGCTGACCGCTGATCGTTCCCCGGGTAGCGCTGTCGGCCGGCCCTTCGGGCGTGATCTTCGACGTGGTACAGGTGGACGTCAAGCTGACGGGGTCTCTTCTTGGGCCGGGTCAGCCGCCGTGGTTGTATGGCGCGCCGACGGTGTAGAGCAGGGTGGCGAGCGCGGCCAACGCAAGAGCGATTCTCAGCTTCATGGCACTCGATGCTATGCATTGACGGACATCGACCGCTTCGGCGGTATCGGTGGCGGCCTGGCGCTGTTCGTATGCCGATGCCGGATGATCAGGTAGCTGGATTCATCGATCAGTGGTCGGCGTATCCTCCGACATCGCTGTCGAGGGTCGGTCCGCCAGGGCGGCAGCGAAACGCGCCGCGAGCGTCGCGATCGCGGCACGGAGCTCTTGTCCGCCAACAACGCGGAAGGCGAACGGCACACTCGCCAACCACTCCTGGGCATACATCACCGGATTGCTCGTGCTGCCGACAAGCACGCACCCGTCTCCTGATGGTTCCAGCCGTCCCATGGGAGGCCGGATCCACGGGGCCACCTCAGCCGGTGGAGCGTCGAACACCACATGGGTGGGGAACTCCCACCCCATGCCCAGGTTCTCCTCCAGCGCGGCAACCGGGTCGAGGTCGTCGGGCGGCTCGAACTCGCGCGTGGTCTGCTGGACCGCGCGGACCCGGTCAACGCGGTAGGTGCGGATCGCGTCCGCCCGATGGGAATGACACAAGAGGTACCAGCGCCCGTGGCGGACGACGACCGCCCAGGGGTCCACCTCGGCGTCCCACTGGTTGCCGGTCTCGCTCCGATACGTGACCAGCACGCGGCGTCGGGCCGCGACGGCAGCGACGAGTGCGCTGGTGGTGGCGGGATCTGGACGGGCCGAGTACCGGTCGGGCGCGGCCGACGCATGCTGCCGCAGCGCGGCCGCTTGCCGGCCGACGCTCTCGGGCAGGGCCTGGATGACCTTGCTGAGGGCAGCACCTACGAGGTCGTCGACGTCGGCGGCGGCCGGCTGGCCGTCGAGCACCGCCATGACCAGACCAAGCGCCTCGGCCTGCGTGAAGATCACCGGGGGCAGCCTCGTCCCGCGCCGGAGCCGGTACCCGCCGTGAGGGCCCCGAGCCGACTCGACGGGGATGCCCGCCTCCCGGAGGATCCCGACGTACCGGCGCGCGGCCCGCTCCGTGACACCGAGCCGCTCGGCGAGTTGGTCGGCGGTCGTGCCGGGGCGGGTCTGGAGGATCTCGAGGGCACGTAGTGCTCTTGCGGTGGGGCTGGGATCGGTCGGCACACGAGCAGGCTAGGAAATCACGAGATGAACCGGAAGTGGATCGTCCGGAACTGGCCCTAGCGTGATGTCCGTGACCGAGTTCCGCGAGCAGGACCTCACCGGAGCGCGCTTCGAGCGCGTGAGCCTCCGAGGCGCCACGTTCACCCAGGTGGCACTGAACGACGCCAGCATACGCGCAGTCGACCTCACCGGGGTGCAGGTCCGCGGAGCCCTGTTCAACCGCTGCCGAATGCGCGGCGTCGAGCTGGTCGACGTCGAGATCAGCGGCGAGCTACAGAACGTCGTCGTGAACGGCGTCGACATCGCGCCGCTCGTCGACGCCGAACTGAACCGTCGCATGCCAGACCGGATGCGGATGCGCCCCGACGACAGCGACGGGTTCCGTGCGGCGTGGGCAATCCTGGAGCGGCTGTGGGAGGGCACCGTCGCGCGGGCGAGCGCGTTCCCCGAAGCGGCGCTCCACCGTAGCGTCGACGACGAGTGGTCCTTCATCCAGACCCTGCGGCACCTCAACTTCGCCAGCGCTGCCTGGGTGGACCGGATGATCCTCGGCAACGCATCGCCATGGCACCCGTTGGACCTGCCGTGGGACGAGGCGCCCGGTTGGGACGGCATCCCCTGGGACCGGGAGGCACGACCCTCGCTCGACGAGGTGCTCACGGTCCGACGCGAACGCCTGGACAGAGTCGGTCGCGTCATGGCGTCGCTCACCGACGAGCAGCTCGCCGCCGAGGTGACTTGCACCGAGCCGGGATGGCCCCGGTTTGACCGCTTTCCCGTCAAGGAATGTCTCCGCATCGTCCTCACGGAGGAATGGGAGCACCGGCGCTATGCCGAACGTGATCTGACCGCACTGGAAGAAGGGAACTGATCATGGAGATCGTGCTCGCCGCTGGCCTGTGGCTCGACGGATCCGTCTGGGACGACGTCGCTTCCGCACTCGAGTCACTCGGCCATCGCCCCGTACCGCTCACCCTCCCCGGCCAGGGTGACGGATCCGCGTCCGCCACGCTCGACGACCAGGTGGCAGCGGTCGTCGCCGCCGTGGACTCGGCATCGGGAAAGCCGATGGCGGTGGGGCATTCCGCCGCTTGCACCCTGGCTTGGCTGGCCGCTGAGGCGCGACCGGAGCAGGTCGGCAAGGTCGTCCTCATCGGGGGCTTCCCGTCCACCGACGGGGAGGCCTATGCGAACTTCTTCGAGCTGAAGGATGGCGTCATGCCCTTCCCCGGCTGGGGACCATTCGAGGGGCCAGATTCTGCGGACCTCGACGAGGAGGCCAGGCGAGCCATCGCGTCCGCGGCGATTCCGGTCCCCGAGGGAGTGGCCAAGGGCGTCGTGCGGTTGGCCGACGAGCGGCGGTTCGATGTCCCGGTCGTGCTCGTGTGCCCCGAGTTCACCCCTGCCCAAGCCAAGGAGTGGATCGAGGCCGGTGACGTGCCCGAGCTCGCGAAGGCCAAGCACCTCGACTTCGTCGACATCGACTCCGGCCATTGGCCCATGGTGACCAAGCCGGTCGAACTCGCCCGGCTCCTTGCCGCAGCGGCTGCCGAGGTCTGACCGCCGCGGCGCGGTGGCTGGACACCCGACCTGCCCTGGCTTTGGCCACGTTGCTCGAAGTCACGGCAGTGCATCGACCGACCCGGCAGCCAGCGGTTGTCGGCGTTCAGGTCGCGAGCCGGGACGATGTGACGCGCGAGAGGATCCACCCGATGTCATACACGATCCGACCCCTGGACGCCTCGACGTGGGACGCATTCGCGGAGCTTGTCGAGCGCAACAACGGCATCTTCGGTGGGTGCTGGTGCATTGGCTACCACCCGGAGTGCGGCCAGAAAGGGATCAGCTACCGCGCGGCCAAGGAGGACCGGGTCCGGACAGGCCGGGCTCACGCCGCGCTCGTCCTCGACGAAGACGGCACCGCGCAGGGGTGGTGCCAGTACGGCAGCCCCGAGGAACTACCGGGCATCAAACACAGGCGCGAATACGACAAGGATGCACCGCCGCGCCCGGACTGGCGGATCACCTGCTTCTACGTCGACAAGAAACATCGCCGCCAAGGCATCGCCCGGGCGGCGCTGGAAGGCGCCCTCGACCACATCGCCCATGCCGGCGGTGGCCTCGTCGAGGCCATCTCCGAGGTGACCACCGGCCGTGAAGCGCCAGGCCGTTTCCTGTTCAGCGCGACCGTCGAACTGTTCGAGCAGTTCGGATTCACCCGCGGCCGGCAGGTTGGCAAGCACGCGTGGGTCGTGAGCACAGTGGTCGATGCGGTGTGAACTTCCGCTTCCCTAGCCTGCTCGAAAACTCGTGATCATCACCGCCGCCGCCCGGCTACCATCCCCGGTGATGGCGGAGTTCGTGCATATCACCACGGCGCGATCGGCTCGACGCATCGCGCGTTCGGGAGTCGCCGCGCGCAGCCGCGGGCGGGCCGGCGGACGGGGCGTGTACTGCATGCCCGTACTGCCGTCGTTCACTCTCACCTACCAGTGGGTGCGCGAGCTGCGGCGTTGGCACTCGGGCGTCCTGGTTGCGGTGCAGCTGCGGCTGCCCGACGACGAGCCGGTCACCGTCGGGCGCTACACTGCCCCACCCCGCGAGGCCACCGCCGCACAGGCGGTCGCGGCGGTGCGCGAGTTCGACGATCCGCGCGGCTACGAGGTGTTCGTGCCCCGCGCGATCGTCGTCGCCGAGGTGCGCCGGATCCGTGACGTTCCGCAGGGAGTCGGTTGGCGGTACCTGCCGGCGGCCCACGGCCGGCGGCCCTGCCCGTGTCCCGTCTGTCTGCCGCGCGGGGGGTACAAGGTGGCCAACCTGCGCCGCCGGTTCCCCTACGACGAGCCGCCCAGACCGAAGAGCGAGCTGATGACGCGGCTGCGGGGGGCGTCCACCGCCGACGAGATCATCGACGTGCTCGGCGAACTGGGCCGCGGCCGGCGCGGCGGTGCCGAGGAGCTGGCGTACCTGGCCGATCATCCCGATCCGGACGTACGCGACACGCTCGAAGACATCCTGCGGGCGTACCGCGGCCGCGAAGCGCGGCGACTACGCGAGCGGTTGCAGCTCAGCGGCTCATCGGGGTCAGATCAGAACAGCTGCTGATCTCCGTGCCGCCCAGTCGGGGCTCATAGCATGTCAGCCAATGGCTAACCGGGGTCGAGTGTCGCCCGGAGCCGCCTGGCACCGGCCAGGAGGGGAACCGCATCAATATGTGACTCCGAGACCGATCATGTCGGCGCCGGCGCCAGCGACCGCGCCGAGGATCGCCGGCTGGACAAGCGCCGCGGTTTGGTGGCGGCGTCGGCGGGAAGCTCACGAATTTGCGACCACATGGAGAGGGATTCTCGTGACATCGACGCTTCCCGGCGGGACGTTCCCGCTGGGGGATTTGACGGTCGCCCGGATGGGGTACGGCGCGATGCAGTTGGCCGGCCCGCACGTCTTCGGCCCGCCGGCCGACCGCGACGCGGCCGTGGCCGTGCTGCGCGAGGCCGTCGAGCTGGGTATCAACCACATCGACACTGCCGACTTCTACGGCCCGTACGTCACCAACGAGATCATCAGGGAAGCCCTGCACCCATACCCGGACGATCTACGCATCGTGACGAAGGTCGGATCATTGCGTGACGCCGAGGGAAACTGGCCCCGAGCGCTCGCTCCCGAGCAGCTGCGCCAAGCCGTGCACGACAACCTGGACCACCTCGGGCTCGACGTGCTCGACGTTGTCAACCTGCGCGTCGGCGGGTTCGACCGGCCCGCTCCCGGCTCGATCGCCGAGCCGTTCACAGCCCTCGCGCAGCTGCAGCAGGAGGGCCTGATCAAGCATCTCGGTCTCAGCACGGTCAACTCTGAACAGCTCGCCGAGGCACAGTCCATCGCGCCGGTCGTGTGCGTGCAGAACTACTACAACATCGCAAACCGGGACGACGACACCCTGATCGGCTCCCTGGCCGCGCAGGGTATCGCCTACGTGCCCTACTTCCCGCTCGGCGGCTTCTCCCCACTGCAGTCGGAGGAACTGAACGCTGTCGCCGCCCGCCTCGACGCCACACCGATGGCCGTCGCGCTGGCTTGGCTGCTCAAGCGCTCCCCGAACATCCTGCTCATCCCCGGCACCTCATCCGTCGCGCACCTGCGCGAAAACGTCTCCGCTGCCGCGCTGCCCCTTCCCGAGGACGCGCTGACCGAACTCGACCGGATAGGTTGACACTCAGTGGCCGATCTCGGTCAACGCCGCGCTGCGCGAGATCACCGCGAGCCAGCTGGCGATTTCCTGCGGTCAGCGTGGCAGCTCAGGCAGTAGCCGCACAGCGACGCAGACCCGAAACGAAGCTCCAGGGAAGCTCGCGGTGGCCAAGGCCGTGGCATCGTGGAGGCATGTGCCGGAACATTCGAGTGCTCCACAACTTTGAGCCGCCTGCGACCGATGACGAGATCGAGGCGGCCGCCATCCAGTACGTGCGCAAGGTCAGCGGCGCGACGCGGCCGTCCGCGGCCAACGAGGAGGCGTTCGACGAGGCGGTCCGCGCGGTCACCGCGGCCACCCGGACCCTGCTGGACAGCCTCGTGACGAAGGCGCCTCCCCGCGACCGCGAGGTGGAGGCCGCGAAGGCCAAGGCGCGCGCGGCTGAACGGTACGGGGTTCGAGCGACGGCCTCGGGCTGACGGCCAGGGCGGGCGGATCAGGGTCAGCTTCAATCTGGTCCGGCCGCCATCGATACAGCCAAGGGCAGCCGAAGCCAATGTCGCACCCGCGTGGTGGAGTACTCGCCATGGGCGTGCTGTTTGACTACTTCCGGGCAGAGGATGACGCTGCGGCTGTCCGAATGATGGCGGATCTCGGTGGCGGGCCGGCCGCCTTCAGCGGAGACGGCGCAGCTGTCGATGCGATTGACCTCAAGGGCATCGAGCCGGCAGTGACCCTCGGCAAGCTCGTGAGCTTCGTTCGAGGTGTCGACTGGGAGGTGAACCTGGTTGATCTCAACCTGCTGTGGAGCGTGGACGACCAGGAAGGACCGTGGCTGATGTCTCTCGACCGCGCCACGCGGGACGCCCTGGCCTCGATCAACGACGGGCAAGTGCGTGAGTTGTCGGCGCGATGGGGCCGGATCGAAGAGCTGGCGTGGAGCGGCCCGTTGCCTGAGGACGAGATGGTGCCCGTCATCAAGGAGGTCGCCGCCCTTGCCCGGCGTGCGCGAGACGCGGGCGAGGACCTGTACTGCTGGTGCTGCCTGTGACTCGTGCAAATGAGCCGCTCGCCGCCTCATCGGAGGAGTCGCGGACGTAGTCGCTCTGGTCTCGCGCTGGCGAAGGGCGTTTCCAGCGGTCAGCCGGATCCAGGCACATTTGCGGGGGCGTCTCGAATTGCCAGTGCGGCCTGGACGAGCGCCGCGTGGGTCAGCGTCTGGGGGTAGTTGCCGAGGTGGGCGCCGGTCGCGGGGTCCAACTCCTCGGCGTAGAGGCCGAGTGGACTGGCGTGGTGGAGCATGGTCTGGAACAGTTCCTCCGCCTCGATGCGGCGTCCGGTACGGGCGAGGGCTTGAACGAGCCAGAACGAGCACGGCAGGAACGCGCCCTCGTTGCCGGGGAAGCCGTCACGCCCCGGCGGGTAGCGGTAGAGGAGCGGACCGCCGGCGGAGAGCCGGTCCCGAATGGCGTCGATGGTGCCCCGGACGCGGGGTGAGTCGATGCTGTCCATGTCCAGCAGCGGCAGGACGAGCAGGGCCGCGTCGAGGTCCTGGGAGCCGTAGCTGCGGACGTAGCTGCCCATCGTCGGGTCGAAGCCGTGCGTCCGGACCTCGGCGGCGATGGCATCTCGTGCCTTCTGCCAGCGTCGACGTTGGCGGTCCGGCAGCGGGTGGGTGTCGGCGATGCGCAGTGCCCGGTCCAGGGCGAGCCAGCCCATCAGCTTGGAATGCACGTGTTGGGCGGGCGAGCGGACCTCCCAGATCCCGGCGTCGGGCTCCTGCCAGCACCGGGCGACCAGGTCGGCGAAGCCGCGCACCGCCCGCCACGTCTCCGGGTAGAGGAGGTGCCCGGCCTGCGCGAACGCCCAGGCGGCGTCGATCACCCAGCCGTAGCCGTCGAGTTGGTGTTGGCCGGTGGCGCCGTTGCCGATCCGCACCGGGGCGCTGTCGAGATAGCCGGGCCAGCCGGGCATTTCCCGTTCCGCTGGTACGTGGCGGCCGTGCAGGGTGAACACTGCCGGCAGGCGTGGCCGCTGCAGTCGGCTGGCGTGCAGCAACCAGGCGAGGAAACCGTGGGCCTCCTCGGGTTTGCCGACGCTGAGGAACGCGCTGACGCCGATGCTGGCGTCCCGGGGCCAGACATAGCGGTAGTCCCAGTTCCGTATCCCGCCGGGATCCTCGGGCAGTGATGTCGTGGGTGCGGCCACCGGGGCTTGCGACGGCGAGTAGGTCAACAGCCGCAGGATCAGCAGGCTTCGTGCGACGTGGTCCCGGAAAGGCAGCGATTCGTCGATTTCGGCGGTCCAGGCCCGCCATCGGTTCTCGTCCTCGAGGAGCAGTTTCCAGGCTGCTGCCGGCTCGACGTGGATCAGCGGTTCGCGGTGGGCCACGGCCAGCACGAGAGTGACCGGACGGCCTGGCCCGACCGTGATCGAGGCAGACCGACCCGGTTCGATGGTGAGCCTGGGTGCGCTGCCCAGCGAGACCGCCAGCGACCCCCACTCACACACCAGGGCCTGGCGCCGCTGGTGGACTCGGGGCCGGCGGTGCCGTACGCCGAGGCGGGGATCGAACTCGATGACGGCGTCGACCGTTTCCTCCTCGGCCGACAGGCGCCGCACGATCAGTGTCGTGGGCAGCAGGTGGCCTCTGATCTCGGCCACCATGCCCTCGGTGAGGGTGAGGCGGCCGTTGCCGACCGCCCAGGTCGTCTCCAGGGTGGCGGTGTTCGGCCGGTAGCGCCGTTTGACGACTGCGGCCGGCCGGGCCGGCCCGACCCGGAACGTGCCCGCCTCCGGGCCCCCGACCAGCCGGCCGAACAGGGGCTCACCGTCGAAGCGGGGCACGCAGAGCCAGTCGAGTCGGCCGTCACTGGCGACGAGGGCGGCGGTGCGGGTGTCGCCCAGCAGGCCGTAGTCGCTGATCGGCGCCGAGGGCGGAGGGCTCGTCACGTCAATCGGCCTTGAGGAGCAGTCCGAGGACGATCCCGAACATGACGTGGACGACAGCCGTGACCGCGGGAGTCTGGATGCCGTAGTTGAGAGCGAACAGCCCGGGTGGCTCCAGCACCGCGGTGCTGGCCAGGCCGGCCCGCTGCGAGGCCATGCGTGGGTGGACACCCGGAAGCAGCGGCAGGAGCACCGTCAGGGCGATCCCGACGTGGAGGAGCCCGAGCAGCGCGCCGATCCACCAGGTGGCGCGGTGCAGCAGGGCGAACGTGGCCGCGTAGCCGAGGGCGAAGCCCTGGCCGGCACCGAGGTGGAGGAAGAACCCGGCGACCCGGGCCCGGTCGGGATCCTCGGTGACGAGGGTCCCGAGCACCAGGGGAAGGTCGAGGCGAGTGAGGCCGGCGAGTTGTGCGGTGATCAGCGCCGCGGTGAGCGCCGTGGTGGCGACCAGCCCGAACAACGCCCATCCGGCCCAGTCCATCTCAGCAGTGGTCGACGCCGCGGGCGTTCGGCGCGACGACGTGGGCGGCACTTGCGCTGGCGATGCCGGGTCGCCCGGCGTCGGTCATGGCGACGCCGGCACCGGTCGGCCGCGCAGATGGCCGGGTCCGAAGTGCCGAGCAGCGGCTGCACGCCGCGGGCACCCGGCTCGGCGACGTCCTCACAGTCATCGGTCCACCCTTCGGCTGGACAACGTGAAGGTTCTATTGGCTTGATCGGGACGCCCGCGTCGCCCGCAGCTGCGACTACAGTGGCCATTCCGGCTTTTCACCATAAGCCACCGCACCTGTGACACCGGCCCGCTTGCCGAGATACCCCTGGGAGGCGCAGCCGGGGTCTGTCGACGGCTCAGGAGCAGAAGTCGGCGATGGTGCTGGTGAGGATGTCGGTGAGGTGGTCCAGGGAGGCGAGGTCGACGTATTCGGTGGCGGCGTGGGCACCGGCGCCGTCGACGCCGAAGAGCAGGCAGGGGATGCCGGCGCGGTCCAGGAGGGCGCAGTCGGTCCAGAAGGCCTCGGCGCGCACCACGGGCGGGTGCCCGAGAATCCCTTCCGCGTGGCGGACCAGGGTGCGGACGACGGGTGCCTCCGGGTCGGCCTCGAAGGGCTCGCGGTGCAGGCCGCGGGTCAGCCGGTAGCGGAAGTCGGGGACCGTGGCGGCCAGGCGGTCGAGCACGGCGGTCAGTTCGCGCTCGACGCGGTCGGGACTCTCGCCCGGGACGGTGCGGCGCTCCAGGGTGATGCGGCAGTGCGCCGGGTAGGTGGAGGCCTCCTCGCCGCCCTGGATGACGGAGGCGTGCACGGTGCCGGTGCCCAGGCGGGGGTGGGCCGGGCCCGTCATGAGGCGCTGGCCCAGTTCCTCCAGCGCGACCAGGAAGTGCCCGGCTTTGGCGATGGCGTCGATGCCGAGTTCGGGCCGCGAACCGTGGGCGGCGCGGCCCTCGATCTCCACCTCGAACCAGACGAAGCCCTTGTGGGCGAGCGTGACTTCGAGTTGGCTCGGCTCGGTGACGATTGCCGCGTCGGCGGTGACGGACTCCAGCACCTCCGCGGTGCCGGAACTGCCGTGTTCTTCGTCGGCGACGCAGGCGAGCATGACGTCACCGCGCAGTGGACCGCGGGCGGCGCGGGCCGCGGCGACCATCATGGCCGCGAGGCCGCCCTTCATGTCGAAGGCGCCGCGGCCGAACATCTTGCCGTCGCGGATCTGCGGGTCGAACGGGTCGCCGTCGTAGTCGGCCGCGCCTACCGTGTCGAGATGGCCGTTGAGCATGAGTGACCGGCCGCCGCCGGTGCCGCGGGCGATCGCGACGAGCGAGGGCCGGCCGGGGCGCTTCTCGAGTCGATGCACTTCGAAGCCGCGAGCGCCCAGCCATGCGCCGCAGAAGTCGGCGATCTCGGTCTCGCCGGCGCCACCGGGGACGAGGTCAGGATTGACGGAGTTGATGGCGATCAGCCTGGCCAGCAGGCGGCCGGGATGCTCATCCGGGTCCAGGGCATCGGGGGCCGCGGGAGTGGTGGGAGTCTCGAAGAGCATCGGGGACCTTCCATGGTCATCAGGTTCCGGACGGGCGCTCGGACCTGCAGGCCCGGAGGAAGTCGGAAAGCGTCCGGCGGCTCTTCCCGGACCAGACGCGCACTGCTCGGGTCGTTGCCGGGGTGGCGGGCGGTCAATCTTGGTTGGCGAGCCGCAGGAGAGTGGTGGCCAGGACGTCGATGCCGTGGGTGCAGGCCTCGGGGGTGGAGTATTCCCGGGGGTTGTGGCTGATGCCGTCGTACTCGCCGCGGACGAAGATCATGGCGGTGGGGCAGAGCGCGGCGATCTCCTGGGCGTCGTGCCCCGCGCCGGAGAGCAGGGAGACGTGCGCCAGGTCGTGGTCGTCGGCGGCCTGCGCGATGACCTTCTGCACCCCGTCGTCGAAGGGGACGTAGGCGGTCCTGGCCATCCGCCGGGTGGTCAGCGACAGGCCCGGCTGGCTGCCCTCCAGGTCGTGCAGGAACGCGGCCAGGGCCTCCTCGGCGCGGGTCATCTGGGCGTCGTCGGGGTTGCGCAGGTCCACGGTCATCTCGGCGCGGGCCGGGACGATGTTGGTCAGGTCCGGGTGGACGATGAGATGGCCGACGGTGGCCCGCAGGTCGCCGTAGTCGCCGGAGTCGACCAGGGACCGCAGGTGGACGATGATCTGGGCAGCGGCGAGCCCGGCGTCGGCGCGCAGGTGGGTCGGGGTGGTGCCGGCGTGGGCGGCGCGACCGTGGATGGTGATCTCCTGCCAGGAGATGCCCTGGACGCCGGTGACGACGCCGATCTCGACCCCGTGCTCGGCGAGGACGGGGCCCTGTTCGATGTGGCATTCGACGTAGGCGTGCGGCGCGTCGAGGCGTACCTCGACGGGGCCGTCGAAGCCCGTGCGGGCGAGTTCACCGCCGAGGGTGCGGCCGTCGCGGTCCGTCAGCGCGTGGGCGTACGCCATTGTCAGGCGACCGGCGGCGACGGCGCTGCCGAGCATGTCGGTGCCGAAGCGGACGCCCTCCTCCTCGGTGAAGATGCCGACCTCGATGGGGCGGCGGGTGGTGATGCCGCGTTCGTTGAGGATGCGGATGACTTCGATGCCGCCCAGGACGCCGAGACAGCCGTCGAAGGCGCCAGCGGTGGCGACGCTGTCGATGTGTGAGCCGGTCAGTACGGGGGCCGCGGTGGGGTCGGTGCCCTCGCGGCGGCCGTAGATGTTGCCCATCTGGTCGATGCGGACGGCCAGGCCGGCCTGTTCCATCCAGGCGATCACCTGGCGGCGGCCGGCCGCGTCGGTGTCGGTCAGGGCGAGGCGGTTGACGCCGCGCAGGCCGGTGCGCTCGTCGTGGTACGCGCCGATCTCGGCGAGGTCCATCAGCGACTGCCAGAGGCGTCCGCCGTTGACGGTGATCTTGCTGGGGGTGAGGCTCGTCAAGGTCTGTCTCCCAGGAGCTGTCGGTGACGGTGGAGTTGGGGGCGAGCGGGTCAACCGGTGGCGGTCGCGGGCTGCGGATGATCAGTGATCGAGCGTGGAGTGCGGGTTGGCGGCCGGGCCCTCGGTGCTCAACAGCACGACCACCGAGGTCGAATCGAGTCCCAGTGCCGTTCGGCGTTCCCCGGCCCCCACGCCGGTGAGCACCGCACGGAGGCCGGCGAGCGCTGCCGCCCCGCAGGGGCCCGCGTGGACACCGAGAGCGGCGAGGTCAACGGCCGCGCGGGCGCTGTCGGGGTCGGGGATGGCGACGGCGGCGTCCAGCCCGCTGTGCAGGTAGGGCCAGGCGATGCTGGACGGGGTGCCGCAGTTGAGCCCGGCCATCGTGGTGTCGCCGGTGGTGACGCTGACCGGTGCGCCGTGGGTGAGGCTTTCCAGGACGCAGGCGGCGGCCGCCGGCTCCACCGACAACAGTGCGGGCGCCCGTCCGGACGGGCGGCTGCGGTAGTGGGTGATGACGGCCTGGGCCAGTGACCCGACGCCCACCGGTACCGCGACGAGGTCAGGCCCCGCGGCGATTTCCTCGGCGGTCAGCTGCTCGTCGATCTCGACGCAGAGGGTGGAGTAGCCCTCGACGATCCAGCCCGGGATCTGCTCATAGCCCGGCCAGGCGGTGTCCTGGACCAGGACCGCCGCCGGCGCGGCAGCGGCCTCCGCCGCCAGGCGGACGGCCTCGTCGTACGGCCCGGCGACCTCGGTCACCGCCGCCTGCTCGGCGACGATGGCCGCCACCGCCTGCGGATGCACACCCTGCGGCACGAACGCGTGGGCGTGGTGCCCGAGCAGGCGCGCCGTACGGGCCACCGCCCGGCCGTGGTTGCCATCGGTGGCGGTCACCAGGGTGACCGGTTCGTCACCGCTCACGGCCCGCTCGGAGAGTACGCGGTGGACCGCCCAGGACGAACCCAGCGCCTTGAACGCGGGCAGCCCCAGCCGGCACGACTCGTCCTTGACGAAGACGCGGCCCACCCCCAGCTCCGCTGCCAGCGGCGGGAGTTCGGTCAGCGGCGTGGGCGAGTAGTCGGGCAGGGTGGTGTGGAAGTTCCGCACCTCGGCAGGTGCGGGTGTGCACCTCCAGGCGCGGGCGCCGGGCCGCGCAAGCCACGGCATCAGCCCGGGGGAGGAGACATTCTCGGTCACAGCTCCAGGGTGCGACGGACTCCTATGATCGGTCCAGCGAATGTTTCCGACCTATACTCATCGAGAAAACCGACCGTTACGGGTTGCTGCGCGACGGCGAGGAGAGCGTGCATGTTCGACCTGCATCGCCTGCGCCTGCTGCGCGAACTCAAGCACCGCGGCACGCTGGCCGCGGTCGCCGCCGCCCTGTCCTACGCCCCGTCATCCGTCTCCCAGCAGCTCTCGCAGTTGGAAGCGGAGGTCGGCGTCCGATTGCTGGAACCGGTCGGGCGGCGCGTGAAGCTGACCGAGCAAGCCGAGATCCTCGTCGCCCACACCGAAGCGGTTCTCGAACGCCTGGAGCGTGCGGAGGCGGAGATCGCCGCCTCCCTGACCGAGCTGACCGGGACACTGCGCATCGCCTCGTTCCAGACCGCCGCCCTGGCCCTGGTCCCGGCCGCGCTCGGCCTGCTGCGCGACCAACACCCGCACCTGCGCGTCCACGTCACGCAGCTGGAACCCGAAAAGGCCCTACCCGCCCTGCAGGCCCGCGACTTCGACCTGGTCGTGGCCGAGGAGTATCCCGGCAACCCCAACCTGCGCCCCGCCGAACTCGAACAGGAAGACCTGCTCGACGACCCCCTGCACCTCGCCCTGCCCGATGCCGGCCCGGACACTCACGACCCCATGGCGGCGCTGCGCTCACTCGCGGACCACCCGTGGGTGATGGAACCCGAAGGCACCACCGCGCGGCACTGGGCCGTGACCCTGTGCCGCAACGCGGGCTTCGAACCCGACGTACGGTTCGAAACCACCGACCTCCTGCTGCACCTTCGCCTCGTCGAGCAGGGGCACGCTGCCGCCTTCCTGCCCGACCTCGTCTGGAGCGGACAACCCCCAACCGTCACACTGCGACAACTCCCCCGGGATCAGCGCACCCGCCGGGTCTTCACCGTCGTACGCCGCGGCCGCAGCCGGCACCCCGCCGTCCAGGCGTGCCGGGGCGCCCTCCGCCAGGCGGTCACCCTCCGCCCGAGTCAGGCACCGGGACGGAGCTGACCGCTGTGCGCTCCGTGGCGACCACACCGGGGAGCGGGACGAGGCGAGGCTGCGGGTCCGGCTGCCGCCCGGGCCGGACCCGGGAGTCAGTCGGTCCGGGTTGGCGTCGCCCCCGGCCTCCACGGCGCCGGCTAGCGGTCGGCCGCAGTCACGCAACAGGCGGCACGAGCTCGGGTGCGCCCCAGCCGTCAGGAACGGGCAGGCCGGCCTCCCGTCGGGCCATGGCGGCCGCGCCGACCTGTGCGGCCTGGGCGCCGAAGGCGGAGCGCAGCACCGGGGGCGGGGTCCGCCAGGCGAGAGCCGCCCGGAGGGCGTCGCGTACCGGGTCGAAGAACAGCGCGCCCGCGTCGGCGAGCCCACCGCCGAGAACGATGCGGGCCGGGTCGAGGGTCAGGGTCAGGGTGGCCAGGGCCGTCCCCAGAGCCTGGGTCGCGTCGTCCCAGACGGCGCGGGCCACCCGATCGGTGGCCACCGCGTCGGCGATGCCCCGGCTGTCCAACCCCCGGGTTCCGCCGAGCCGGGCATAGCGGCGGGCCAGCCCGCCGGCGGAGGCGTACACCTCCAGGCATCCCCGCTGCCCGCAACTGCACGGCTCCCCGCCGGGGTAGACCGGCATGTGGCCGACCTCGCCGGCCGAGCCGGTCGCGCCCGGCACCGGCGCACCATGCACCACCACCGCCGCGGCGATGCCGGTGCCCAGCGGTAGCAGCAGGAAGTTGTCCAGTCCGCGGGCTGCTCCGGCCACCGCCTCGGCGACGCCGGCCGCCCGTGCGTCGTGCCCGACCGCCACCGGCAGTCCGAGATCGTCCCCGACGAGGGCGCGTAGCGGCACGTCGCGGAACCGGATGTTGGCGGCGTACCGCACCACCCCGTCGATCTCGTCGACGAGGCCCGGTGTGACCACGCCGATCGCGGCGGGTGTGGCGCCGAGGGCGAGCGCGTCGTCGCGCAGCTGGAGGCACAGGGACCGGACGGCCTTGACCGGGTCGTCGTCCGCCCGCGACGGCACGGTCAGCGAGTGCCGGAACTGGCCGTCCTCGCCGACCACGGCCCCCTTGATGGTCGTTCCACCGACGTCGACGGCGAGGACGCACTGGCCTTCGGGCTGCGTCACGCGATCACCCGGTCACCACGGTGAGGTCCGCGGTGAAGTCGCGGTCCAGGGGAAACACCGGTCGCACCACACGCTGGTACGGCAGCCGCGCGAGGTCCTGGTCGACGCCGCCCGGGGTCAGCGCGAGCAGCCAGTCGCCGGCCGCGTCGAACAGTTCGGGTTCCAGGTAGCCGATCTTCACCACGACGAGATCCAGCTCGTCGACCGCGATCCCCAGCCGTGCGTAGGAGTCCAGCAGGCGGTACTGCATCCGGCGGGACGTGACGAAGACGCTCAGCCCGCCGACCCGTACGCTGGCGCACCGCCCACCGTCGGGATCCTCGGCGACCGCCTCAAGGATCCCGTCGAGCGGCAGCGGGCCCGGGTCCCGGGAGTCGATTCGCCCGCCGACCGCCACCCGGACCGGTGAGCCGAGCGGCTGGTCGGCGATCTGCGCTACGGCCTGCGGGTCGACCAGCGAGGCGAACACGGCGCGGCGGGAGCCGTCGCGGATCTCGGGGCGGGCCAGCAGCCGGTCGAGGGCGAAGGTGACGTCGTCGGCACCGCCGGCGCCGGGGTTGTCGCCCGAGTCGCTGATGAAGAAGGGTCGCCGGGCCGGATCCGCGACCGCGGCCAGGGCCGTGTCGAGGCACTCGTCCATCGAGCCGGTGGGCGCGACGAAGGCGAAGTCGTCGCGGGCCGCCCAGAAGTGCCCGCCGAGCTCGCGGGCCGCCTCGGCGGTGGCGGTGGCGTCGGTGCCGGTGACGACGACCGCGCCCCGGCAGCGCGGCTGGTCGGCCCAAGCGAACCCGATCCAGATCGCGGCGTCGACGATGCCGTCCCGGGCCTCGACCTCGGGGATCCTCGCGTAGAGCCCCCGGGCCGGCTCCTCGCGGGTGCTGGTCATCTCGCCGGGCAGCAGGATCGGCACGTGGACCAGGGCCTTGTGCGGGCGCCGCTGCCGGCGCAGCGCCTCGACCAGGTTCCGGGCGGCGCGCTCACGGGTCTCCCACACGTCGATGTGCGGGGCGGTGCGATAGCAGGTGAGCAGGTCGCAGGCGTCGAACAGCACCTGCGAGACGTTGCCGTGCAGGTCCATCGCCGCGGAGACGAACGGCTCCGGCCCGAGCACCGACCGGATGGCGGTGACCAGGTCGCCCTCCGCGTCGTCGCGTCCGACGACGCTCATCGCACCGTGGATGTCCAGCAGCATGCCGTCCACCGGGCCGGCGGCAGCGAGCTGCTCCACCATCTCGGTGGCCCAGGCCTCGTACGTCGCCGGGTCCACCGCCCCGCCGGGCAGGGCCCGGGCGTGCACGAGCGGTATCCATTCGACGTCAGCGGCCCAGGGCTGGGCGGGGGAGAGCCAGCCGTAACGCGCCAGCAGCGCATCGCCCCGGGTGACCTCGAAGTCGTGGGCGGTGCTGAGGTGGGGCGAGAAGGTGCTGGATTCGATGTGGATGCCGCCGATGGCGATGCGGAGGGGACGGGGCACGGGTGTTGCTCCTCAGGAGGGTCGTACGTCGGCCGTCATGCGCAGCAGGTGCCCGAGGCCGACCAGGGCCGCATCGGGGCCCGCGACGCTGGCTTCGATGGTCAGGGACTGGGTCATGGACGGTAGGCAGCGCTCGTAGAGCATCCCCCGGGTCGCGGCCACGTAGACGTCGAGGCTGGACAGCGCGCCGCCGATGACGACGGCGTCGGGGTTGAGGAAGTTGACCAGGCCGGAGAGCGCCACGCCGAGCAGCCTGCCGGCGTGACGCACCATGGTCACCACGGTCGGGTCGGCGTCGCTGACCGCTGCCATGATGTCCCGGACGGTGGTCGCCGATGAGCCCTGCTCGGCCAACTGGCGGGCCAGGGCGGCGCCGCTGGCGACGGTCTCCAGGCAGCCCCGGCTGCCGCAGGAGCACTCCCGCTCGCCACTGTCCGCCACGCGTACGTGGGTGACATCGCCGCTGAGGCCGCGACCGCCCCGGTAGACCTGTCCACCGCTGACCAGACAGGCACCGATGCCGGTGCCGGCCTTGACGTAGATCATGTCGCCGAACTCGTTTCTCCGGGTGACGTACTCGCCGATCGCCGCCGCCTTGGCGTCGTTGTCGACGGCCACCGGCACCTGGAACCGCGCGGCGAGGTGGTCCCGCGCATCGACACCGCTCCAGCCGGGCATCCGGGCCGGGCCGACCAGCCGGCCGCCGGGGAACTCGACCGGGCCCGGTAGGGCGACGCCGACCCCGAGCAGCTCCTGGCCCGGCGCGGCCGTCGCCTGGAGCCGCGCGAATGTCGCCGCGACAACGTCGAACACCTCTTCGGGCCCGGCGGCGATGTCGAGGGCCACCTCCTCGGTGGTGCGCAGCCCGCCGTCGGGCGCGCACAACCCCACCCGAGCGTGCCGGCCACCCAGCTCGGCGACGGCGAGGACCCCCTTGGTCTCCCGCAGGCGCAGGATCCGGGGGCGCCGCCCCCCGGTGGACCGGCCCACCCCCTCCTCCAGGATGACGCCCTCCTCGAGCAGGCGGCGTACCACGCTGGTGACGGTCGAGGGGGCGACCTGCAACGCCTCGATGAGGTCGGCGCGCGAGGTGGCCGCGCCGCTGGCCAGCAGGTCGAGGGTCTGGTCGCGCAGGGTGGCGGAGATCGATGGTTCCAAGGTGCTTCTCCTTGTTTGGGCGGTCCTCCGGCGCCGCCTCAGTGTGTCGCAGTGCCACGGCAGGGTGCGCTCCGGAGCCCACGCGAAGAGTATCGGTCGATGCTTCGCCGACTTCGATCGTACCCTGGCCAAAGTTGCCGAATAAAGAGGGTAACTTTCGTTGACTCGGCACTTCGGCGCGGTTACATTCTCCGCGTCGAACGTCGAGGAGCAGCAGCACCAGGCGGCGGGACGCATGCCGACGCCGCCGGCGCCCGGAGACACGGGGCACGTGCACATCAATCGAGGAGACTCATGAGGAGCAGATTTCCCGGGCGCGCCCTCCGCGGCGCCGTGGCGGTAGCCAGCGCGGTCGCCCTCGGGGCGGGCCTGGTCGCCTGCGGTGGCGGCAGCGGTTCGTCGAAGGCGGGCGGGAGTCAGGGCAAGGACACCGTGACTGTCGCCTTCCGTACCCCCAACTGGATCCTGCCGATCTCGGCACCCGGCTTCACCCAGGGCGAGAACGCCATCTTCGGGCAGGCGCTGTACCGGTCGCTGTACCAGTACAAGCTGGACGGCACCGCGCAGTACAACATCGACCCGCAGCGCTCGATGGCCGAGCCGCCGGTGGTGAGCGACGGCGGCAGGACGCTGACCATCACGCTGAAGGACAACACCTGGTCCGACGGCAAGCCCGTCACCACCAAGGACATCCAGTTCTGGTACGACCTGGTCACGGCGAACAAGGACAAGTGGGCGTCCTACCGGGCCGGCGGCCTCCCGGACAACATCGCGCAGTGGTCGGTCAAGGACGACAAGACCTTCTCGATCACCACGAAGGAGGTGTACAACACCGCCTGGTTCGTGGACAACCAGCTCAACAAGATCACCCCGATGCCGGAGCACGCCTGGGACAAGGACTCCGCCACCGCGGCCGTGAGCAACCTGGCCAGCACGCCGGAGGGCGCGAAGAAGGTCTTCGACTTCCTCACCGCGGCCTCGAAGGACCCCAAGACGTACGACTCCAACGAGCTGTGGAAGGTCAACAGCGGCCCGTGGAAGCTGGCGAAGTACGTGCCGAACGGCGAGGTCACCCTCGCCGCCCAGCCGAACTACTCCGGAGTGGACAAGCCGAAGCTCGCCAAGGTCGTGCTCCGGCCGTTCACCGGCGACGACGCCGAGTTCAACGTGCTGCGCGCCGGTGACATCGACTACGGGTACGTGCCGGCGGCCAACCTGTCCCAGGAGGCCTACCTCAAGTCCAAGGGCTACACGGTCTCCCCCTGGTACGGCTGGTCCGTCACCTACCTGCAGCTGAACTTCAACAACCCGAAGACCGGGGTGCTGTTCAAGCAGCCGTACCTGCGGCAGTCGATGCAGATGCTCATCGACCAGCCGACGATCAGCAAGGTGATCTGGTCGGGCACGGCCGCGCCGACCTGCGGCCCGGTGCCCGCCAAGCCGGGCACCAACGGCACCGACGCCGCCGGCTGTGTGTACTCGTTCGACCCGGCCAAGGCCAAGGAGCTGCTCGAGAGCCACGGCTGGCAGGTGACCCCGGACGGGCAGACCACCTGCCAGACGCCGGGCACCGGACCGAACCAGTGCGGCGACGGCATCGCCGCCGGCACGGCGCTGAACCTCACCGTGACCAGCCAGACCGGCTTCGCCGCCACGACCAAGATGTTCGCCGAGATCAAGTCGCAGATGGCCAAGCTCGGCATCCAGCTGACCATCAAGGAGGTGCCCGATTCGGTCGCGGTCACCCCGGCCTGCAAGCCGACGGACGCGACCTGCTCGTGGGACATGTCCTTCTTCGGCTCGCAGGGCAGCTGGTACTACCCGGCCTTCGCCAGCGGCGAGCGGCTCTTCGCCACCGACGCCCCGGTGAACCTGGGCAGCTACAGCAACCCCGAGGCCGACAAGCTCATCGAGGCCACGCAGTTCTCCGGCGACGAGAGCGCGCTCAAGGCGTACAACGACTTCCTCGCCAAGGACCTGCCGGTGCTCTGGATGCCGAACCCGGTGTTCCAGGTCTCGGCGTACCGGGCCGGTCTGCAGGGCGTCGAGCCGCAGGACCCGATGAACTTCATGTACTTCCAGGACTGGTCCTGGAAGTAATCGATCACTGATCGTCCCGGCTCCGGCGGCGCCCACCGCGCCGCCGGAGCCCCGACCGGGGAGGAGGAACCGCCCAGGTGGTCCGGTACCTCATCACGCGCTTGGGCCAGGCCCTCATCGTCGTCGTGCTCGTCACGGTGATCGCGTTCCTCATCCTGCACCTGCTGCCCGGGGGCGCGGCGCGGGCCACCCTCGGCAAGGAGGCCACGCTGGAGCAGTTGGCGGCGTTCAACCACGAGATGGGCTACGACCGGCCCTGGATCCAGCAGTACGGCATGTACGTGCAGCGCCTGCTGCACGGCGATCTCGGCTACTCGTACCAGCTCAACCAGCCGGTCGTCGAGGCGATCAGCCAGCGGCTGCCGAAGACCATGGTGTTGTCGCTGCTGTCGACCCTGCTCGCCATCGTGCTGGCGATCCCGCTCGGGGTGATCCAGGCGGTGCGCCGCAACCGCTGGCCCGACTACGCCATCACCTCGCTGTCGCTGCTGGCGTACGCCACGCCCATCTTCTTCATGGGCCTCATGATGATCATCCTCTTCTCGCAGGTCTGGCCGATCCTGCCGCCGGAGGCACCGCAAGGGTTCACGGTGGCGGAGGTGCTCGCCGATCCGGCCGGGCTGGTCCTGCCCACGGTCACACTCGCCATCGTCACCATCGCGGTCTACTCGCGGTACGTACGCTCCGCCATGGTCGACAACCTCAACGAGAACTACGTCCGCACCGCCCGCAGCAAGGGTCTCTCCGAGCGGCGGGTCGTCCTGCGGCACACGCTGCGCAACGGGTTGTTCCCAGTCATCACGCTGCTCGGGATGTACCTGCCCGCGCTGTTCAGCGGGGCGTTGGTCGTCGAGTCGCTGTTCAACTTCCCCGGCATGGGGCAGTTGTTCTGGCAGGCGGCGCTGAAGCGTGACTTCCCGATCCTGCTCGGGGTCACCGTCATCATCTCGATCGCGACGGTCGTCGGCGCGCTCGTCGCCGACCTGCTCTACGCCGCCGTCGATCCCCGGGTCCGACTCCGCGGGAGCGCGTCATGACCACCCTCTCCCAGGCGGTCCGCCCAGGCACCGCCCCCGACCAGCCGGCGGACGCGGCCGAGGCGCCGGTGCGCGGCCTCTGGCGGCAGGGGCTGGTCGTCTTCTGCGAGAACCGGCTCGCCCTGGTGGGCCTGGGCCTGTTCGTCCTGCTGGCCGGGATCTGCTTCCTCGGCCCGCTCTTCTACCACACCGACCAGGTGCACACGGACCTCACCGCCGTACACCTGGCCCCGGGTGAGCAGGGGCATCCGCTCGGCACCGACGGGGTCGGCTACGACCAGTTGGGGCGGCTCATGCTCGGCGGTCAGACCTCGATCATCGTCGGGCTCGCGGCCGGGATCCTCGCCACCGCCCTGGGCACGCTCTGGGGCGCCGTCGCCGGGTTCGTCGGGGGGTGGCCGGATTCGGCGATGATGCGGGTGGTCGACGCGATGATGTCGATCCCGTCGCTGTTCCTGTTCATGCTGCTCGCCGCCATCGTCACCCCGAGCGTGTCGATGCTCATCCTCATCATCGGCGCCTTCGCCTGGCTGGGGCCGGCCCGGCTGGTCCGGGGTGAGGCACTGACCCTGCGCTCCCGCGAGTACGTCCAGGCCATGCGGGCGATGGGCGGCACGGGCGGCCGGGCCGTGCGCCGGCACATCGTGCCGAACGCCATCGGGACCGTGATCGTCAACGCGACCTTCCAGGTCGCCGACGCGATCCTCTACGTCGCGTACCTGTCGTTCCTCGGCCTCGGTGTCCCCCCGCCGGCGGCGAACTGGGGCGGGATGCTCTCCGACGGCCTCGCGGACACCTACAGCGGCCACTGGTGGCTGCTGTATCCGCCCGGAATCGCCATCATCCTCATCGTCCTCGCCTTCAACTTCATCGGCGACGGGCTGAGGGACGCCTTCGAGGTCCGCCTCCGGCGGCGGTAGCAGGAGCAGGGAATGAGCGAATCGACCGACCTTCGGCACTCCTCGGCGGCCGGGCAGCCGGCAGGGGCCCAGCCCCTGCTGGAACTGCGCGATCTCGACACCGACATCGCGCTGCGCCGCGGCACGGTACACGCCCTCGACGGGGTCAATCTCGAGGTCATGCCGGGGGAGACCCTCGGCGTCGTGGGTGAGTCCGGCAGCGGCAAGACGATGACGGCGCTGTCGATCATGGGGCTGCTGCCGCCCGGCGGCCGGGTGTCCGGCGGGCAGATCCTCTTCGAAGGCCGGGACCTGCGATCGCTGCCAGCAGACGAGGTACGCCGGATCCGTGGTGTCCGGATGGGCATGGTCTTCCAGGACCCGCTCACCTCGCTCAACCCGACCATGCGGATCGGCGTCCAGGTCGCCGAACCGCTGCGGGTGCACGAGCGAGTCGGCAGGGCGGAGGCCCGGGAGCGGGCCATCGAGATCCTGCGCCGGGTCGGGATGCCACGCCCGGACCGGATCGTCGACAACTACCCGCACGAGTTGTCCGGCGGGATGCGGCAACGGGTCGCCATCGCGATGGCACTGGTCTGCTCCCCGCGCCTGCTCATCGCCGACGAGCCGACAACGGCGCTCGACGTCACCACGCAGCGGCAGATCCTCGAACTCATCGACGACCTGCGGGAAGAGTTCGGGATGGCCGTCATCCTGGTCACCCATGACCTGGGGGTGATCGCCGGCCGCGCCGACCGGGTCGCCGTCATGTACGCCGGACGGGTGGTGGAGACCGCGGCGACCGAGCAACTGTTCCGCTCGCCTCGGCACCGCTACACGGAGGCGCTGATGGAGGCGCTCCCCGAGTCGGCGATCCGGGAGAGCGGTGCACACGCCCGGCTCTACAGTATCCCGGGACTGCCGCCGGACCTGTCCCGGCCCCTGGCCGGCTGCCGGTTCGCGCCACGCTGCCGGCACGTCACCGACGAGTGCCGGACCACCGAGGTGGCCCTGTCGGTCGGCGAGCACCGGCACGCCTGTCTGCACCCGGTGCCCGCCGCACCGGTCACCCTGCCGCCTCGGGTGCGGGTCGAGCAGGCGCCCGAACCGGCCGACTCGACGGCCGGAGCAGACCAGCCGGCGGCGACCCCGGTCCTGTCGGTGCAGGCGCTGGTCAAGAACTACGCGGCACACGGCCGCGGGCTGCTGCGCCGGTCCGCCGGGCAGGTGAGCGCCGTGGCGGGTGTCTCCTTCGACGTCGGCCCGGGGGAGACCTTCGGGCTGGTCGGCGAGTCGGGCTGCGGCAAGTCCACCGTGGGACGGCTGGCCGTCGGGCTGGAGCGGCCGACCGCCGGGCAGATCCTGCTGGACGGCACGGACATCGCCAGCCTGGCCGGGCGGGAGCGCCGCCGGATGCACCGGCAGGTCCAACTGATGTTCCAGGACAGCTACGCCGCGATGAACCCGCGGATGCGTGTCGACGCCATCCTCGCCGAGCCGCTCGAGATCCAGAAGGTGGGCGACGGGGCAGCGCGGCGGGCGCGGATCGCGACGCTGCTCGACCAGGTGGGGCTGTCGCGGCGGGTCCTGGAGCGCTACCCCCACGAGTTCTCCGGCGGCCAGCTGCAGCGCATCGGGCTGGCCCGGTCGCTGGCCCTGCAGCCCCGGCTGATCGTCGGCGACGAGCCGGTCAGCGCGCTTGACGTGTCGATCCAGGCGCAGGTGCTCAACCTCATGCGGGACCTGCAGCGCGAGCTCGGCCTGGCGTACGTCTTCATCAGCCACGACCTGTCCGTCGTCGACTACATGGCGGACCGGATCGGCGTCATGTACCTCGGCAAGCTCGTCGAGGTCGGTCCCGCCCGGGACGTGGTCCGGGCCGCCCGGCATCCGTACACGCAGGCGCTCATCGACGCCGTCCCCTCGATCACGCCGAACGCCGCGACCGCTCGCGACGGCGTCACCATCCGAGGCGAGCTGCCCAGCGCGTTGAACCCGCCCACCGGGTGCCGGTTCCGGACCCGCTGCCCGCTGGCGCAGGAGATCTGCGCGACGGAGCCGCCGCTGGCCGGCGACGGGCACCAGGTGGCCTGCCACTTCCCGCTGCGTCCGGAGTCGAGCAAGGCGGCCGCAGGGGCCGGGGCGGCCGGATGACCAAGCGAAGCGAGGAGGCGGCATGACCACGGTGGAGATCTGCGTGAGTGACGTGCCGACCGCACTGGTGGCCGAGGCCGCCGGGGCCGACCGGCTGGAGCTCTGCGCCGATCTCGGCCAGGGCGGCACCACCCCCAGCCTGGGCACCGTCGAGGTCGCCCTGCGGACGTTGCGCCGGGTGGGGGTACGCGTCATGGTCCGTCCCCGGGGCGGTGACTTCCGGTTGAGCGAGATCGAGGAGCAGGTGATGCTCGCCGACATCGCGGCCATCCGGAGCCTGCCCAATCCGCACGGCCTCGCGGTCGGGGTGGTGGTCGGCGCGGTCACCGCCGACGGCGGCCTCGACCTGGCCGTGCTCCGGCGCCTGATCGAGGCGGCGGGGCCGCTGCCGGTGACGGTGCACAAGTCCTTCGACGAGGTCGGCGACCAGCTGGAGGCGATCGAGGAGATCATCGACCTCGGAGCCGACGCGGTGCTCACCTCCGGCGCGGCGCCCACCGCGCTGGCCGGCGCCGCGCGGATCGCTGCGCTACGGCAGCGGGCCGGCGACCGGTTGCGGGTCATCGCCGGCGGCGGCATCCGGTCGCACAACGTCCGGCAGGTGCTCGCGGAGACCGGGGCGCGGGAGGTGCACCTGCGGGCACCGGTGCGGCGCGACGGACGCGAGGCCACCGACGGCGACGAGGTACGCCGGGTCGTCGCCGCCACACGCACCCAGTCCGACACAGGGGAGTGAGCGCTCCGATCCTCGGGTCAGCCGGGCACCGGCAATCGGCCGTGGGCGACGGCGTCCAGCCGTCCCCACGGGCCGGGCACGCCGAGCAGTTCGACGAGCCCGATCGTCTCCGGGACCGCCGGTTCGACCGACAGGTGCCCTTCGCAAGGTTCCACGCCCAGCAGGGTGCGTAGCAGCATGAGCGGGGCTGAGGCAGAGATGGCCTGCGGGGAGCCGATTCGTGGCAGGGTGACCGGGTACCTGGTCAGGCTCCGGCCGTATCCGGCGAACGCGCCGGGTAGTCGTCCGTCGAAACAGCTCGCCGCCGTCAGGATTCCTTCCGCGACCCGGGCGGCCTCCCGGTCATGCCCGTACCGGCGTAGGCCGTAGGCGATCAGCGCGTTGTCGAACGGCCACACCATCCCGGTGTGGGTGCCGATCGGGTTGTAACGGTGGTTGTCGGTGGCCAGTGTCCGGATTCCCCAGCCCGAATACAGCCGGTCGCTCATCAGGTGCTCGGCCACCTGGGCCGCTTTCTCCTCGGTGGCGATCCCGCTCCACAGCAGGTGGCCGATGTTCGAGGTGAGCCCGTCCACCTGGGTACCGTCGGCCTCCAGAGCGACCGCGTAGTAACCGCGATCGGCGATCCAGAAGTCCCGGTTGAACCGGTCCTTCAGGTCTGCGGCCTCCCGCTCCAGGCGATCGGCGTACGCCGGGTCGTCCCAGACCTGCCGGGCCAGCCGGGCACCGCGTAGTTTCGCGTCGTACGCGTAGCCCTGCAGCTCACAGGTGGCGAGGGGATAGCCGGGCAGCCGCCCGTCGCGGTAGGAGATGCCGTCCGGGGTGTTCTTCCAACCCTGGTTGATGACGCCGCACCGCTGGTTGCGCCGCTGGTACGCCACGTATCCTCGGCCGGTCAGGTCGGCGTACTGGTCGATCCAGGCCAGCGCCATGCGCGTCTCGTACTCAAGCTCGCGCACCAGGCTCTCGTCGCTGGTCCACCGTTCGTACTCGTCGAGCAGCACCACGAACAGCAGGGTCGTGTCGGCCGCGCTGAAGTCGGCGGCCTGTGGCTGCTCCTCGAAGGCCGCGCTCTCGCCGTACCGGACCTCGTAGAAGACCTTGCCCGGATCCTCTTCCCGGAAGTCGTTCGGCAGGGTGCCGTGCCCGACCGCGCACAACCGCAGGGTGGGCACGCTCAGCTGCGGGGTGAACGAGATCGCCTGCAGGCAGGAGATGAGAGCGTCCCGGGCGATCAGGGTCATGTACCAGGGCATCCCGGCCATGGGCAGCCGCTCCCGGTAGGTCCACGTGGAATAACGCAGCGCACCCAGGTCGATCAAGCTGCGGCGGTAGGTGACGGCCAGCGAGGCCGAGTCGGTGCGCAGGTCTGGTGCCGAGTCGAGCCATTCCTCGAGCTCGCGGCGCATCTCCGGTCGTTTCCGTCCGCGGTGGGAAGCGAGGTTGGCCCGAACGTCCCGGCCGTGCGCGCCGCGCAGCACCGCGTCCACCCGCAAGGTGGTTCGCCAGCTGCCGTGCGGTCCGATGGTCACCTCGAACGTCATGCCCCGTTCGTCGACCGCCGCCGGCTCGGACGACGTCACGATCGTCTCCCGGACGAACGACTCCCGCTCGTAGGTCAGCCGCAGGCCGTCGTTGTCGACCCGGACCGAGGTGCGGCCTTGCCGTGGTCCGCCGCCATCGCGGCGCAGCTCCACCGTGTCTGCGAAGTCGTTGCCGATGTCTATCCTGACCCGCATGGTCACGGGTGACTTGTCGTGATTGAGCACGATCAGCTGCTCGTTGAAGGTGCCCTCGATCGAACGGTGCCGGATCACCGACACCGTCGCGTCCACGTAGTGCGTCGCCGCCCCGGGAACCAGGAAGAACCGCGTCTCGAAGAAGTTCAGCTCGTCCACGGCAAGCAGGTTCAGGCGTTTCCCGTCGACGCTCAGGGCCCACTGATTCAGAAACCGGGTGTCGAAGGAGTACAGCCCGGTCGCAACACCCGCATCGGCGGACATGTCGCCGCGGTTGTCGCTCAGGATGTAGGTGTTGCCGTCCACGGTGCTGACCAGCTTCGGATCCACGTTCAGCCCTCCGGTGTCCGAGCCGCGGTCCGGCCGGCTCGCCGAGCCGCCGGCAGCAGTTCGCGCAGCGTGGCCAGCAGGCTGATGTCGCCTTCGACGCTGAGCAGGTTCCGCCACACGGCGGCGTACACCCCCTGCTCACCGGTCAGTATCCGGGCGAACACGTCCCGCCTGGCCCGGATGACTGAGTCCGCCTCCCGGCTGTCCCTGGCGACCTGCACGTCTCCCGAGTCGAAGATCAGCACCCAGTGCTCCAGCACGTGGTCGACGGTCAGATCGAACCGCATCGTCCCGGCGTACTTCTCGGGAAGATGCGGCCTGCTCCGTTCGATGTCGGCGAAGAACTCCTTGATCGGGTCGGTCATTCGTCCCCCCAGCCGTACGCCGGCAGGGACAGACTCACGGACGCGAGGGCGAGCCGGCGTCACCCGGATCGGGTGATTTCCGTTGTCGGCCACACCCTGGCGCCATCAGGTTCCCAGGGTCAGGGCGGCCAGTGCCGCGTTCGTGATCGATCCAGGAAGCAGGTCGTGGATCTCGTAGAGGTCGGCGACCCTGCCCGATTGTCCGAACTCGTCGACCCCGAGCGGCACCGCGGGCACGCCGAGCGCGGAGCCGAGCCACGCGAGCGCGTGACTGGAGGCGTCGTGGACGGTCACGAGGGGCGCCCGCGTCGCGAACGCGGTGCGCAACGCGCCGGGGCTGGCCGGCGCGGTCGCGGTCCGGATGCCTTGCCGCAGTGCTCGCTGCCAGGCGGTGAAGAGGCGGTCGGCGCAGGTGATGTCCACGACGTGTGCGGCGATGCCTTCCTCGGCCAGCTCGGTCGCCGCCGCGACCGTCTCGGGCAGGACGGCGCCGCTGGCGGCCAGGTAGACCTGCGGTGCGCCGGCGGCGGCCAACTCGGACGCGTCGACCAGCCGGTACGCACCGGCCAGAACCTGCCGGCGCAGGACCACGTCGCCCAGCCGGCTCCGGGCCGCTTCGAACGGTGCCTGGTCGATCGGGCGGGTCGACAGCCGCAGGTAGTACGCCCCGTGGTCGCCGGCGGCGCCCGCCGAGCCCGGGTCACCGGCGGCGATGCGCGACAGGGCGTCGCACATGAGCCAGTCCAGGGCGGTGGCGTATGCGGGCTCCAGGAAGGTCACGCCAGGCAGCTCGATGCCGATGGACGCGGTGATCGTGGACTGATGAGCCCCGCCCTCAGGTGCCAGGGTCACCCCGGAAGGCGTGCCGGCCACCAGGAACCGTGAGCCGGAATAGGCGCCGTGGATGAAGGCGTCCAGCCCCCGGCACACGAACGGGTCATAGACGGTGCCGACCGGCAGGAGCGGTTGGTCGGAGTGGTCCCAGGCCAGGCCAAGCTGCCCGAGCAGCAGGAACAGGTTCATCTCGCTGATGCCGAGCTCGATGTGCTGCCCGGTCGGTCCTTCCGCCCACCTCAGCACCGGGTCGGCGTTCCAGGATCGCCGCTCTGTGGGCGCGAACACGCCGGCCCGGTTGATGAACCCCGCCAGGTTGGTCGATGTCGCGACGTCCGGCGCGGTGGTCACCAGATACGGGGCGACTGCTTCGTCGCGCGAGAGGTCCACCAGGATCCGGCCGAAGGCCTCCTGGGTGGACACCGGCCGGGAGACCCGTACCCCGGTGGCGGTCGGCACGGTGACGCCCAGCCGAGCGTTTCGCGGCTGCCGGGCCAGTTGCCGCGCGCGTTCCTCGATCCACCGGCCCTCGGCCGAGTCGGGATCGAAGCGATCCCATTCCCGGTCGGCGGGGACGCCGGTCTGGGCCCGCAGCGCATCGATCTGCTCACCGGAGAGCAGGGCCGAGTGGTTGCGCGGATTCCCCGCGATGGGCAGGCCCCAGCCCTTGATGGTGTAGGCGAACAGCACGGTCGGTCGGTCCGTGGCGTCGCACTCGGCCAGCCCGTCCAGCACCGCGCCCAGGTCGTGGCCGCCCAGGTCGGTGACCAGTTCGCCCAGGTCGTCGTCGGTGACGTCGGCGACGAGTTCCGCCAGGCCCGCGGGAGCCCCGTCCAGGAGCCGTTCCCGCAGTGCCGGGCCGCTGAGGCCGAACAGCGACTGGTACTGCTCGTTCGGCATCGCGTCGATCCACTCCCGCAGCAGCGGACCGTTGGGGCGGGAGAAGAACGCCTGGAGTCGTCGCCCGTACTTGACCTCGACCACGTGCCAGCCGTTGGCCTCGAACGAGGCCCGCCACTGGTCGATCCGGATTCCGGGGACCACCCGGTCCAGCGACTGCCGGTTGAAGTCCACGATCCAGGTGACCCTGCCCAGCCCGTGGGTGGCAGGATCGGCGACCGCTTCCCAGACGTTCCCCTCGTCCAGTTCGGCGTCGCCGAGCAGCGCGATGAACCGTGACCGGGGGCGCGCCCCGAAGTGGGCGTCCACGTAGCGGCGCACGGCCGCCGCGAAGAGCGGCGCCGCCGCGCCGAGCCCGACCGAGCCGGTCGAGAAGTCGACCTCGTCGGGATCCTTGGTCCGCGAGGGGTACGACTGCAGCCCGCCCCGTGCGCGCAGCTTCGTCAAGTAGGAACGGTCCAGCTTGCCGAGCAGGTACTGGATCGCATGGAAGACCGGCGCGGCGTGCGGCTTGACCGCCACCCGGTCCGCCCCGTCCAGGTGCGCGAACCACAGCGCGGTCATCACCGTCACCATCGACGCCGATGACGCCTGGTGACCCCCGACCTTGACCCCGTCGCCGGTGTCCCGCTCACGGTTGGCCGCATCCACGATCCGCGTCGCGAGCCACAGCACCCGACGCTGGACGGCGTCGAGGACGTCCAGGTCGACGTGCGGTTCGGCGTCCGGACCAGGCGGTTGTGCGGACACCGCGGGGGAGGCGGGGGAGATGTCCGGAGGCTGACCAGGCAATCGGGGGATGGGGTGGTTGACCGTGGTGCTCATGCCGGGACCCGGGCGGCACGCGAGTTGCCGACGAACTCGGCGACGCGGGCGAGGTCCTTCTCGAAGCCACCTCCGGGCAGCGCCCGGTTGGTCAGCGTGAGCGAGTCCACGCCCCAGGGCTGCACGGTCGCGATCGCCGCCGCCACGTTCTCGGGCGACAGGCCCCCGGCGAGGATGACCGGGATGCCGACGGACGCGACGATTCGCGCGCTGATGTCCCAGTCGTGCACCACCCCGGCGGCGCCGACGCCTGCGACCTCGTCGGTGTGGGAGTCGAGGATGAGCAGGTCACTGACATCGGCGTAGGCGCGGGCGGTGTCCACCGCCGCGGACCCGGTGACGGCGATGGCCTGCATGATCTTGCAGTCGGGCAGCCGGCGCCGGAGCGACGCGACGGCGGCCGGCGGCACGGCGCCGGGCTCGCCGCACAGGTGCAGGATGTCGGGCTGGACCCGCGTGGTCATGCGGACGATCTCGTCGAGGTCACTGGAGACGGACAGGGCCACCGAGACCGCCTTCCCGCGCAGCGCACGGACGGCTTCCGCTGCGGTGTCTTCATCGATCTCTCCCGGCAGGCCGAGCTTGGCCGGGGTGAGGCCGACGTGGTCGACTCCTACCTCCGCGAGGGCGAGGGCCTCGCGAGCGGACTGCGCGGTGTAGATCTGGACGATCACTCGGTTCTCCAACTGGTGTCCGAAATAGTCAATAGGAACGCTGTGCGATGGCTTGGTTGAGTCGCTTCTCGTTCTCCAGCACGTCGTCGACGTGCCGCAGCGAGTACGCGACATAGAGGGCGTCGAGGAGTGCCATCTGGCAGGCCCGGGCGGCCAGGGGCTCGCTGCGGGTCTCGTGGGAGACGCTGACCAGCACGACGTCTCCCTGCCGCGCGACGTGGGAGTCCCGGTTGCCGGTCACGACGAGGGTGGACGCCCCGGCCCGGCGCGCCTGGGCCAGCATGTCGGCCACGTCCTTCGTGGCGCCTGAGTAGGAGATGCCGATCGCGAGATCCCCGGGGCGCAGCAGGGAGGCGTGCATGATCTGCAACTGCGAGTCGACCGGGGCGTCGCAGCGGATCCCCAGCCGGTGACACCGCTGGTAGAAAGACTGCGCGACGACCCCGGACGTGCCCACGCCGCCGACCAGGACGTGGTCGGCGGCTTCGAGAAGGTCCAGCGCCCGTGCCATGTCCTGGCCGGTCAGCAGGTGGTGCGTGTCGCGCAGGGACTGGATGGTGCTGGCGAAGACCTTGGCCGCGACCGTCGCCGCGTCGTCGTCCGGCGTGACGTCGTCGTGGATCAGTTGGGTCGGCGAGGCGAGGTCCTGGGCCAGGCCGAGCTTCAGGTCGGTGAACCCGGCGAAGCCGCTGTTGCGGCACATCCGCAGCACCGTCGTGTCGCTGACGTTGCATGCCCGGGCGACATCCAGCATCGAGCTCTCCAGCAATCCTGCCGGCTGCTCGAGGATCCAGTCCGCGACCTTCCGTTCGGTGTCGGACAGTGCTGGCCTGGCTGCCCTCAGTCGCGCCAGGGCGCTGGTGCCGTTGGTGGTGGAGTTGGTCATTCCCTCGCCCCGTCTCGAATTGAGCAACACCCTAGACCAGGCTGACTCGTGGTGGTAGTACTACTACCCACCAAGTTTTCAAGCAGTGGAACCACGGGAGTCTGGGATGCGAATCAGATCTGCATGGCGAGCGGCACTGGCTGCCGGTGCCGCGCTCGTGATGCTGTCGGCGTGCGCAGGCGCCGGTGGCTCGGCTGACACCTCTGGCGGCGGGAAGACCCTGGAGATCTGGCACGCCTACGCAGGCCAGAAGGACAAGGTCGAGTTCATCGAGTACGCGCTGGACACCTTCAAGAAGGCGCATCCCGACATCAAGGTGAAGGAGGTGTCGGCCGAGCAGTCCTCCTACAAGACGAAACTGCAGACGGCCATGGCCTCGGGCAACGCGCCGGATGTCTTCTACACGCTGCCGGGTGGCTACCTGAAGGCCTTCGTCGACAGCGGCCAGGTCCTTCGGCTGGACGACGAGCTCGCCAAGCAGGGCTGGCGCGACAGCTTCCTGGAAAGCTCGCTGCCGTCGGTCACCTTCGGCGGCTCGACGTACGCGGTGCCGATCGACATCGACGCCGCGCTGGTCTGGTACAACAAGGCACTGTTCGACGCCAAGGGATGGCAGGTCCCCACCACCTGGCCGGAGTTCCTCGACCTGGCCGAGAAGATCAAGTCGGCCGGCGTGGTGCCGGTCGCGCTCGGCAACAAGGACAGCTGGCCCGCGACCTTCTGGTTCCAGTACGCCGAGATGCGCATGCACGGCAGTGGGGTCATGTCCGGCTTCGGCGCCGGAGACAAGAACGCCACCTTCGGACCCGAGGCCAAGGACGCGGCCGGCGTCCTGCAGACGCTCGCCCAGAAGGGATACCTGCCGAAGGGCGCGAACGGCATGTCCGACGCGGAGGCCAACATCCTCTTCCTCAACGGCAAGGCGGCCATGGTCCTCAACGGCACCTGGCAGATCGGTATGTCCGCGGAGGCCCCGGCCGGCTTCGAGCTCGGCTACTTCCCGTTCCCGACCTTCGCGGCGGGCAAGGGGAACCAGAGTGACGTCCTGGCCGGCGTCGCCGCCAGCTTCGCCGTGTCCGAGAAGGCCAAGGACAAGGAGGCGGCCCTGGCGTTCCTCCGCCACATCACCAGCCCCGAGGTGATGACCAAGTACGTCCAGATCCGCAAGACCATGGTCGCCCGCAAGGGGGCGACCACGCCGGAGGCGGCCGGCCCGCTGCTGGCCGGGGTGGTCCAGGACGTGATCGGCAAGGCCGAGACCCTCGACCCGTTCTACGACACCGCGATGGCCCCCAAGACCACCGAGACGTACTACTCCACCCTCCAAGGGTTGATCGACGGCTCGATCCCGCCGGCGGCGGCGTCCGAGGCCATCGAGAACGCCGCCAAGGCCGGCAAGTAACCACTGCGATCCGTTGCCCGAGCGCCCGCCCCGGCTACGGGCGCTCGGGCGGCGACCCAGGAGGTCTCGTGTCCACATCCACGCGGTCCGTCGCCGCCCGCCGCGACGCTCGGGCAGCACTGCTGTTCCTCGCGCCCGCGGTGCTGTTCCTGGCGGTCTTCGTCGCCTACCCGCTGCTCACGGCCGGGGTCCTGTCGTTCCACTCATGGGACGGCGTCTCGCCCCGGCAGTGGACCGGCCTGACCAACTACGAGCGGCTGCTCGGCGACCGGATCTTCTGGGGGTCACTTCGTAACAACGTCCTGGTCGCGCTCACCGCGATCGTGTTCCAGGTCGGCGTCGGCATGGTCATCGCGTACTGGCTGGTGCGGGTGGTGCCCCGGATCAAGCGGTTCGCCATGTTCGTCTACGTCGTGCCGGTGGTGATCAGCGAGATCTGCATCGGGTTGCTCTGGGGTTTCGTCTACAACCCCTACTTCGGGCTGCTGAACGGCTTCCTCAACGCCGTCGGGCTCGACGAACTCGCACGCGGGTGGCTGGGCGACCGGTCGACCGCGATGCCCGCGGTGCTGGTGGTCATGAACCTGACCTACCTGGGGCTGTACATCCTGCTCTTCGTCGCCGCGTTCGAGAACGTCGACGAAGCGGTGTACGACGCGGCGGCCATCGACGGCGCCGGCCACTACCGGACCTTCTTCTCCGTCAGCGTCCCGATGGTCTGGTCGAACGTCCAGGCGACGACCCTGCTGGCGGTCGTCTCCTCCTTCAAGACGTTCTCCCTCGTCTACGTGCTCACCCGAGGGGGACCGAGCAACGCCACCGATGTGGTGTCCACGTACCTCTTCCAGACCGGCTTCGGGAACTTCGAAGCCGGCTACGCGTCCACCATCGGATTCGCCCAGATCCTGCTGACCGCCGCGGTCGGCGTCTTCGTCCTCGGCCTGATGCGCCGCGGGAAGCGAGGAGAGGCGTGAGTTCCTCGACCATCCACGTCACCAGGCAGCACCCGGCGGCCGTACCGGCAACGACCGGCCGCGGGCGGCCCCGCCTCAGCACCGGCACCGCGATCGTGTACCTCATCCTGGCGGTGCACCTGACCGTGGTCATCTTCCCCTTCCTCTGGATGGCCTACAGCTCGCTGAAGAGCAACCAGGACTTCCTGGCGTCCGTCTGGTCGCTGCCCACCGACCCGCAGTGGGCCAACTACGGCAAGGCGCTCGGCGAAGGGAAACTGCTCGTCTACGCCGGAAACTCCCTCGCGGTGACGGTGGTGTCGGTCGCGTTGACCGTCGCCATGGCCACCGCCGCCGGCTACGCCTTCGTCATCTACCGCACCCGTTGGATGCCGTGGGTGGAGATCGCGATGCTGGTCGCGATGGCCATCCCGGCGTACGTCGCACTGGTGCCGCTGGTCGCGACGCTGCGCGACGCGGGCCTCCTGGACACCCGTACCGGAGTGGTCCTGCCCACCGTGGCCTTCAACCTGCCGGTGTCCGTCCTCATCATGCGGGCGTTCTTCAGCACGGTCCCACGGTCCCTGGTCGAGGCAGCCCGGGTCGACGGCGCGTCCGAACTGCGGGCCTTCCTGCGCGTCATGGTGCCGATCGCGCGACCGGCAATGTTCACCACCGCCATCGTCAACACCATCTGGGTCTGGAACGACTTCCTCTTCCCGCTGGTGCTGCTCAACACCCCCAGCAAGAAGACCTTGCCGCTGGGACTCACCGACTACGTGGGCGAGCGGGTCACCGACTACCCCGTGCTGCTGGCGGCGGTTCTGCTCGCCGCGCTCGGTTCGTTCGTGGTGTACGTCGCCCTCCAGAAGCAGGTCATCGGCGGGCTGACCAGCGGCGCCATCAAGCAGTGACGGCCAGCCCGGCCCGCCCCAACCCAAGGAGACACCCCATGGACGACCTCGACTTCGCCAGCCGCGCCGTCTACTACGAGCCCGAGGCCAGCACGCAGTCGATCAGCTACCCGATCTACATGTCGGCCAACTACCAGTACGCCGACGACATCTACGACCAGATCGTCGACGGGGCTCGCAAGGAGGTGAACATCTACAGCCGCTGCGGCAACCCCAGTGAGTACAAGCTCGAGGAGCACGTCGCCCAGCTCGCCGGCGCGACGGCGTGCCTGGCCACCGCCTCCGGGATGGCGGCGATCTCCCACGCCCTGCTCGGCCTGCTCAAGGCCGGGGACCACATCGTCGCCGACCTCACCACCTACAGCTCCACGCACGAGTTCTTCGACCACCGCATCCAGGACTTCGGCATCGAGGTCACGTTCGTCGACGCCAGTGACATCGCGGCGGTGGAGGCGGCGATCACCGACCGCACCCGCGTCCTCTACGTGGAGACCATCGCCAACCCGACGATGAAGATCGCGCCCCTTCGCGCCCTCGCGGACCTCGCCCACTCGCGGGGAATCGTCGTCTTCTGCGACAACACCTTCGCCAGCCCGGCGGTCTGCCGGCCCCACGAGCACGGCGTCGACGTGGTGCTCGAGAGCGCCACCAAGTTCATGGGCGGCCACAATGACGCGGTGGGTGGGGTCATCACCCTGCGCTCGGACATCCTCCCCGCGGACTGGCTGGAGCAGGTTCGCTGGAACACCCTCACCAAGCTCGGCGGGGCGCTGTCCCCGTTCAACGCGTGGCTGCTGCTGCGGGGGCTGCAGACCCTTCCGCTGCGGGTCGAACGGCAGACCCAGAACGCGCTTGCCCTCGCCGAATGGCTGGAGAAGCAGCCTCAGGTCCGCAAGGTGTTCTACCCGGGCCTGCCCAGCCATCCGCAGCACGAACTGACCCAGCGGCAGTTCGACATGCCGGGTGCGATGCTGGCGTTCAGCCTGGACACCGAGGACCAGGCGGTGCGCGTCCTCAAGGGCCTCAAGCTGGGCTCTTTCGCGGCGAGCCTGGGTGGGGTGCGGACCGTGACCCAGGTACCCGGGACGATGGCCTTCCTCGACATCCCGCCAGCGGAGCGGGAGCAGATGGGCATCACCGACGGCATGATCCGGGTATCCGTCGGCATCGAGTCCGCCCGCGACATCATCCGTGACTTCGAGCAGGCCATGCGGTAGCTCCCCGGCCGGCCCGGTCGTTCCGCCCGGGCCGCGGTGTCCCCACCCACCACGAGATCATCAGGACGATCGAGACATGACAACCCCAGCATCCGACCGGTGGGGCGGCCTGCCCGTCGAGGTTCATCCAGAGGTGGCCGAGGCCCTCCGTCACGGCGGGCCCGTCGTCGCGCTGGAGTCCACCATCATCAGCCATGGCCTGCCCCGCGACAGCAACATGCAGGTGGCGCGCGACATCGAGCAGTCGGTGCGAGCCGCGGGCGCCGTGCCCGCCACCATCGCCGTCCTGGACGGTCGCGTCCGGGTCGGCCTCGATGAGGATGCCCTCCACCAGATCGCGAGCCGCGACGACGTCAACAAGGCGAGCATCCGTGATGTCGCGGTCACCCTTGCCCGTCGGGTTCCGGGCGCCACGACGGTGGCCTCCACGGCCTGGCTGGCCAGCCTGGTGGGCATCGAGGTCTTCGCCACCGGCGGTCTTGGCGGCGTGCACCGAGGCGCGGCGACATCGTGGGACGAGTCCGCCGACCTCATGGGGCTCGCGACCGCACCGATCGTCGTGGTCTGCGCCGGGGTGAAGTCGATCCTCGACGTGCCGGCGACCCTGGAACGGCTCGAGAGCCTGTCGGTGGGCGTCGTCGGATACCGCACCGACATCTTCCCCGGCTTCTACGTCCGGCAGACCGAGATGGCGGTGCCGTGGCGGGTGGAGACCCCCGAGGAGGTGGCCCGGATCCACGCCGCCAACCGGGCCCTCGGCAACAGCCGGGCCCTGGTTGTCGCGAACCCGATCGAGCCGGAGAGCGAGATGGATCCGGACCTGCACGACGAAGTCCTGGCGGCAGGGCTCGCGGCGTTGCGGGAGCAGGACGTGCGAGGCAAGGATGTGACTCCGTTCCTGCTGGCCTTCTTCCATGAGCGGACCGGCGGCGCCAGCCTCCAGGCCAACGTCGACCTGGTGCTGGCGAACGCACGCCTTGCCGGCCGGATCGCAGTGGCCGGGACCGGCGGCTGAGAGGTGACAGCGCAGTGACCGCGAGCCAACTCGTGGCAGAGGTCAGTGGGCAGCGGGACGCCGTCGTCCTACTGCTCGGTGACATCAACGTCGACCTGATTCTCGAGCTCGCCGAGTACCCACGGCCCGGTGGCGACGGTGTCGCCTCGTCCCAGCGGATCGGGCTGGGCGGCTCCGCGGCCAACAGCGCCATCATGCTCCGCCGGTTGGGCCTGCGGCCCAGCATGCTCAGCGCGATCGGCGAGGACCGCTGGGCCGAGGTCGCGGTCGAGGCGCTGCGCGCCGAAGGGGTCGGCTTGGAGTACGTCGTCCGCGACCCGCACGAGCCGACGTCGCTCAACGTGATCGGCGTGACGCCGGACGGGGAGCGCACGATGATGGCCTACCGCGGAGCGAACCCTCGGTATTCGCCGGCCCACCTGCCGGAAGAGGCGATCGCCGCCTGCGATTTCCTGCACGTGTCCGGTTACGCCTTCCTGCAGGCGCCGCAGTCGCTCGCCGCGGTCCGGGCGATCGAGGTGGCCACCGCGAACGGCGTGCCGGTCTCCCTCGACATACCGGTGGATCCGGCCCGTCGTGAGCCGGCCACCATCCGGCGGTTGTTGAGGTTCACCGATCTGCTGGTCGTCGGCGTTCCGGAGGCCCGGCAACTGGTCGGGACGGCCGAGCCGGCGGAGGCCTGCCGCCGGCTGTGCGACCTGGGGGCCAAGACCGTCGCGCTCAAGGTCGGCCGCGACGGCACCATCATCGCCACCGCCGACGAGTTGGTCGAGCTGCCCGGGCTGTCGGTGCGGACGGTCGACACGACCGGCGCGGGTGACTCGTTCTGCGCCGGCGCCATCGCGGCGACGCTGGCCGCCCTGCCGCTGGCGAAGATCGGAGCGTGCGCCAACCTGCTCGGCGCCGCCGCCGTCGAGAAACCGGGGGCCGGACGCTCGTTGCCGACCCTCGACGAGGTACGAACCGTCGAGCGGCGCCAGCCGACCCGTCGGTGAACGAGCACGGCGAGCCCGACCGGCATGCCTTGCCGTCGATGTGACCGGCCGCGTGTGCGGTGCCGCCGCTGGCCAGGTTGCTGCGCTGTGTAATGTTGATCATCCGATAAGGACCAATGGCGCCTGACCCGTGCGTGATCTTCGCGCCAGAGCTTTGGAGGACTGTGTGCGCGTGCTAGCGCGACGACTGTCGATCTCGGCACTCTCAGTGGCTGTTGCGGTGGTGACGTTCGGTTCGCCGGCCCACGCCGCGACGAACCCGTTCACCCCGGCACAAGCCTGCAACAACGACTTCGGCGGCTCGTGGGCCCAGGCTTCCGACGGTCACCGGTCGATCTACTCCGGCAGCACCAAGGTGGGCGACGTCTACCTGATGTACAACAGCGCGACCGGGTACAACTGTGTCGCCACCCTCAAGGCGGTGGCCATCGGATCGACGACCGGGGTTGCCGCCAGTTTGCGAGTTGAGGGCAGCTCCTGGGCCACCGACTCGGGCAACTACAAGTACTACGCCGCGAAGCAGCGCGCTGCGCGGGACACCTGCGTCCAGTACGAGGGAGAAGTCCTGTACGGCACGATGTGGGCAGGCAACGGTAGGTACACCTGGGGTAACTGCGGCTGAGCGGCCGCGAGACTGCGGGTACGCGTATGCGTACCCGCAGTCACCCCCGACGCGGGGAGCGGCCGCGCGCGTGAAGCTGGCCGAGACCAAGGCCGCTGACCTGCGCCGGCACGATAGCGTCGGGGCGATGCACACCCCTTCCGAACCAGCCGCCATGACCACCGCCGAACGCGCGATCGATGCGCGCTTCCGCGCGATCCTGGCGCGGCTGCCCCAGCGTGGTCCGATCGGCTGGCTGATCGAGCTCGCGGTCTTCGGACTCAAACAGGCCTGGGCGTGCGTGTTCGGTGGGGCGATGCTGGCGGTCATCTTCGCGGCGCACCTCTGGTACCCGAGGGATGCGGTGTTCGCCCGCAACGACTTCCTGACTCTTGCCGCGGTCGCCATCCAGATCGCCATGGTGGCCGGACGCCTGGAAACCCTGCGGGAACTGCGGGTAGTGCTCCTGTTCCACCTGGTCGGTACAGCAATGGAGCTGTTCAAGACCCACATCGGCTCGTGGTCCTACGCGCCCGACGGGATGCTGCGGCTCGGTGCGGTGCCCCTTTTCAGTGGCTTCATGTATGCCGCGGTCGGCTCCTACCTGGTCCGCGTCAACCGGCTGTTCGACCTGCGTTTCGCGCGCTACCCGAAACGATGGGTGACGGCTGCCGTGGCCGTCGCGATCTATGCCAACTTCTTCACCAACCACTACGTCTTGGACGTCCGGTGGCTGCTCATCGCCGTCGTCGCCCTCGTGTTCGGGCGCTGTGTCATGCAGTTCCGCATCTTCCGGTTCCGTTGGCGCATGCCGCTCCTGCTCGCCTTCGTCCTCGTCGCCTTCTTCATCTGGCTCGCGGAGAACATCGCCACCTGGTCGCATGCCTGGCTCTACCCCAGCCAGCTGGGCGGTTGGCAGCCGGTTTCGCCGGCGAAGCTGGCATCGTGGTTCCTCCTCATGATCATCTCGGTCGTGATGGTCACCTGGATCTCACCGCCGCAGCCGCCCGACGACCGGCAGTCGGCCACAGCGGTGGGCGCGGACGCGGCGGAGCTTCCTCCTGTCTCAGCGTCGCGGTCGCCGCGGTGATCCGGTTCGATCGAGGGGCTGGCTCGGGCAGGAAGGCGAGGTGATCTGGGGGAGCAGAGCGTACGCCGTGAGACCGGCCGCCCCGTGCGGCTGAGCCGGCGTTGACACCTCGTGACACGATCATCGTGCCGGTGGCCGTACGGCCGCCGGGGCGGAGGGGGGACGCGGTGGCCGGCTTCTTCGGTGCGGCGCTCAACTTCCCCACTGTGCTGTTCAGCTTCCTACTGCTGGTCGTGGTCGGCTACTGGCTCCTGGTGCCGACCGGAGTGCTGGATCTCGGGGACGACCTCGACGTCGAGGCGTTACGCACGGGCGCGACGCCCTGCGGCAATTGTCCGCCGATCGATCAACGCATAGTAGATCGTCAATGTTAAATGGGCAATGCGGTGAGCTTGTGAATCACCTCGCTCGGTGAGGGCTGGTAGCCGAAACTGTTATTTGCTTGACTGTGCGGCGGTGCCGCAGAGGAGCAGCGGCATGACTGGAGGCTGTGCCGCGTGAGCAAATCGGATCCGGAAAAGACAGTCGGCAACGTGCACGAGGCACTCAGCCGGCCGCTGTTCAACCCCGTGTTGAAAGTGACGGTCGGCGAAGGAAAGCTCGACTACGAGATCTACCTGCGCACCGCCGATCTGCTGCGGCTGCAGACACCCAGGTCTGAGCTCGTCGACGCGGACGAGCTCATGTTTCAGGTCGTGCATCAGGCGCAGGAACTGTGGCTGAAACTACTCGCCCACGAGGTGGCCGAGGTCGTCGGCGATCTCGATGGTGATCGCCTGTGGGAGGTGACCGCCCGGCTGGACCGAGCTGTGCGGATCACGCACTGCCTGTCGCATGAGCTTCGCGTGCTGGAGACCCTCACACCCGACACCTACCAGGTGATACGCCGGCATCTCGGTAACGGCAGCGGGCAGGAATCCCCCGGCTACAACGCCGTACGGGTGGCCGCGTCGTACGCCGCCGAGGCTCTGGACCGGCTCCTCGCGCGGCACGAGGTCACGCTTGCCGACGTCTACTCCGGTCTCCGAACCGAACTGAAGCGGGTCTGCGAGCTCCTCGTCGACCTCGACGAGGGCTACCAGACGTGGCTGTTCACCCACTACCTGCTGGTGCGCCGGACGATCGGGGTGGGCCGGGACGTCGCGGCGCTGGACGGAGTGCCCACCCAGATTCTCGTCGGGCGGATGACCCAGCCACTGTTCCGAGCACTCTGGGCGGTCCGCAACCAGCTCACCGCCGAGTGGCGGCGGGAGGGCGGTCTGGCGCCCGGGGCCGACCGCCGGGAAGCGCGGGTGCCGGCGTGACCACCCGGCTACGGAAGCACTTCCCTCTGCTCGAGACCTGCGTGTACCTGAACAGCAACTCCACCGGCGCGGTGCCGCGCGGGGCCGAGCCCGTCCTCCAGCGTTACTGGGAGACGCTGTGCGGCTGGCGCGACGACGTGTGGGACGGGTGGCTCAACGAGCTGCGGGCCTACGGCGACGCCGTCGCACGGTTCATCGGCGGTTCCCCGGGCAGCGTGGTCACCGACGCCAACGTCAGCACCCTCCTGGGCCGCATCGCCTCCTGTTTCGACTATCGTCCGTCCCGCAACCGGGTGGTTACGACGCACCTGGAGTTCCCCACGGTGCCGTTCATCTGGCGGGCGTTCGGCCGCTACGGCGCCCGACTCGACGTCGTCGACGCCGGTGGGCCCGGGTTCGACGAGGATGCCCTGGAGCGGCGGATCGACGAACGCACGCTGCTGGTGTGCGTGCCGCACGCCAGCTACGCCACCGGCGCGGTGATCGACCTGCCCCGTCTCGTCAAACGCGCACACGACGTCGGCGCACTCGTTGTCGTCGACGCCTTCCAGACCATCGGCACGGTCCCGTTCGACGTGGCAACGCTGGACGTCGACTTCGTCCTCGGCGGCGCACACAAGTGGCTGTGCGGCGTCGGGACGGCGTTCCTGTACGTCCGGCCCGAGCTGCTGCCGACCCTGCGGCCAGCGGCGACGGGATGGTTCGCCGGCGACGCCGCGCTGACCTTTCGCCCTTCGTCGGACTGGGCCGGCGACGCCCGCCGGTTCGCCGGTGGAACCCCGTTCCCGCTCAGCGCCCAGATCTCCCGAGTCGGACTGGACCTGCTGGCCGGCGTGGGCATCGACGCCATCCGCGAGCACTCACTGAACTGCACCGAGCGGGTGGTGCACCGGGCCGCGGCCGCCGGCATCCCCGTGCTCGGCCCCACCGCGCCCGCGCAACGGGGCGGTGTCGTCTGCCTGGCCGTCCCGGACGGTGAGGCAATCAAGCGCAGCCTCGCCCGGCGGCAGATGATCTGCAGCTGGCGAGGGGCCCTGCGGGTGGCCCCGCACATCTACAACACCATCGACGAGGTCGACGCGTTCATGGACGCCCTCGAACTGGAGCTCCGGCAGGTCAGATCATGACCGGCGCACCGCTGTCCCCGAGGGCACTCATGAGCCTGCTCGCCAACGGCGCCAAGGCCATCGACGTGCTGGAGACCGCCCTGAACATCGGGCTGCTCGACGCGCTGGAACCGGGCCCGATGCGCCTCGGGCAGCTCAGCGCCCGCTTCGACCTGCGCCCGGGGCGGCTCTACAAGCTCCTTGACTGCCTGGAAAGCCTCGGTTTCGTGCACCGCGACGAGCGGACCGACGACATCAACGACACCGAGTACCGCGCCGTCCCGGGGCTCAAGGACGCCGTCGTCGAGGTGGTCGGGCCGGACGCGATCGAACGCGACCGCGACAAGTACCCGTGGCGGCAGCTGCACGGCAGGCTGGCGGACACCCTCCGCGGGCAGCTCAGCATCACCGAGAACGACTTCGCCTGGCCACCGAGGACGGCAGCCCAGATCGCCGACTTCGAGAAGAGCATGGCGGCCGGCCTGGGCCCGATCATTGAGGCGTTCCGCACCCACGCACCGCGGCTCTGGCCCGACCGCCACCGGCTGCTGGACGTGGGAGGCGGCGACGGCACGCTCGCCACGTACCTGCTCGCCGATACGCCCGGCCTGACCGTCGACGTCTACAACCTGCCCCCGGTCCAGCCCCTCGTCGACGAGACCCGGGTACGGTCCGGCCACGGAACCCGGCTCGGGTTCGTCGGCGGGGACTTCCTCACCGAAGCGCTGCCCACCGGCTACGACACCATGGCGTTCGTCCGCGTCCTGCACGACTGGCCGGCGCGCGTCGCCCACCGCCTGATCGAGAACGCCTACCAGGCGTTACCGCCCCGCGGCCGCCTGCTCATCTGCGAGGAGTTCCGCACCTCGGAGCGGCTGGCCATGCAGTTCTTCTGGTCCTACTTCCTGATCGGCGTCGACAGTTGCGCCAGCCGCCTGCGGGAAACCACCTTCTACATCGGCGCGCTGCGGCAGGCCGGCTTCGACGGGATCGAGGTGTTGCCCGGCCGGTTCGAACTGATCTCGGCACGTAAGCCGTGACCGGGCATCACCGCTGGGGCTCGAGGTCGAGGCGGCGGGTGAACGGCTGGCGGGTGAGGCTGTCGTACAGCATCCGGGTGAGGGTGACGATGTCGAAGACCGGCACCCCGAGCCGGGCCTGGATCCGGTGCGCGAACGGCACCAGATCCGTGCACTCGATCACCAGCGCGCCGAGATCCGGGTGGGCCCGGGCGAGGGCGTCCACCTGTTCGTCCACCTCGGCGGCCAGCCGGTCGACGTCGAGGGTGTCGCGGCGTCCCTCCAGCATCACCTCGCGGAACTCGCGTTGACCGGCCATGCCGGTGATTGCGAGCGGCAGCTCCCGCGCCCCGACCGCGGCGAGGTGTCGGGGGGTCAGCGCCGCCTCGTCGGCGACCAGCAGCCCGACGATGCGGCCCGGCCCGATCATCTGGTGCACCAGGGGTAGCTGGATCAGGCTGGAGGACCACAGCGGTACGTCCACCACGGCGGCCAACTCCGCCTGGAAGAGCACGAGGAAACCGCACGCCCCGGTGATCCCCGCGACGCCGGCGGCCTGCAGGTCCCGGGCGGCCTGGAGGAACGGTTCCAACAGCGTCGGGTCGGCCTCGCGGACCAGCCGGCGGGGGGTGGCGCCCCGGACCACCCGGTAGTGGACCGGGAAGTCGAAGGTGGCCGGGTTGCGGATGTGGCCGGGAATCTTGTCGAAGCTGGTGTCGAGGCAGAGCACCCCGATCGCCGGCCCATCGGTCATCGCGTCCTCCCGAACCGGTCCAAGGCGAACGTCTCCAGCGGCAGGTCGGGCCGCACGCCGCCGATGAGCTGGGCGAGCAGTTGGCCGCCGGCGGGGGCGAGACCCATCCCGATGTGCCCGTGCCCGGTCGCCACGCTGACGTTGCGGTACGCCCCGGCCCGGCCGATCAGCGGCAGGCTGTCCGGGGTGCACGGCCGCAGCCCGCTCCACACGTGCAGCCGCCGATCGGTGTCCAGCCCCGGCAGATACGACCGCACGGTGCGCAGGATCCCGTCGACCCGTCGCGGCGACACCGAGGTGTCCAGGCCGGACAGTTCCAGGGTGCCGCCGACGCGTACCCGGTCGCCCAGCGGCATCACCGCCACCTTGCCCTCGCTGAGCAGCAGGGGCCGGGTCGGCGTGCCCGGCCCGGCGGCGACGGTGACGGTGTAGCCCTTCGCGGGTTGCAGCATCAGCCCGACGCCGAGCGTACGGGCGCACGCCCGCGACCACACCCCGGCGGCGATCACCACCTCGGCCGGGCGCAGGTCGCCCCGGCTGGTGCGGACGGCGCGTACCCGCCGCCCGGTCACCTCGAAGCCGCGAACCTCGGCGCCGGTGATGATCTCCACGCCTCGCTCCCGCAGGGCGCGGGCGAAGCCGACCAGGAAGGCGGGGATGCGCAGCGCGGCGCCCTCCTCGTTGAGCAGCGCCCCGGCGATGGCGAAGTCCACCCCGGGTTCCAGCCGGGCCAGCTCCGCCCGGTCCAGTTCGCGCAGCGGCACCCCGCGCTCGACCGCCGCGGGGATGCCGTGCCGGGCCTGCGCGTACCCCTGCTCGGTCTTGCAGGCCAGCACCATGCCACGGGCGGTGAGGGTGTCGGCGAGGTCGCCGGCGCAGACCTCGTGGAGGATGGCCAGGCTGCGCTGCTTGAGCGCGAGCAGCACCTCGAACCCGGCGCGGGCGTGGCGCTCGGTGCAGTACCGCCGGAAGTGCCACAGCCAGGCGAGCAGCCCGACGTCCGGGCGCGGCCGGACGTGGAACGGGCTTTCCGGGTCGAGCAGCCAGCGCAGCCCTTTCGCCGGTACGCCCGGCTCGGCCAGCGGCGCGGAGCCCTGGGTGCCGACGAAGCCGGTGTTCCCGGCCGAGCAGGCCGCCGGATCGCCCACCTCGCCCCGGTCGACGACCGTGACGGTGTGCCCGGCGGCCCGCAGGAACCAGGCGCAGAACAGGCCGACGACACCCGCGCCGATGACCAGGACGTCAGGGTCGTGCCGGGCGGGCGTCGCTGTCATCGTGCCTTCTCGCCGGTCAGATGGTGACGACGAAGAAGCAGGTGGGCAGGTTGACCACGACCCGCTCCCAGATCTGTGCGCACAGCGCCACCCCGGGCTCGGCGAACGTGCCGGGCGGCGGCTCGGCGAACCGGATCACCGACCGGCCGGCGTCGAACAGCAGCGCACCGTGGCCGAAGTCGCCGACGATCGCGGTGCCCGGGTCGACCAGCCGGGTACGCACGATGAAGACCCCGTTGTCCTCCACGTCCCGTAGCAGGGTCCCGGAACCGAGCAGCCGGTAGTAGTCGGCCGGGTTGATGATCAGCCCGTCGGCGGTGCTGCCCATCTGCTCGACCTCGTTGCAGGCGGCCAGGATGGTGGAGGCGAACCGGCCGGGGTCGGTAAGCCGGCCGATGTCCGGCATGTTCAGCAGCCCGCCCTCGCCACGGAGGATGGTGTGGTTCTCGGCGGTGGCCAGCCGCACGACGAGCCGGTAGTTGATGAACTGCTCGAAGCTGGCCGGGTCGTCCCAGAGCGTGTCGGGCACCTGCACCCAGGCGGTGGTGGTGAGCAGCGGGGGGATGGGGGAGCGGTGGAAGTGGTTGGCCGCCTCGCGGCGCAGGTCCGCGCCGTCGACGGTGGGGTCACCGGCCCGGGGTGGGCTCTCGTGCCAGTATTGCTCCTGCGGCTCCCGGGACAGGTCCACCACCTTGAGCATGTTCCGCGACGGGTAGCGGGGCTTGCGCCGTGAGCTGGTCAGCGAGTCGGTGATGGTGACGTCGTAATCGACGCGGGTGTCGAAGCCGTCCTTGGCGAACGCCTCGACGAACACCCCGCCGGGCGACATCTGGGTCTTCCGTTCGGCGACGACCTCGGCGATCGTCCGCTTGATCGTGTCGGTGCGTTGCATAATCGGCTTCCCTCCCGTCAGGCCGGCTTGCGGGCGACGAACATGCCCCAGCCGAACTCGTCGCGGTCGATCGCGGCCTGGATCTCGTCGCAGGATTCCGCGAAGTTGCGGATCCAGGTCCGCGCCGCCTCGTCGTCGGTCGCGGCGGCCCGCTCCCGTGCGGTCCGGCCCAGCACCCGGTACGTCTGTCGGATGTGGGTGTCGAGGCTGCGCGCGACCACGTCGACGAAGCCGGCCCGCTGCAGCGCCTTCCGGTAGCCGTCCAGCGAGTAGCCGCTGTTCCAGCGCACCCGGTCGTAGACGTGCCGCCGGGCCGCCGCGCCGATCTCCGGCTTCGGCTGCAGGAAGTCGGCGATGGCCAAGACTCCGCCCGGAGCGAGCACCCGGAACATCTCGGCGTGGCTGCGCGGCTTGTCCGGCACCAGGAACAGCGCGTCCTGGCTGACCACGTGGGTGAAGGTCCCGTCGGCGTACGGCAGGGCGGTGGCCGAGCCGTGCCGGAACGCGACGGGCAGCCCGTCGCCCCGCTCGGCGAGCTTGCCCTGGGCGAAGCGGACCCGCTCGATGCTCAGGTCCAGGCCCGCACCGCGGCATCCGGTCCGCTCGGCGAGGCGCAGCAGGAAGTTCCCGCAGCCGCAGCCGACGTCGAGCACGTTCGCCGCGGCGTCGATGCCGGCGTCGGCGGCGAGGATGTCCGAGGTCCGGTCGGCGGCCGCCGCGTAGTCGGAGTCGTCGTCGGCGGCGAAGTAGCCGGTGTGCAGCACGCCCTCGCTGTCCCAGAAGCTGAGGTACGTCTGCGTGGTCTGGTCGAAGAACTCGGAGACGTCCCGCTCGGTGAACCGGCTGGTCGTGGACATGGGCACTCCTTGCTGCGGCGGGTCAGGCGTAGGTGTCCCTGCGAACCCCGGTCAGGTGGGGCAGCTCGGGACCGGTGGCGGCGGCGCCGCCGTCGATCAGGTGCACTCCGGCGGTCACGTAGGACGCCCGTTCGCTGGCCAGGAAGGCGGCCAGCGCCGCCACCTCCTCGGGGTGGGCCAGCCGGCCCAGCGCGCTGTGGTGCCCCATCGCACGCAGCCGGGCCTCGACGTCGCCGCCCTCACCGGCCAGCCGCGCCGCCGCGCGTTCCATCGGCGGCGTGCGCACCCCGCCGGGGGCGAGCACGTTGACGGTGACCCCGCTGCGGCCGACGTCGACGGCGAGGCCCTGGGCGAACCGCACCAGCGCCGCCCGGGTCACCCCGGACAACGTCAGTGGACCGATCGGCACGCAGGCGGTCTCCGAGGCGACGAGCAGCAGCCGACCCCAGCCGGCGGCGCGCATGTGTGGCAGCGCGGCCAGCGAGACCCGGACCGCGGGCAGGAGTACCCGGTCCACGGCGTCGCGGTAGTCCGCCGCCTCGAACGCGGTGGCGGTGCCGATCGGCGGGCTGCCGCCGCTGACCAGCAGCACGTGCAGGCCGCCGAGGTCCGTGGCGACCTGGTCGACCCAGCGCGCGGCGGCGTCGGCGTCGGTCAGGTCCACCCGGCTGGCGCTGACCCGCCCGGTGGCGATCGCGACCAGTTCCCGTTCCGCGGCGGCGAGCCGGTCCGGGTCGCGGCCGCAGACGGCCACGTGGGCGCCCTCGGCGGCGAACTCCCTGGCGCACGCCAGCCCGATGCCGCTGGTGCCGCCGGCGACGAGGGCCACCCGCCCCTTCAGCCCGAGATCCATGTCGGTCACCTCTCCGTCGCGTCGGCCGCCGATGACACCCCGCCGGCGTGCCGGGGCCTCCGGCCCGTCCCGCCGGCCTGGTAGCCGTACCGGGTGAACAGCGGCCAGGCCAGCGCAGTCACCGCCAGCCGTTGGCCGCGGGTCAGCGTCCGCCGCCACCCGTCGTCGGCGTCCCGCACGGTGGTGGGGCCGGTGCGGAACCGGTCCGGGTTGCCGGTCACCGTGTGGTTGCCGTGCAGCTCGACGGTGCGGCCGCGGACCGGGTTGCCGGCCGGGTCGGCCCCGACGAGCCGTAGCAGCGCGTCGACGGTGCCGGCCGGGTCGGCGATGAACTCCTCGTACCGCAGGAACATCGACCGCTGCGGGTGCCGGCGGGTGATCGCCGCCGAGGCCAGGTTGAACCCGTGCCAGTACGCGGTGCTGCGGGCGGCCGACATGGCGTAGACGTACTCTTTCGGCTCGCGCCATGAGTGCGCCACCGCGCGGGGGTCGCGCACCAGGTGCAGGTAGTACGTGGTGATCCCGGGGACGTGCGGCAGCAGCGCCGCCTCGCCGGGGATCTTGGTGCTGTCCACGATGACGCGCGCGCCGGTCCGCTCGGCGACCGCCCGGTAGACCCTGCTCATCAGCGCCGCGTGCGTCCGGGTCGGTTCGTCGTACGCGCCCCGGCGCAACAGCCGCCAGGTGTGTCGGGTGCGGACCCGGGTGCGCTGGCGCCGGATGACCTCGGCGGCGTGCGCCTCCAGCGAGCCGCCGGCGGGCATGCCGATCGGCAGGATCTCCGACCACAGCGGGCAGTCGGTCAGTCGGCCACCGCAGCCGCAGCGGTCGTTCACCCCTCGGCCGGTGGCGTTCTTCCACAGAAAGTGCAGTTCGCCGACGTGAAGGAAACCGGGCACCTCGCCCAGGACGTTGCCGATGATGGTGCTGCCGTTGCGGCACCATCCAGTGATGCTGAGCACGGTCAGCGACTCGTTCATGCGACCACCTCCGCTGTTGGCGCCGGGGCCGGGCGGCCGATCCGTACCGCCATCACCGCCGCCACCGCGGCACACGCCGCCCCGGCGGCGAAGACCGCTGGATAACCGAGCCCGGCGGCGACCAGGCCGGTCAACGGACCCCACACCGCCAGGCCGAGGTCCCAGAAGGACGTGTACGCCCCGATCGCGGCGCCCTGCCGGGCCGGGTCGGTCCGGTTCAGCACCATCAGCGCCAGCGACGGGTGCAGCAGGGAGAACCCGACGCCCATGACCACGCTGCCGGCCACGGCGACGGGCAGGTTCGGCGCAACCGCGATGACCAGCAGGCCGGCCGCCTCGCCGACACCGCACCACGCGGCCACCCGCCGGGGGCCGAGCCGGTCGGGCAGGTGGCCGATGACCAGACGGGTGCCGGCGTACACGGCGCTGAAACAGCTCAGCACCACCACGCCGTGCCCGACGCCCCGGGACTGCAGATGCAGCACCACGAACGCGGCCAGGCCGGCGTATCCGGCGGCGCCGAAGGTGAGCGCGACGCCGGGCAGCAGCGCCGGCCGCACGAGCAGCCCGCCGCCCCCGCCCGTCGGAGCGGTCCGCGGCGCCGGCGCCAGGGCGACCAGTCCGGCGGCGAGCAGCGGCGCGGCGGCGCTGAGCGCCCACACCGCCGGGTAGCCGGCCGGCTGCACGCTGGCGCCGAGGAAGGTGCCGGCGGCGATGCCGCCCCACATGCTCACCCCGTACAGGCCGATGAGCTGTCCGCGCCGGCTGTGCGGGGCGAGGGAGACGGTCCACACCGCCCCCGCGGTGAACAGCGCGGCCTCGCCGGCACCGAGCAGCAACCGGACCGTCACCAGTGCCGGCACGTTGAGCGGTGCCAGGTAGAGCAGGCCGCCGGCGGCCAGCACGAGCGCTCCGACCAGCATCACGGTGCGGTGCCCGAACCGGTCGGCGAACGCCCCGGCAACCGGACGCACCAGCAGCGCGGTCACCGCGGTGCCGGTGACGACCAGCCCGACGACGAGATCACCGGCCTGGTGGCGCTCGCGCAGGAAGTCGGGGAGCACCGGGATCACCGCGGTCAGCCCGAGGTAGCCGGCGAACAGCCCCCCGAAGATGCCGACCAGGGCCAGCCGGGGCAGGCGGCCCTCCCGGGTGTCTGCGGCGGTCATGGGCGTAGCGGCCGGGCCGGCGCGGCGTCGCGGGCGGCGGCGGCCACCTTGCGGACCGCCCGCACCAGGTCGTCGCAGTCGTCGAGGGTGAGGTTGGAGGACAGCGGCACGTCAACGGTCTCCGCCAGCAGCCGGGCGGTGCACGGCAGCAGCGCCCGGACATCGGCCGGGTCGGCGCCGCCGTACAGGAAGCGCCAGTTCCAGAAGGCGCGGACGTTGAGGTCGTCGTCGGCGCCGATGTTGCGGGCGTCGACACCCTCCGCCCGCAGCGCGCGGGCGAACCAACCCGCGTCGCCGCCGGGCACCCGGAACACGAACGCCTCGCCAAGGTACGCACCGGGCGCGACCGGCCGGCGGACCGCGATGCCGGGCAGGTCGGCCAGGGCAGTGGCGACGTGGGCGTAGTTGCGGTGGAACAGGGCCAGCCGTTGGGGCAGCCTGGCCAGTTCGGCGCGGAGCAGGGCGGCCCGGATCTCGTCCATCCGCATGCTGAGCAGGGGCAGGTCGAGGCCGGTGAGCGGCGGTTCGGCGTCCGGGAAATGCCGCCGCAGGCGCCCCTCGTACGCCCCGGACAGGGCGACCGCGCGGGCGAACAGGGTGCTGTCGTCGGTGACCAGGAACCCACCCTCGCCGCAGTTGAGCGCCTTGTCGGACTGGGTGCTGAACGCTCCGGCGGCGCCGAACGTGCCGAGCTTGCGGCCGTTGAGTTCCGCCCCGAGCGCCGGAACGGCGTCCTCGATCAGCGGCACCCCCATCTCGGCGGCGAAGGCCGCGAGAGCCTCGACGTCTGCGGCGAAGCCGCGCATGTGTACCGCCACGATGGCTCGGATCTCCGGCCGCCACCGCCGGCGCAGGTCATCGAGATCCATCCGCAGGTCCTCGTCGACCTCGACGAGAAATGGCCGGCAGCCGGCCAGCACAATCGCGCTGGGCGTGGCGACGAAAGTGAACCCCGGGCAGGCGACCAATGATCCGTTCGGCACCGGCGCGCCCATGATGGCCAGCGCCAGGGCAGCGGTGCCGCTCGAAACCGCGAGAGCGTGCCGGGTGCCGAAATAGCGGCACAACTCGTCCTCGAACCGGCCGCATTCGGTTTCGTTCTGCGGGCGATGGTCGTATCGGAAGTAGAGATGACTTCGGACGGCACGAAAAGCGGCTTCCTCATCCTCCGGGTGGACGAAGACAGCGCCCTTGTCGTACGTGGGCCAGGCGGTGTGACGGACCGGGCTGCCGCCGTGGAGGGCGAGCTGTCTGCCTGGTTCAGCGCTGTGTGACGCCGGCATCGGCCGGGTCGGCGCGGGAGCTTCGTTGTTCCCGTTCACCAGCGGCTCCTCGGGGCAGCGGCGGCTTTCCGATTCGCGTGACCGGACTTGCCCGCCGCGTCAGGGGGCGGGACGACCCGGGTGGTCGCGGCCGGAGACGCAATCCCGTCGAGGACCAGGAAGCCGCCGGATCCGACATTGACCGGGTCGCAGATCCAGTGACCAATATGATTGCCCTCCGAGCCCGACACGTCAACCACGCATTCACAAAGATGCGCGGCCGGCCGCTCGTCGGCCCGCTGTGATGTGGATACTCGATCGGCCGTGGCGGCGACAAATGCGAATTGTCGCCTGTGGATGCCAAACGCGACCGACGCAGCGCCGGCGCCGCTCCGCTGCCGGCTCTCGACCCGGGCCCTCGCCTGACTGGATGCGGCCGACGTCACCCGACCAGCCGGTACTGGCCTCGCGGTCGGATCCACCGGCTTCCGGCAGCGGCACGTCGTAGCTCGAGATGCGTTGTCGCAGTGACCGGTGGATGGGCCGGCGGTGAGCCATGCCGCGCCCCCCCGCACATAGACGCTCGGCGGCCTGTCAGGCACCTTCCAAATTGCTCACCTGGTTTCAGCAACTTATCGACGCGGCCGAGCGTCTCTACAAGCGACAGTCAAGGCGGACTGCTCGAATGAACGGGGAGGCCTATGCGTTCCAGCAGAAGCACAAGAGCATTGCTGGCCGGGGGGATCGTCGCTGCGTTGCTGGCGGGCGCGCCCGGCATCGCGGGTGCCAAGCAGGCGGCCGCACCTCAAGCGGCCAAGTCCGCGCCGGCCACTGGAGAGGCCCGGACCGTGACGCTGATCAGCGGTGACCGGGTGACCGTGCTTGGCAACGGCCGCGTCAGCGCCACGCCGCGAAAGGGCGTCACGTTCCACAGCTACCGGACCGGGGGACACCAGTACCTCATCCCGTCCGACGCCGTGCCGCTGCTCCGGGCAGACCGGCTCGACCAGCGGCTGTTCGACCTGACCGAACTGCTCGCGGCGCAGGCCACAAGCCCGTCGTCGCTGCGGCTGATCGTCTCCGGCGCCACCACCGCACCCGGCCTGTCCGCCCAGCGGCGACTCCCCGCGGTGCAGGGCTTCACCGCCGAGACGCCCATCGCGTCGCTCGCTGACCGCTGGCAGGCGACCCGCACCGGCCTGACCAGGGGCAAGATCTGGCTCGACGCCGTACGCAAACCCGCGCTGGACCAGAGTGTCCCGCTGATCGGCGCGCCCACGGCCTGGTCCGCCGGCTTCGACGGCACCGGCGTCCGCGTCGCCGTACTCGACACTGGCATCGACACCGCGCACCCTGACCTGGCCGGGAAGATCTCCGCACGGCAGAACTTCACCGAGGGCGAGGAGGACGACCGCGACCACGTCGGCCACGGCACCCACGTCGCGTCCACCATCGCGGGCAGCGGCGCCGGCTCCGGCGGGAAGTACAAGGGCGCCGCTCCCGGCGCGTCCCTGCTCGACGGCAAGGTCTGCGTCGAGTTCGGCTGCCTGGAGTCATGGATCGTGGCCGGCATGCAGTGGGCCGCCGAGTCCGGGGCGGACGTGGTCAACATGAGCCTCGGCGGACCGAACACCCCCGAGGTCGACCCGCTCGAGCAGGCAGTCAACAGCCTGACCGCGCAGCACGGCACGCTGTTCGTGATCGCGGCGGGCAACGACGGCGCGGACGACACCGTGGGCTCCCCGGCCACCGCCGACGCGGCGCTGGCCGTCGCGGCCTTCACCAAGTCCGACGAACTCGCCGAGTTCTCCAGCCGGGGCCCCAGCGCTGACGGTTGGGCCGTCAAGCCCGAGATCGCCGCGCCCGGCGTCGACATCGTCGCAGCGCGCAGCAAGGACGGCTTCCTCGGTGAACCGGGTCAGCTCTATATGCCGCTGGACGGCACCTCGATGGCCACCCCGCACGTCGCGGGCGCAGCCGCACTGCTGAGCCAGGCGCACCCGCAGTGGACCCCCGCCCAGCTCAAGGCGGCGCTCATGGCCTCCGCCAAGCCGGCCAGCGGCGTCGGCGTGTTCGCGCAGGGAGCGGGTCGGGTGGACGTGGCCCGAGCGATCACCCAACAGGTCACGACCACGCCGACGTCGGTGACGTTCGGGTTGCAGGAGTGGCCGCACGCCGACGACGATGTGCGCAGCAGCGTCGTCACCTACCACAACGGCGGCAACTCCGCGGTGACCCTGCAGCTCGCGCTGACCACCGCCGCGCCGCCCGGAATCTTCTCACTCAGCGCCGACACGGTGACCGTGCCGGCCGGCGGGCAGGCCTCGGTGACGCTCACCGCCGACACCCGCCAGGGCGGCGACGTGACCGGCGGCCTCGGCGGCCAGGTCACCGCGACCGCGGCAGGCGTCTCGGTGCAGACGCCCTTCGGCGTGGTACGCGAGGAGCTCAAGCACCCGGTGAAGGTCACCGCGACCGAGCGTGACGGCGACCCGGCCGAAGGCGCGTTCACGGTGATCCTGAGCAAGAACGACCGCCGGGAGTACCTGGCCTTCGGCGCGAGCGCCGACCTGCGCCTGCCGCCCGGCGAGTACTTCGCGTTCAGCTGGGTCAGCGAGCAGAACGGGGACAGCTACAGCACCTCGCAGCTGGTGTATCCGAAACTCTCGGTCAGCGGGCCGGTCACGGTGGCGATGGACGCCCGCGGCGCGAAGGGCTTCGAGGTCACGGTGCCCGACCCGAAGGCGGTGCCCCTGCTGACGTCGTACGGCGCGAGGTATGTCGAAGGCGCGAACTTCGACCTGGAAGTCGGGGTCTTGGGCAGCGACTTCACCTCGATGTTCACCAAACTGGTCGGACCCAAGCCGGCGAAGGGCCTGAGCTCCCAGCTCACCGGCGTCCTGGCCGAGGTGGACGAGCAGGGCTACCCGACCCGTTCGCCGTACGTCTACAACGTCGGCTGGCACCGCAAGAACGACCTGCTCGGCGGGCTGGTCAAGCACCTGCGGCCGCAGGACCTGGCCACGGTGAAGGCCTCGTACGCGGCGGCGGCGGCGGGCACCAACGGCGTGAAGCTGTCCTTCCTCGCCCCACCGGACGGCAGCGGCGGCTGGGCGACCGGCTGGCCCACCCCGCTCCCGTTCACCCGCACGGAGCTCTACGCGGGTGACGCGCCATGGCAGAACGAGTTGATGGTGGAGCTGCCGGCCGAGGGTGAGGATTGGCCGGAACTGCTGACCGACCAGGGCGGGCTGGCCACGTACCGCGCGGGGGTCACCTATCAGGAGCAGTGGAACAAGGGTGTGTTCGGGCCGAGCGTGGCACCGTTCTTCCCCGGCGCCGTGCCGGCGCTGCGTGAAGGCGACGTCATGTTCATCTCGCCCGCGCTGCTCGGCGACGGCCAGGGACGCGCCGGCTTCGGGAGGATCACCTCGGGGCACGGGGCGCTCTACCGCAACGGCACGCTGATCGCCGAGTCCGACCAGGCTCCGAGGGTGTTCGCCGAGGACGTTGCGCCGGGCGGGGCGACGTTCCGCTTCGACGGCAGCCTGGAGCGCGACACGCGCCTGACCACCAAGCTGTCGGTCAGCTGGACGTTCCGCTCAGCGCACACCGACAGGCTCAAGGCGCTGCCGCTGACCGCGGTCAGCTTCGCGCCGCTGCTTGACGACCACAACGTCGGCAAGGCCGGCAACCTGGGCGTCTACCCGGCGACGATCACCCAGACCGAAGGCTCGGGACGTGTGGTCAAGCTGGCCGTGCAGGTGTCGTACGACGACGGGAAAACCTGGAAGAAGGTGCCGGTGCTGAACCACGGCGGGTCGTGGCAGGTGTCGGTGCCGCACCCGAAGGCGGGCGGCTTCGTGTCGCTCAAGGCCTCGGGCTCGGACGCGATGGGCAACACCTTCGACCAGACCGTCATCCGGGCGTACGAGCTGCGCTGATCATTTGTTTGAGGCGGCCCCGGCGACCATCACCGGTCGCCGGGGCCGCTTCCTCTGCTGGATCAGAAGTTGAGCGTGTAGAGCAGCCGGTTGGGGGTACCGCTGCCCGGCGACGACACCACACCGGTCGTGGCGTTGCTGTTGATTGCCGATGCCACCGTCGCCGGTGACGCCGACGGGTTGTTGGCCAGGTAGAGCGCCGCCGCGCCCGCCACGTGCGGCGTTGCCATCGAGGTGCCGCTGATCGTGTTGGTGCCGCTGTCGCCCGAGTTCCAGGACGACGTGATGTCCACACCCGGCGCGAACAGGTCGACGCAGGTGCCGTAGTTCGCCCACGACGCCTTCTTGTCGGTGCTGTCGGTCGCCGAGACCGTCACCGCCTCAAGGACCCGGGCCGGGGAGGAATTGCAGGCCTTCTGCGGCAGGCCGAGGAAGTTGCCGTTGCCGGCCGCGATCGCGTACGTCACGCCCGCCGCGATCGACCTCCGGACGGCGTTGTCCAGCGTGGTGTCCGCACCGCCACCGAGAGACATGTTCGCGACCATCGGCTGGCTCGGGTTGCTGTTCTTCTGTGCGGTCACCCAGTCGATACCCGCCACCACACCGGAGGTGCTTCCACTGCCCGAGCAGTTGAGCACCTTGACGGCGATGAGGCTGACACCCTTGGCCACGCCGTGGGATGCGCCGCCGACCGTACCGGCGACGTGCGTGCCGTGCCCGTTGCAGTCGGTGTTGTTGCCGTCCCCGGTCGTGTTCGTACCCCAGGCCGCCCGGCCGCCGAAGTCGGTGTGGGAGGTCCGGATACCGGTGTCGATGATGTACACCTTCACGTTGCTCGCCGTGGTGTTGTAGGTGTAGGAGCCGCTCAACGGCCGGGTGCGCTGGTCGATGCGGTCCAGACCCCACGACGGCGGGCTGGTCTGGGTCGCGGTGCTGGTGAAGACGCCGTCCTGCTGCACGTACGCCACCCGCGGGTCGGCGGCGAGCCGGCGTGCCTGCCGCTCCGACATGCGGCCGGAAAAGCCGTTCAGCACGCTGTGGTACTGGTGTGTGACGGACGCGCCGTGCTTACCGGCGACGGCGGTCGCCTGGTCACCCGCGCCATCTTTCAGCACCACGATGTAGCTACCCGCTACCGACGCACCGACCGCAGCCCTGATCGTGCCTTCCGCCGGAGCGGCGCTTGCCGCCGTGCCAACGCCGATCGCGGCGGTCGTGACCACCGCGGCGAATCCGGCTGCCAGAAACCTCCTGGCGCATGCGGAATCTGCCATCTGCTTCCTCCCCTTCCGGTCCCCTCTGGAGCACCGACCGGCTGATCAGCTACTCAACCAATCGATGGAAGGAAGTTAGCTGTTTGGTTAACGGATCGGAAGACTTGCATGTTGCCGGAGGTGGTCCCACGCGAGGACGGGGGTACATGTCCTGGGGCGCGCTAGCCCAGGGCGAGCGGACGGGGCGCCTGCTTGTCGAGGTGCACACCGCCGGCAATCAGCTACCGACCGAACCGCGCGCTGCCCCGGCGGGATCGGATCAGAGGTGCCCGGTGTCGTTGAAGCAGACCAGGGTCGGTGGTCGGTCGGTGTCCCACTGCACGATGGTCAGCCCGCAGTTCTCCTGGTTGAGGCCCATCCACCGCCACGTCGGAGCGTCGAGGACGTGCCGGACGAACCACCCGATGACGAAGTTGTGCGTGATCACGAGCTCCTGCCGGTCCTCGGCATCGGCGGCACCGAAGTGCTCGACGGCGGCCTGCAATCCGGCGGCGTCCTCGTCGCGCTCCTCGCTCGGCACCCGGTCCAGCCAGGGGAGGAAGCGTTCGGGGTACTCGCTGCGGTGTTCGACGGAGGGCACCGGCGTTCGATCCATGGCGAAGTCGCAGCCATGCCGTGGGACGTCTGGCAGGTAGTCAGCGATCACGTCAGCGGTCTGGACCGCCCGGGGAAGCTGGCTGTAGTGGATCGCCGAGAACGGCACGCCCTTCAGCCGTCGGCCGAGCCGATCTGCCTGATGGCGGCCCAGTTCGGAGAGGCCGCCGTCGGCCGTATGGCCGAGCGTTGGGTCCTGCTCGCCGTGACGGACCAGGTACAAAAGCGTGCGAGCCATCGTTGCTGTCCCTTCGGTCGGGCCGACGTTCCAGATGATCATGGCAGACGTCAGGTGGGACGCGGATCAAGCAGCGTTGGGAGGCGGGCCCCCGTTTGGGGGCGCCGGTCGTCGACGGCGGCCGGCCCTGCCTGACGGAGTGCCGCGTCGGCAGGCGATGATCGTGCTATGGGCATTCCAGTACCCCTGGGCGAGTCGTTGCACGATCCCGCATTCTGGGCGCGGTACACCTTCGCAGCGGAGGACGGCCCGGCGCCGATCGGCTCGGCGTCCTAGCGGAGTTGCTCGATGACGATGACGATGACGAGCGGGACACCGCGCTCAACGTCACCTTCGACGTCGGTGGCGGTCATCTCATCCTGCTCGACGTCGACACCCGGCTCGGCTCATACGAGCTGGGCATCACCGGACCTGGTTTCGCCGAGCCTGCTGAGCTGGGCTGGGACGACTTGGCGCACTGGCACCCGTACGCGCTGCGCTGGTCGGAGCTGGATGTGATCTGCCGGGCAGTCGCCGTGCGGGATCCGCTGCTGCCGCACCCCGGAGCGCCGATGGCCTTGCTCTGCCGGTTCGCCGCGGTCTTCGAGGACGACGACGTGGACGCCGCCGTTGCCAGCGTGGACGCGGCGTATGCCGCGCTGCGGCCCCAGGGCTGGGACGGCTACTGGCCCAGTGGCGCCGACTGGCTCGAACGCGCCGACTTCCGCGGCCAACGGGTGGTGTGGCACCGCGACGAGGCAGGCAACCTGTGGGCTGAGCAAGACGACGAAAACGACGCCGACTTCTACAGCACCCGGGTAGCACCGCCGGCGGAGGCCGAGGAGCGGTTTCCGTATACCCGGCTCAGGAAGCTGCTGGCCGCCGCCGCGACCACGATAGCGGCCGGATCGCGACCCTAACCCACGGAGTTCAGCGCGGCGGCGAACGTCTCCTGGTTGGCCTCGAAGTAGGCGAGTTCGCGTTGGGTCCAGGCGAGCACTTCGGCAGAGCGTGCATTCGAGGCCGCTCCGTCCTCGAGGATGTCTCGCCAGAATGCCTCATTGCGGCGCAACCGCCCGCAGATGGCGGCCGGCAGCCGGCCACGGTCGGTCGGACATAGGCCGTAGGCGTCTGCCAGGGTCCGCACCTGGCGGGCCTGTTCTATCGCGGGCCCCCGGCCGGGGCGCGACGAGATGCACCACGCCCACGCCATGTATCCCACGTCCTCCAACGGCTGGCCGGGCGCCGCGAAGTCGAAGTCGATGAACGCGACCGGCTGATCGTCGCGGAAAACCGTGTTGTTCGGACCGGGGTCGTGATGGCAAACCACCTCACCCCCGAGGCTGGACGCCAAGTCTCGCGTGGCGTCGTGCATCTGCCGCAGCAGCGTCGCTGCCTGTCTGACCTGGTCGTCGACGAAGTGCTGCCATCGTGGCGGGACATGACCGGGCACGAACGACAACCTGTCCCGACCATGTTGGTCCCACCCCAGGTGCTGAGGGCAGCCGTCGAAACCTGCCTTGGCGAGATGAGCCAGCAGCCGCGCCACGAAGGGCGACGCGGGCGAGGCGGGACGGCGCACCGTGTCTCCAACCCGGACCACACCCGCCGTCAAGCGCCCGCCGGCCAGGGGTTGCTCCATGTCCTGCTCGCTGCCTGGGCCCATTCCGCGACCCTAACGGCCGCGAACACTGAATCATCTTCTCGACCGGTGGGTTCAGCTCTTGACCGAGCCTGCCATGAGCCCGCCGATGAACCAGCGGCCCAGCACGATGTACACGAGCAGGGTCGGCAGTGACGTGATGAGCGCCCCTGCCATCGAAGCCGCGTAGTCCGGGGACTGAGCGCCGGCCAGCGCGTTCAGCGCGATGGTGATGGGTCCGTTGCGGGTGTTCGACATGAAGATGGCGAACAGGTAGTCGTTCCAGGCCGAGGTGAACTGCCAGATGATGGTCACCACGAAGCCGGGCGCGGACAGCGGCAGCATCACCGAGGCGAACGTGCGCAGCATCCCGGCCCCGTCGACCCGGCTCGCCTCGATGAGCTCGACCGGCACGGTGGTGGCGTAGTAGTTGCGGAAGATCAGCGTGCAGATCGGGATGCCGTACACGCAGTGGACGAACACCAGCGTCGGGATGCCGGGCGGGAGTCCGATCTCGTGCACGATCTGACGCAGCGGGATCATGACCGCCTGGTAGGGAATGAACATGCCGAACAGGATGAGCGTGAACACCACGTCGGCACCCGGGAACCGCCACCGCGACAGCACGAAGCCGTTGGCCGCGCCGAGCGCCGAGGAGATGAGTGCCACCGGGATCGCCAGCTCGAAGGTCCGGATGAACGACGGCCGCAGCGCGGTCCACGCCTTCTCCCAGGACGCGAACGTCCACTCCGTCGGCAGATTCCACTGGCCGTTGACGCCGATCTCCCGCCCCGACTTGAGGCTGGTGACCAGCAGTACGTAGGCGGGCATCAGGACGATGACCAGGAAGATGACCAGGAGCGCGTACGTCGCGGCGCGGCCCAGCGGTGAGCGTCGGTTGATTCCGCCGTGCGGCCGGCGGGCCAGCGGCTTGCTGGTCGACGCCTCCGGCGCGGGCGTGATGGTGCTGGCGCTCATGAACGACGCTCCACCCGGTTGTTGTAGATGAGGTAGGGCACGATCACCACGGCGACGAGCAGCAGCAGGATGATCGAGATCGCGGCGGCCTTGGCGTAGTCGCTGGTGAGCAGCGTCTGCCAGACGTAGACCGCGGGGACCTCGGTGATCCACTGAGCGCCCGAGACCGACATGATGAGGTCGAACATCTTCATCGACATGTGACCGAGGATGATCATGGCGGAAAGGGCGGTCGGCGTCAGCTGCGGGAAGATCACGTGCCGGTACAACTGGTAGGTGCTCGCCCCGTCCATCGCCGCCGCCTCGCGCAGGTCGGCCGGGATGCCGCGGAACCCGGACAGGAACAGCGCCATCACGTAGCCCGACAGCTGCCAGATCGCCGGCAGCGCCATGGCCGCCATGCCCCAGTCGGGGTCGGTCCACCATGGGTTCTCCAGGAAGCCCAGGTGCAGGTCGTGGAAGATCCGGTTGAGGCCACCGGCCTGGTCGCCCGTGCCGGAGTTCATCAGCCAGCGCCACACCACGCCGGACGCGACGAACGACACCGCCATCGGAAACAGGTACACGGCGCGGAAGAAACCTTCGCCCCGCACGCCCTGCTCCAGCAGGAACGCCCACAGCACGCCCATCAGCAGGGCCCCGACAATGAACACGACGGTGAAGATCAGCAGGTTCTTCAGCGAGTGGGTGAAGCGGCCGTTGATGTCCTCGGTGAACAGAGCGACGAAGTTCGACAAGCCGACGAAGCCCTTGTTGCCCAGGGCGTCGTGCTCGTCGGACAGTGACAGCTTCACGGTCCAGCCGATCAGCCCGTAAACGAAGACGGCCAGCACGATCAGCGACGGGGAGAGCAGCAGCAGACCCGGCAACCAACGGCGCAGCCGGGCCCGCCGTGCTCCCGGGCTCGGGCTGGGTCGGGTCTGTGGCAGCGTCGGGGTGGCGGTTCTCGTGGTCACCGGTCCTCCATCATGGACGACGCGTTGGGACAGGTCAGCGACCTGTCCCAACGCCGCCGTCGGTTCTACTTGCTCGCGTACTGCTTCGCAGCGGCGACGAGCGCACTCTGCAGCGCCGCGACGTCACCGTCGCTGGAGAACTTGCCCTGCGCCGAGGCCACCGCGCCCTGCCAGCCCTGCGAGCAGGCCGAGCCGTGCGGGCAGGACGGGACGGGCTTGCCCTTGGCCCAGTCGGCGATCGCGGCCTGCTGGTAGGCGGGGTAGTCCGTGGCGTTGGCGTCGGTCCGGGCCGGGATCGAGCCCTTCTTGGTATTGAAGGCCTTCTGTCCAGCAGCGCTGCCCAGCGTCTTCAGCCAGCACTTGGTGCCCTCGGGGTTCTTCGCGTTCTTGGGCAGCACGAACGAGTCGGCCAGCCATTGGTAGGCGTTGCCGTTGCCCGGGAAGACCGAGTAGTTGTAGTCCTTGAAGCCCTTGGCGTCGAGGTCGGCGGCCTCCCAGTCGCCCATGAGCTGGTAGGCGGCCTTGCCCTCCATGACGAGCTTCTCGGCGTCGGTCCAGTCGAAGGTGTCGCGGTCCTTGTTGCTGTACGACAGCAGCTTCTTGTAGTCGTTGATGGCGTCGGTGATGTCCGTGCCGGCCCAGTCGGTCTGGCCGGTCCAGAGGCCGCTGAACTTCTCCGGCCCGAGCTCCGAGATCAGCACCGCCTCGAAGAGCATCTGCTGCGTCCAGTCCTTGCCGAGCGCGAGCGGCGCCGCGACCCCCTTGGCCTTGAGCGTGTCGAGCTGGGAGAAGAACTCCGGCAGCGTCGTCGCCGGGGCGGTGATGCCGGCCTGGGCCAGCACGGTCTTGTTTCCCCACAGCACATTGGCACGGTGGATGTTGGCCGGCACCGAGTAGATCTTGCCGTCGACGGTCAGGCTGTCGACGAGTCCCTTGGGAAACGCCGAGTCCAGGCCCCACTCCTTGTACTCCGCGCTGAGGTCCTCGATCTGACCGGCCTTGATGTAGTCGGTCAACTCGGCGCCGGCATGGGCCTGGAAGGTGTCCGGCGGGTCGTTCTGCTGCAGCCGTGAGGCCAGGACCTGCTTGGCGTTGGACCCCGCACCGCCTGCGACCGCGCCGTTGACGAACTCGTACTGCGCGCAGTCGGTCTTGAACTGGGCGACCAGGCCGTCGAGGCCGGCCTTCTCGCCGCCGTCGGCCCACCAGGTGAAGACCTCGACCTTCTTGCTGCCGGCTCCGCCGTCGCCGTCGTCGGCGCCGCAGCCGCTCGCCAGCAGGGCGAGCGCCGTGCCGGCCGCGGCGACGGCCGTGCGAGTGCGCAAGCGCATACGTCCTCCATCAGGTTCTCGTGGGTGTGGGGCTGTGATGGAACATGTCCAAGCTTGGTAGAAACGTCTACTGTGACCCTCGCGCTGTCGCCTGAGTTGTGTCAACTGTTGGCAATCAAAATGTGATCCCGGGGCAATGCTCCGGCCAGCTCGGCTGGTTTTGTCGATTCTTGACAGAACTCTGGCGCGGACAGGAAGATTCGCGCCGTGGCCAGGCAGCGGATCGACCCGCGGACCCTGTGGCGTCCCGGCGCCCCCGCGATCGTGCGTCGCGTGGCCACGACTCTGCGGGTGTACGGACCGAGCACCCGAGCCCAGCTGGTCGCGCTCAGCGGTCTGTCCCGGACCACCGTCTCGGCCGCCCTGGCCGACCTCGGCGCCGCCGGTCTCATCGGCGAGCGCACCAGCACGCACGGCCCCTCCGGCGGCGGCCGGCCCGCCTCGGTCGTCCGGCTGACCCGTCGCGCCGGGCTCGCCGCCGGCATCGACATCGGCCGGCGCCACGTCCGGCTCGCCCTCGCCGACCTCGCGCACGAGGTGCTCAGCGAGTACGAGACCCGCACCGACTTCGACCTCGACGACCGGCCGGACGACGCGCTCGCGACAGCCGTCGGCCTATTCGACGCCGCCCTGGCCGGGATCGGCGCCGGCCGCGACGACATCGTCGCCGTCGGTCTCGGCGTGCCGGCCCCGATCACCCGCGATCGGCGTATCGGCTCTCCACCGATGCTGCCCGGCTGGGCCGGCCTGCGTCCGGCCGACGCGTTCGCCGACCTGCTCGGCCGGCCCGTCCGGGCCGAGAACGACGCCAACCTCGGCGCGCTCGGCGAGTACGTCTGGGGTGCCGGTCGCGGCTGCAGCGATCTCGTCTACGTGAAGCTGGCCACCGGGGTCGGCGCCGGCATCGTGCTGGACGGCCGGCTGTATCGCGGCGCCGCCGGCACGGCCGGGGAGCTCGGTCACGTCACCCTCGACGCCCGGGGCGCGGTCTGCCGCTGCGGCAACCGCGGCTGCGTCGAGCTCGCCGTCGGGGGCCGGGCGCTGCTCGCCCACGCCCGGCAGGCCAAGCCCGAGCTGGCCGACCTCGCCGCGCTCATCGCCGCCGCCCGGGACGGCGACCCCGGCTGCCGCCGGCTCGTCGCCGACGCCGGGACGCAGCTCGGCTACGCCCTGGGCAATCTGGTCAACCTCATCAACCCGCAGCGCGTCGTCCTCGGCGACGAACTCGGCGCCGCCACCGACCTGCTTCGCGAGCCGTTGCAGCGTGGTCTCGCTGAGACCGCGTTCGCTGCCGCGGCCGAGGCGGTCGAGGTGGTGCAGAGCGACCTGGCGCTGCGGGCGGCGGCGTACGGTGGGATCGCGCTCGCCCTCGGGGTCGACACCGTTCCGTTCGCCGCCCTTCGCCCGGCAGAGCCGGCAGAGCCGGCTGACCGGGTGCCGTAGCGGTGCTCAGGCAAACAACGCGCGGTACTCGCCGTAGCCTTCGCGCTCGAGGTCGTCGCGCGGTATGAACCGAAGCGCCGCCGAGTTCATGCAGTAGCGCAACCCGCCCGCCTCCGGGGGGCCATCGTCGAACACGTGGCCGAGGTGGCTGTCCCCGTGCGCCGACCGGACCTCCGTGCGAGCCATGCCCAGGCTCGACTCCTGTGCTTCGACCACATTCTTCGGTTCAATGGGCCTGGTGAAACTCGGCCAGCCGGTACCACTGTCAAACTTGTCGACGGAGGCGAACAGCGGTTCACCGGAGACGACGTCGACGTATATGCCCGGCTCCTTGTTGTCCCAATAGGCGTTGTCGAAGGCCGGCTCTGTCCCAGCTTCCTGAGTGACCCGGTACTGCTCCGGCGACAGCCTGGAAATTGCCTCGGCGCTCTTGCGGTACTCGTGCGGCACGGCGCTTCCTCCGGATATGGGTAAGCGGCAAGAAAGTCTGTTCAACCACCCCCGACAGGGCGCGGCCCGAATGCCTACCCGGCGTGCCGTCGAGTAACCACCAATCCCGCCGCCGCGTCTCGGCTCCGGTCGGCTGCCACCGCCCACCTCGGCGTTTGCCGAAACGGCAAGATTTCTTGCCGTTTCGTTTCCCGGCGGCGCACCATCGCCCGGTCGGGGGCGGCGGGCGTCCGCCCGGCGAGGAGGGCAACATGATCGAGCACGACGCGGACCCGGTGGACCCGGCGGTGGACGACGCCACCGCCCGGTTCTGGGATGAGCTGTACCAACAGCGCGAGCGGGTGTGGAGCGGCCGGGCAAACGCCGTCCTGGCCGAGGTGGTCGAGGCGCTGCCGCCCGGCACCGCGCTCGACCTGGGCTGCGGTGAGGGCGGCGACGCGATCTGGCTGGCCGGCCAGGGCTGGCAGGTCACCGCCGTCGACATCTCGACCACCGCCCTGGACCGGCTCACCGCCGAGGCGGCCCGGGCCGGCGTGGCGTCCCGGATCACCGTGGCCCGGCAGGACCTGACCCGGACCTTCCCGGCGGGCCGGTACGACCTGGTCTCGGCGCAGTTCCTCCAGTCCCCGCTGGAACTGCCCCGGGAGGCGGTGCTGCGTGCGGCGGCGCGCGCGGTCGCGCCCGGCGGTCGGCTCCTGGTCGTGGAGCACGGCGCGCCGCCGCCGTGGGCCCGCGACAGCCACCCGCACGCCCGCTTCGCCAGCCCCCAGGAGATCCTCGCCGCCCTCGACCTCGAGCCGGAGGGCTGGCACACCGAACGGCTCGGGGCCGCGCACCGGACGGGCACGGGCCCGGACGGCGAGACGGGCAACCTCGTCGACCACGTCGTCCTGGTCCGCCGCGAGCAGCGCTGAACCACGCCAGCGAATTCGGACGAAAAACAGATCGTTGCCTGGGGAGCGGCCTACCCGAAAGAGTGCGGTCGCAGTTCTGGGCGTACGAGCACTATTCTTGCCCGCCGTACCGGTAAGGCCGGCGCCCAGCGCGAAATATGGCTGGAAGCGCCGGCCAGGACAAAGCCGTCCGAGACTGCCCCCCAATGCGACCGACGCGGCGTGGAGAGACATGACGAAGAAGATGCGAGGTTTGGCCGCTGTCCTGCTCGTTGCCGTTTCCGCCGCGATAATCGTCGGCCGTGCCGCCGACGCGAGCCCGTTCGAAACGGACGTCGCGACAGCGTGGCCCCACAGCGGCGCGCCGGACCCGGATGTGACGAACAACGACGGGCCGACGGCCGAGCCGGCCGATCTGTTCAACGGGACGGCAACCCTGAACCAGGCGAGCCGGTCCCCGTTCCCGGAGGCCATCGGCAGTCACGCCGAGAGCACCTCGATCATCTGGAACGGGCAGTACCTGATTTACTACCGGACCTTCATCAGCCCGACCGGGACCACCTGCTCCATTCCGCAAGGCGTGGCGATGGCGACCTCGAACGACCGCGGAGCCACCTGGACACCGGTCAACGGAGGACGTCCGTTGTCGGCCCTGCAGACGGTCCAGCAGGGCCAGAGCTGCCGCTTCGACGACAACGTCACGAGCACCTGGGTGTACTCGCCCGACGTCATCGCCGACGGATCCCGCTTGGTCATGGTGTTTGAGCAGCGTGACCACGACCCGAACTACGTCGCTCCAGGGCAGGGACGGAGCCTGCACTCCGTTCGATATGTCACCAGCACCGACGGGCGTAACTGGTCGAACAGCGCCCTGCTGCTTCGGCCCGGGGCGGTCGGTGCGTGGGACGACGAGGTCGGCACGCCCGATATCGAGAAGGACGGAACCGGCTACCTCCTGACGTTCCACGGGCACGACGCGACCGGGCGCCTGAAGCAGACGCGCGGGGTGGCCCGGCTCGACACGCTGGCCAGTGAATACACCGGCGTCCGTCAGAAGATCGACCTGTCGCCGACCCCGGACTGGGCCAACTTCGGCGTAGGTATGGCGGACATGACCAGGGGGCGCGACGGCTACTGGTACATCGTCTTCGAGGCCTTCTCGGGCGCGAGCGGAGCGTGCGGCCGGACGGACACCCGGACGGTGGTCGGCATCGCGCGTAGCGCTGACGCCGTGATCTGGTCGGTGGCCCCGACGCCGTTGATCTACGGCCGCGACGGGCTCAGCTGCGGTTACGACATGCCTGCCTGGCAGCTCCTCGGCGATGTTCGAGGCATCGTCACGCCCAACGACCCGCCGGAGGGCGGCAGCCTGGTGCGCTGGGACATTCTCGCCAGGTAGTGCTGGGCAAGCCGCCCGCCTGCTCAAGCGGCCACCAGCAGGCGAAGCCCCTTGAGCAGGCAGGCGGGCGGTGTGCGGCCCGGCAGGGAGCAGCTGAACCCCTGCTGTGCCGTCGCCGGAAGCTGCTGCGCCGCCCCCCAGAGCGCGTACCCCACCCCGTCGGCTCCCCGGTCGTCCGGCGCTACCGCCGTCGACGTGAGCCGCAGCCAGGTGAGGGCACCACTGACTGCCACGACGCCCGCGTCGATCGTCCACCGCCGCATCCGGTCACTGTACGAAGGCAGCACATCGGACGCGTACCGCAAGCGCGGTATCCGCCTATCGCCGGCCGCGTCCGGGCCGGCGGGGCTGTGCACGGGCGACCCACCAGCCGAGCAGGACGACGAGCACCGAAACCCCGAGCTTGATCGACAGGCTCCAGATCAGCGCCGCAGAGCCGTTGCGGGCCCAGTCCCACCACAGCACGCCACCGAGAGCGAGGAGGACGACGAGCACCGCCGCTGCCAGGCGCACACCGACCGGCCTGGCCCGGGGCGAGAGCAGGGCAGCAGCCGAGAAGCCGGCCAGGAGAAGGAGAACAGCGAGCAGGGTCAGGGCGACCGGTACCGCAGGCACCAGCAGTGTGACGGCAAGGAGGACTCCGCCGGCCGCGACCGCGATCTCCACCGCACGCGTACCCACGGCGCTGCCGCGGGTGAGCATGGCCACCATCGCCCAGACGGCGAGGGCGTAGCCGCGGAAGGCGGAGAGGACCGCGGTCACCGGCCTGATGCGAGCCGAGTCCCCGGCGACATTGGCGAGGACGGTGGCGGTGTGCGACACGGTTCGCGCGAACGTGTCACTTCCGACGTCGCCCTCGATGCGTTCCCTGCCGATCTTCGCGGCCTCGTCCCACAGCCGCCACAGTTCCTCGGCCGGCAGGTTCTGACCGGCCTTGCGGTCGGCGGCGTCAAAGGACTCCAACCAGCTGCTGCTCGTCCGGGACCGGTCGGTGCCCTCGCCGCGCACCGCGATGGCGAGGCTGGGGAGGTCTTCCCTGAGCACTGCGGTCTGGATCGGTCGGGCCATGGCTCGGGGGCAGGCGCACAAGGACGGTGCATCCGGGCCAGCAATGATCTGTTCGACCTCGAGTTCGCATGCCGCCCGGTCCTGTGCCCACTGCTCGGCCAGCCACCGTCGGTCCGGTGACTGGTCGGGAACCGCGCAACGCTCGAGTGCCGCCATGAGCTGGGCCACGGCCTCCGAGGGAGCCGGCCGGGGACCGGCGGGCGCCGCCGAGCCGGGTGTCAGCAGGCACTGCCGCAATCGCTCCGGTGCCAGCAGGATCCGGATGAGCTGTTCGACCGCGTCCATCCGGCCGTGCAGCCAGTCGTTCATTCGCCAGGAGCCGCGGTAGAAAGCGCCGAAATGGTGCAGCTGGATGCCGGTCAGCCGGTCCGGGTTCACCGACGAGACCTTGGCCAGTTCCACCTCCTGCTCCGGCTCGGGGCTGGCGCTGGTGAACGCCAGCTGTACGACGTCGAGGCGGAGCATGTTCTGCAGCACGGTCTCGTCGCTCGCCCGTTCCGCACTGCGGGCAGGACCCGCATCGGCCGTCACCGTCGGGTGCATCGCCCCGCTCGCGGCCTGGGTGGATTGCGCCGGGACGAGGAACCGGTGGAGTGCGGCAAGCCGCTGCGCCCACTCGCCGTCCGGATCGAGGACGTCGTTTCCTGCCTCGCTCACCGCCCGTACGGCCGGGGCGACCTCGCGGAGGCGCCGGGCCAGTTCGAGGGCCTGTCGGTACAGACGAGCCCGCCGGGCGGCGTCGTCGGGCGCGGGTAGGGCATCCCACGCGACCAACGCAGCTGCGAGCCATCGTTCCAGTTCTGGGAGGTTCTCGGCGGTCTGGTTCAGCGAGCCCCGGCGTGCGGGCATAGGGCCGATGCCGTACCGGGTCGGTCCGGTCGGCGCCGTGGACCAGTAGCGGTTGAGATCTTCCCGGTCGGCGTGGATCTCCTTCAGCGTGGCAGCCACCTCTTCGCGGCAGCGCACGATGGCCGCGCGCTCCGGCGACCCGAGGTGGGCCAGCCACACCGCTCGTTTGAGCAGGTCGACGGTCATGTCTGCCAGCCGTTGGACGGTGGTCTGCCCCCAGTCCCAGCTCACCCCGACTCTGCCGAGCGCTTCCGGAAAGGCGCCCTGCGGGATGAACGACATCGGCTGTCGGCGCAGCGCGGTAAGGAGTTCCTGCCCGCTCCACTGCTCGGCGGGCCGGCCGCGTTGCCCGGCCGCCAGCAGCGGGGCCAGCGTTCGGGCCGCGTGCTCGGCGCGAACCTCCAGGTAGGCCGGCCACGCCCGTTCGGAAAGCTGGTCGGCGACGTCCGTCATGGTCATCGCGAACCGGTCACGTGCCCGGCGGCGCTGCCGCGCACTGGCGTTGCGGTTGCGAATCTCCGTGAGCTCCCGGGAAACGGAGTCTGTCGCCCGCAGGCGGGTGAGGACTCCCAGCAGCACCTCGCGGGCCGACGGCAGCGGCGACGCCGGCCGGTCGGCCGCATCCGGTTCAAGCATCGCGTCGGCCGTGGGGGAGTAGACCTCGCCCGGATCCGGAGCGACGTAAGCGAGCACTCGACGCACCTGAAAGCCGGCGGTCTGCCGGTACACCGCCTCCAGCGCGGGCCTGATCGGCTTGTTGAGCAGGACTCCGCCGTCCACCACGTACTGTGCTTCGCAGAAGTTGGCTCGACCCGCCGCGGACTCCCACCGCAGGTCCCCGGCCGGGGGTCCGGGGTCCACCCGAACGAAATGCGGCTCGAACGCGCCGGGGAAGGAGGAGGTGCATCGCGCCGCGGCGGCCAACTCCTCGAGTACGGCGTCGGCGGCCAGGTCACCGCTCACGGGCCGACCATCGCGGTAGCCGGCCCGTAGGTCGGCGAACCGGAAGGTGGCGTCGTGGTCGGTTTCGGTGATGGCGACGCCCAGGTCGTCGGTGAACGTCGTGGACCTGCCCTGCCAGAGCGTCCCGGTCAGGACCAACTCGATCGGCACCCGGTCGTCGTCGGTTCGGCTTGCGGGGCGCCGGACCTCCGAGATCACCTTCTCCAGCGCTTCTCTCACCTTGGGCAGGAAGTAGTCGTCGCCCTTGAGCAGGGACTTCGGGTTGCGGGTCAAGGGATCGCGCAACAGTCGGTCCAGGCTGCCGTGCTCGTGCCACAGGTCGCGCATGACGGACAGGTCCCCGCCCCGGGCGAGCCCGAGCGCCAGGAAAGCCCCGTTGAGACCGCCCGCCGACGTCCCTGAGATCACATCAACGCGGACGTCGGCCCGAAGCAGATCCAGCAGCGATGCGTACGCCGATCCCGCGCCTCTGCGGGCCGTGGCCAGCCGAAAGAGTTCAAGAGTGACGCCGCTGATCCAGACTGCCAGGCTGACTCCACCGGTCATGACCGCGGCAAGTCGAATGTCCTGTCGGTCGGCGTCCCGGGCAGGGGACGGCGCCCACTCCTGATCCTCCACGGTCTCCGCCATGTACTACCCGACAGTGACCGCGTGCGTGAGAACTCGCCCGATTCGTGGAACCATGTCCGGTATGGTACGGCTGACTTGCGGCTTGCCAAATCCTGTTCCTTGCCGACACGCCGCGCAGCTGGGCCGGGTCATGGGCCCGGCGTACCGCCGAGCGCGGCAGCGAGATCGTCGAGGTGGCCTGAGACGGGGCCGACCGTGAGCATGCCGCTGCCGGCTCCGGCCAGCTCCCTCGCCGCCGGCGCGAGTTCCGTCTGGGCGCGTCGCATCATCGCCCGGTCGTCCAGCGCGATCGCGGCCTGGGCGGTCAGGCACCACAGGGCCTCGAAGAGCAGGTCCGCTGGCGGGTTCGGAGTCTGACGCAGGGCCGCGGCGGCGTCGGGTCGACGGTCCCGGGCCAGCAGGAGCAGCGGGCGGGCCCACGGGGCGTACGGGCCCCAGTCGGTGTCTTCACCGAAGCCGACCGGGAGACCGCGCCACACCCGCAGGCACAACAGGGCCAGCGGCAGGAGACCCTGCTCGACCCCGGGCATGCCGGCGCCGGGGAGCTGCGCCCCCGCCTCCCGGTAGGCGGCTTCCGCGTCCGCCGGTGACGCCCCGGTCGCGGCCAGCCGCAGCGCGCGGTACCACTGGGTGAACACTCCCACGAGGGGGCGCTCGTGCCGCGCGGCGAGCCGGTCGGCGGCGGCGGCGTGCTGGTCGGCCGTGCGGAAGTCCGCGAGTGCGCTCCGGGCCTGCAGGCGGATGAGGTGCCCGAGGATCTCGAACGAGGCCAGGCCGTGCCGCGCGGAGAGGGCGACGAGGCCGGCGCCGATCTCGTCGCGCTCGGGGGCGAGACCCGCACGGTGGAAGGTCTGCATGAAGGCGCCGTTGAGGGCGAAGGCCAGCAGTGCCGGGTCGCCCAGGCGGCGGGCGATCCGTTCCGCTTCCCGGGCCGCCTCGGGTCCGCGCGCCGACCGCGTGCCCCGGGACTCGACCGCGATGGTGGCCAGCAGGCCGGCGCGAGTGGCCTCGGGAGAGGTGGGGTGAAGGGTGGCGAGGGCCCGCTCGGCCGCCGCCACGATCCGCGCCGCCTGGTCCGGATCATCCGAGCGGGTCCAGATCGCCGGTACGTCGTACCCACCGATCACCCGCGCGGTGAGTTCGGGATCGCCCAGCTGCTCAGCCGCGGCGATGGCCGCGACCCGTTGTTCCCGCGCCGCCTCCAGCCCGCCCGGCCCGGCCACCGCGAGGCTGCGCAGCAGGCCGACCGTCGACTCGAGCCGAGTCCGCGAGCCGGACGCGACGGCACGGTCGTAGGCCGCCGCGGCGTCCGCCCACACCCGCTCCGGACCCAGCGCGTCGAGCGCGTCAACCGCTCGTTCGGACTGACGGAGGATGTCGACTTCCAGGCGACGCAGACGGGGGCCCGGATCGACACCGAGCTGCGCCAGGAGCAGGCCGCGGGCTCGGCGCAGCACCGCGAGCGCGTCGCCCTGGCGTCCCGCCCGATACAGGGCCAGCGCAAGCAGCCGCCACGCCTCCTCCCGCCACGGATGCTCCGCCACGTGCGCGTCAAGATCGGGTACGACGTCGGCGGCTCGCCCGAGCGCCAGGAGCGCCTCGGCCCGCCGCTCGACCGCGTTCAGCCGTAGCTGGTCAAGCCGGGAACGCTCCGCGCGCGCCCATGGCTCGTCGTCGAAGCCCGCATAGGCGGGCCCCCGCCACCAGCTCAGGGCCCGGTCGAGGCGCTCGAGCGCCTCCTGCGCCGACGCGCCGGCAGCGGCGGCGACCTCGTCCTCGAACCGCCAGGCGTCCACCGTCTCCGGGGCCGCCCGCAGCACGTAGCCCGGCCCCTCGGTGATCAACAGCTTGGCCGGCTCCCGCGGCGGCCGCTGCGGCTCCAGCGCGCGCCGCAACGCGGCCACGAACGTGCGGACGGCGCTCACCGCTCCGACGGGCGGCTCCGCCCACAGGTCATCGACGAGGCGGCTGACCGGGACGACCCGGCCGCGCGCGACGATCAGCCGCGCAAGCACCGCCCGGTGGCGGGGCCCCTTCAGATCGATCGGCGTGCCGGCTTGGTCCCAGGCGTCCACCGGCCCGAGAACACCGAACCTGACCTGCACCGATCGACCACCCTCCCGCGCCTGAGAGCAACGTATCGCGCTCATCGGTTGCTCATCCGCAGCCGGCACGCTGAACGAGCCAACGAGAAAGGACAACCATGACAAGTGTCATCCCCGGTTTCGAGTACCAGCGCGTCGCGGTCGCCGACGACGTGACGCTGAACCTGGCGGTGGGCGGCGCCGGCAGCCCGATCGTGCTGCTGCACGGCTTCCCGCAGACCCACCTCATGTGGCGGCACGTCGCCGTCGACCTAGCCACCGATCACACCGTGATCTGCCCCGACCTGCGCGGCTACGGAGCCAGCGACAAACCCGCCGCGCACCGCCCCGACACGTACGCCAAGCGGACGATGGCCGCCGACGTCGTCGCCCTCGCCCGCCGGCTCGGGCACGACCGCTTCGCCCTCGCCGGACACGACCGCGGTGCCCTCGTGGCCATCCGCGCCGGCCTGGACCACCCGGACGCGATCACTCACCTGGCCGCGCTCGACGTCCTCCCCACCCTGGACATGTGGGACATCCTGCACGGTGCGCCCGCCGCGGTCGCCTTCCACCTCTACCTGATGGCCCAGCCGCCGGGCCTGCCCGAACAGATGATCAGCGCGAGCGCGGATGCCTTCTTCGGCTACTTCCTCGACCTGTGGGCGCAGAACCCGCAGGCCATCCCGGCGGACGTGCGCGCCGAGTACCTGGCCGCCTCCCGCGCGGCGGTCGACTCCATCGTCGCCGACTACCGCGCCTCGGCCGGCATCGATATCGAGCACGACCAGGCCGACCGGGCCGCCGGGAACCGGCTGGCCATGCCGGTGGCCGTCGTTCAGCAGGACTGGGGTGCCGCGCTCGGTTACGACGCCGCCGCACTGTGGCGGGCCTGGGCCCCGGACCTGGAGCACCACACCACGTCCGCGGGGCACTTCATGGCGGAGGAGGCGCCGGCAGAGATCGTCAAGAAGCTGCGCTCCCTCCTCACCCGGTAGGCGCTGACACGGAGTGGGGCCACCGGTGTTGGGCAACTCCGGCGAGGCGTGGCACGATTTCGCGGGTGACCAGCAGATCCGCCGCGGCCCAGCGGCTGTTTGACCTTGCGCGGCTGCGTCGCGTGCGTGATCGGATCGACCGGGAGTACGCGCGGCCGTTGGATGTCGAGGCGCTGGCGCGGGGTGTGAACATGTCCGCCGGGCATCTCAGCCGTGAGTTCCGGGCTGCTTACGGCGAGTCGCCGTACGCGTATCTGATGACGCGGCGTATCGAGCGTGCGATGGCGCTGCTGCGTCGTGGTGACCTGAGTGTCACCGAGGTCTGTTTCACGGTCGGTTGCGCGTCGCTGGGTACCTTCAGTAGTCGGTTCACCGAGCTGGTCGGTGTGCCGCCGAGCGTGTACCGGCGGCAGGCGGCGGGGGCGGCGGCGGGGATGCCGTCGTGCGTGGCGAAACAGGTGACCAGACCGATCAGGAATCAAGAAGCGGGGGGTCACGGGCCGCAACTAGCCTGATCGACGTTGCGATCCACGACCCCAGGAGTGACCATGACTGCCACGCAGGGAATCATGACCGTGCTGCATCCCGTGTCCGACCTGGCGGCGGCCAAGGCGGTGTACACCGCCCTGCTCGGCGTACCGCCGCAGACCGACTCGTCCTACTACGTCGGCTTCGAGGCCGCGGGTCAGCAGATCGGGCTGGTGCCGGGCGGTGGACCGCAGGGCATGACCTCACCGGTGGCCTACTGGCACGTGCCGGACATCGAGGCGAAGCTGGCCGAGGTGACCGCGGCGGGTGCCACCGTGAAGGAGCCCGCACACGACGTCGGTGGGGGCCGCCTGGTGGCCACCGTCACCGACCCCGACGGAAACGTCCTCGGCCTGCTTCAGGACCGATGAGCGCCGCCCCCCGCTCCCGCGCTCAGCGTCGTCACGACACCGAGCATCGGCTCACCCACGACATCGATCTCTGGGTGGCCAGCGCCTCGGCGGACGGCGGGCCGTACCTGGTGCCGCTGTCCTTCGACTGGGACGGCGAGGTGCTGCTGATGGCCACGCCGACGGACAGCCCGACCGGGAGGAACCTGGCCGCCACCCGGGCAGTTCGGCTGGGGCTGGGCCACACCCGCGACGTGTCCATGATCGAGGGGGAGGTAGAGGTCCTCGAGATCGACGCGCTGCCGCGGGAGCTGGGCGACCGGTTCGCCGCGCGCACCGGCTTCGACCCGCGTGCGCTGGCCACGCCGTACCGCTGGTTCCGCATCTCCCCGCGCCGCATCCAGGCGTGGCGCGAAGTGAACGAGCTGCCCGACCGCGACCTGATGCGCGACGGCCGCTGGTTGGTCTGACGCCTCGCCAGGCGGCGCCGACGGGAGCCGCGAAGGCGGTCCCCGCCCAACAGATGGAGACACAATGAGCATTGCCACGAGGACGGACTCGCAGTCGCCTGCGCTGAACGTTGCCGACAGCCACGACCTGATCCGCGTGCACGGCGCGCGCGAGAACAACCTCAAGGACGTCACCGTCGAAATCCCGAAGCGCCGGCTGACGGTGTTCACCGGCGTCTCCGGCTCGGGCAAGAGCTCGCTGGTGTTCGCCACGATCGCCGCCGAGTCGCAGCGGATGATCAACGAGACCTACAGCTCCTTCGTGCAGGGCTTCATGCCGACGCTGTCGCGGCCGGAGGTCGACCTGCTGGAGGGCCTGACGACGGCGATCATCGTCGACCAGGAGCGGATGGGCGCCAACCCCCGCTCCACCGTCGGTACCGCCACCGACGCCAATGCGATGCTGCGGATCCTGTTCAGCAGGCTCGGGCAGCCGCACATCGGCTCGCCCAACGCGTACTCGTTCAACGTCCCGTCGGTGACGGCCAGCGGTGCGATCACCGTCGAGCGCGGTGCCGGCAAGACGAAGACCGAGAAGGCGACCTTCCACCGGCTGGGCGGCATGTGTCCGCGCTGCGAGGGCATGGGCTCGGTCAACGACATCGACCTGACCCAGCTCTACGACGACAGCAAGTCGCTCAACGAGGGCGCGCTCACCATCCCCGGCTACAGCATGGACGGCTGGTACGGCCGCATCTTCCGCGGCTGCGGCTTCTTCGACCCGGACAAGCCGATCCGCAAGTACAACAAGCGGGAGCTGCACGACCTTCTCTACAAGGAGCCCACCAAGATCAAGGTCGAGGGGATCAACCTGACGTACGCGGGGCTTATCCCGCAGATTCAGAAGTCGTTCCTGTCCAAGGACGTCGACGCGCTGCAGCCGCACATCCGCGCCTTCGTGGAGCGGGCGGTGACGTTCACGACCTGCCCCGAGTGCGACGGCACCCGGCTCAGCAAGGAGGCCCGGTCGTCGAAGATCAAGGGCAAGAGCATCGCCGACGTCTGCGCGATGCAGATCAGCGATCTGGCCGACTGGATCCGGGGCCTCGACGAGCCGTCCGTCGCCCCGCTGCTCACCGGGCTGCAGCACCTCCTTGACTCGTTCGCGGAGATCGGGTTGGGATACCTCTCGCTCGACCGTCCGGCGGGCACCCTGTCCGGGGGAGAGGCCCAGCGCACCAAGATGATCCGGCACCTCGGCTCGTCGCTGACCGACGTGACCTACGTCTTCGACGAGCCGACGATCGGCCTGCACCCTCATGACATCGAGCGGATGAACAACCTGCTGCTGCGGCTGCGGGACAAGGGCAACACGGTGCTCGTCGTGGAGCACAAGCCCGAGACGATCGCGATCGCCGACCACGTCGTCGACCTCGGTCCCGGCGCCGGCACGGCGGGTGGCACGGTCTGCTTCGAGGGCACCGTCGAGGGGCTGCGGGGGAGCGACACCACCACCGGCCGCCATCTCGACGACCGGGCGGCTCTCAAGAAGTCGGTGCGGTCGTCGTCGGGCGCGCTGGAGGTCCGCGGCGCGTCGACGCACAACCTTCAGGGCGTGAACGTCGACATCCCGCTCGGGGTGCTCTGCGTGGTCACCGGCGTGGCCGGCTCCGGCAAGAGCTCCCTGATCCACGGCTCGGTCGCCGACCGCGACGGCGTGGTGGTGATCGACCAGGGCGCGATCCGCGGTTCGCGGCGCAGCAACCCGGCGACGTACACCGGGCTGCTCGACCCGATCCGCAAGGCGTTCGCGAAGGCCAACGGGGTCAAGCCGGCGCTGTTCAGCTCCAACTCCGAGGGTGCGTGCCCCACCTGCAATGGCGCCGGCGTCATCTACACCGACCTGGGCGTCATGGCCACCGTCGAATCCACCTGCGAGGAGTGCGAGGGCAAGCGCTTCCAGGCGTCGGTGCTGGAGTACACGCTGGGCGGCCGGAACATCGCGGAAGTGCTCGCGATGTCGGTGACCGAGGCCGAGGAGTTCTTCAAGGGCGGCGAGGCGCGTACCCCGGCCGCGCACAAGATCCTCGACCGGCTCGTCGACGTCGGGCTCGGCTACCTCACCCTCGGCCAGCCGCTCACCACGCTGTCCGGCGGCGAGCGGCAGCGGCTCAAGCTGGCCACCCAGATGGCCGAGAAGGGTGACGTCTACGTCCTCGACGAGCCGACCACCGGCCTGCACCTCGCCGACGTCGAACAGCTGCTCGGCCTGCTCGACCGGCTCGTCGACTCCGGCAAGTCGGTCATCGTCATCGAGCACCACCAGGCGGTCATGGCGCACGCCGACTGGATCATCGACCTCGGCCCCGGCGCCGGCCATGACGGCGGCCGGGTCGTCTTCGAGGGCACCCCGGCCGACCTCGTCGCCGCCCGCTCCACCCTCACTGGCGAGCACCTCGCGGCCTACGTCGGCGCCAACGATTGAGGCGTCAGGAGCGAGAGCTCGCTCTCGCTCCTGACCCGATCGAGCCGGCTGCGTTGCGCGTTGTCAGTCTGCGGGTGCCGGCTCGGTGGGCCGCGGCGTGAAGAAGCGGATGATGTCGTCGGCTGCGGTGGGGGACAGCATCATTGCTTGGACTCGTGCGGACATTTCGGCGATCGGGTGGATCCTCGTGAACATCGCCTCGTCGTACGTCCGGATCGCCGAGTCGGGGTCGGCGGGTTTGGTGGCGAGTTCGGCGGCGAGCTCGGCGGCGTCGAGCATGGCTTGGTTGGCGCCCTCGCCGACCGGCGGCATGAGGTGCGCGGCGTCACCGATGAGGGTGATGCCCGGCTGATGGGCCCAGCGTGTACCGGTGGGCATCGCCTCGATCCTGCGTGGGGTCGGCGGGCTGTCGGCGGCTTCGATGAGTGCGGTGAGGCTGGGGTCCCAGCCATCGAACATGTCCAGCAGAGCGCGCTTGCTGCCGTAGGTGTCCAGGTGGCGATCGTTCGCGGGTAAGGAGACGCCGACTCGGATGCTGCCGTCGCCGAGGCGTTGCGCTGCCAGGATCTGGCTCACGCCGATGCACCAGAGGTTTCCCGGGCCGACCAGTTCGGCGAGATCCGGGTGGCGCCGGTCGGCGTCGCTGATGCTGAACTCTACCAACGTGGCCACGGAGGACAGTGGCGCGTCGGTCAGCAGCGACCGGACGACCGAGCGTGCGCCGTCCGCGCCGATGAGGATGTCGCAGTCGGCGCTGTGGCCGCCATCGAACGTCAGCCCGAAGCCTCCGTCGGGTCGTGGCGTCGCCGCGACGAGCCGGTGCTGCCAGGCCACCGCGTCGCCGGGGAGCGAATCGAGCAGAAGATCACGCAGTGCGCTGCGGTCGATCTCGGGGCGTCCGGAGAATGAGTCGGGTTGTGGCTTGTGGTGCACGAGGGTGCGTCCGGCCGGGTCGAGGATGCGATGTTCCTCGCCCTCCGGCCGTGCCTCGGACCGGAATCGGCCGGCGAGGCCCGCATCGGCCAGGGCCCGTTGCCCGGACTCCGGGTGCAGGTCGAGCGATCCGCCCTGTGATCGCGCGGATCGGCTTGCCTCGCGTTCGTACACCACCGCGCCGATGCCGTGCCGGTGCAGGATTCGGGCCAGCGTCAGGCCGCCGAGGCCGCCACCGGCGATCGCAACTCGCATCATCATCTCCGTTACCGTACGCTGTACCTTATGGATACGCCGTACGGTAGCGCACCGCTGCCCGTCTGGGAACGGCCCGAGCCTCAGCCGCGGGCGGCGCCGGTGCCGCTGAGCCGCGCGAAGATCGCCGCCACGGCGATCCGGATCGCCGACGCACACGGCCTCGACGGGCTATCGGTACGCAAGATCGCCAAAGAGCTCGGTGTCGGTCCGATGCGGCTCTACGACTACTTGATCAACAGATCCGAACTGCTCGATCTGATGGTCGACGCCGTGTACGCCCAGATCGCCGAGGCCGACCAGCACTCCGAGTGGCGCGCCACGCTGCTGGCCATCGTTCACCGGACCCGCGACGCCGCTCTTGATCATGAGTGGTTCGTCGACCTGCTCGGCGCACGGCCACACTTAGGACCGCACGCGCTCGCCGTGGGCGAATCGACCGCGGCGGCGCTCAGCCAGGCCCCTGGCGTGCGCGGTATCGACGATCTCCAGCGGGCTGTGGGCGCCCTCAACGCGTTCATCGTCGGAGCGCTCCGCAGGGAGATCACCGAGCGCCGCACCGCCCGTTTGACCGGCACTGACGTGTCCGCTTGGCAGGCCGCCCTCGGGCCCTACCTGACCCGCATGCTCGAAACAGGCCGCTACCCCACCATCGCCCGGCTCGTCATCGACGGCGCCCACCTCAACGCCGAGGAAACCTTCCACCACAACCTGATCACCATCCTGGACGGCATCGCCAGCCATCCCCACGCGTGACCTACTGATGGACGGCGCCGAGCGGTTGGATGATCCGTTGCTACCCTCGCCACCCCGGATTCGCCCGGCAACCGCACCGGCCCGTTCGGAGTCGTGATCACGTGGCGGGGAAAGGACTGGACGGGATGATGCTCAGGCTTGTAACTTGCAGTTGCCCGTGACACCGCCCGAGGAGGTGAGACCCATGAACGCTGTATCGATGTGGGTGCTCCCCCTTCCCGTCACGGTCGGGCGATTGACGTAGGTGTCGCCGGGAGCGCCTCGCCAACAAGGCACTCCCGAAAGGCAACATCTATGCACTCTCTGCAGTTCACCACCGAGCCGTCGTCGAACGATACGGTCGAGCGCGACTCCACCGCGGGCAACGTCCCCGGACTCCCATCGCCGGCCTCCGGCACCGATCACGCGCCCCTCATGTTCGACGTGATCATTGCGGGGTGCGGGCCGACTGGTGCGATGCTGGCCGCCGAACTGCGGCTGCACGACGTGCGGGTACTCGTCCTGGAGAAGGAAACCGAGCCCAAGTCGTTCGTCCGGATAGTCGGTCTGCATATTCGCAGTCTCGAGCTGATGGCAATGCGCGGACTGCTGGAGCGCATTCGCGAACACGGAAGACAGCGTCCGGCCGGCGGTTTCTTCGCCGCCATCAACAAACCCGCGCCCAAGGGCCTGGATTCCGCGCACGCCTATCTGCTGGGCATCCCGCAGCCGGTCATCGAACATCTGCTCGAAGAACATGCGATCGCACTGGGTGCGCAGGTTCGGCGCGGTTGCGCGGTGGCCGACTTCGAGCAGGACGACGACGGGGTGACCGTCGAGCTGGCCGACGGGGAACGGCTGCGTTCGCGCTATCTCGTCGGCTGTGACGGCGGGCGCAGTACGGTGCGCAAACTGCTCGGCGTCGGCTTCCCCGGCGAGCCCTCGCGGACCGAGACGCTGATGGGCGAGATGGAAGTGGGCGTGCCACAGGAGGAGATCGCCGCCAAGGTGACCGAAATCCACGGGACCCATCAACGATTCTGGCTCAGGCCCTTCGGCGCAGGGGTCTACAGCGTCGTCGTCCCCGCCGCGGGAATCAGCGATCGCGCGGAACCGCCCACCCTCGACGATTTCAAACAACAGCTGCGCGCCATTGCCGGAACCGATTTCGGCGTGCACTCCCCACGCTGGTTGTCCCGCTTCGGGGATGCCACCCGGCTGGCCGAACGTTATCGGGTCGGGCGGGTGCTGCTGGCCGGCGATGCGGCACACATCCATCCACCCACCGGCGGACAGGGCCTCAACCTGGGCGTTCAGGACGCATTCAACCTCGGCTGGAAACTGGCCGCACAGATCCGCGGCTGGGCGCCGGAAACACTGCTGGACACCTACCAGGCCGAACGTCATCCGGTCGCCGAGGACGTGCTGGACAACACCCGCGCCCAGATGGAACTGTCGTCCACCGAACCGGGCCCGCAGGCCGTGCGTAGGCTGCTCACCGAACTGATGGACTTCGACGAGGTGAACCGCTATCTGATCGAGAAGATCACCGCGATCGGCGTCCGCTACGACTTCGGCGCAGGCCCCGACCTGCTCGGCCGCCGCCTGCGCGACATCGACGTGAAACAGGGCCACCTCTACGGTCTGCTGCATCGCGGCCGCGGCCTGCTGCTGGACCGCACCGAACGACTGACCGTCGGCGGCTGGTCGGACCGGGTCGACTACCTCGGGGATCCCACCGCGGTACTGGATGTTCCATGCGTCCTGCTACGCCCCGACGGCCACGTCGCCTGGATCGGCGACGATCAGCAGGACCTGGACAACCACCTCTCCCGCTGGTTCGGCAAGCCCGCCAGCTGATCTCACGCATGCCAGCGTCGGTAGCCGGTCGTGCTGTCCCTGAACACCGGAGACCTCGTGGCCACCTTGGCGATGACGAGGCGACCGATACTTACCTTCTCGACTCGTACCGCATCACCACCGCCCCTGAACGCCTACGCGCTGGTCGGGCAGGATGTGGCGGATGAGGAGAGATCCTGTCCTGATGGTTCGCGGTGCCACCGTTGGTGATCTCGATGCCATCGCGCGTGTCGCGGAGACGGCGGGTCAGCGAGGCGAATGGACCGGCGCAGACCCCGCGTACGTCAGGCACCTGCTGCGGTACGGGCAAGTCGTTGTCGCGATCGATGACGACCGGGTTGCCGGATTCGGTGCGACCCGGGACATCGCCGGACGCGCTGGGGTGACCTCGATGCTGTGCGATCTGTTCGTCGACCCGTCGCACCATGGCCGCGGCCATGGCAGGGCGCTGCTCGCCGAGCTGTGGCCCGAGCGAAACACCCTGCGGATGACGTTCAGCAGCCAGCACCCACATGCGCTGCCGCTCTACACGAGTTTCGGTCTGGACGCCTGGTGGCCGCTGCTGTATCTGACCGGTGATGCCCGTACCGTGCGGTCGCCTGCTGGTTGGACTGTCGAGCCGTCCTCGCCGGATGCGGTCGCAGCGTTCGAGGCGGGCTGGACGGGCCTGGACCGCACCGACGACCATCACGCATGGGCCCGGCGGCCGAATGGACTAGCGCTGGTCGCGGCGCTTGACGGCCAGCCACGGGCCGCCGGGACCGCGGCGGGGGAGGGCGCGGGCTACGGCCTGGTGCATCTGGCGTCGGACGCGCGTCTCACCGACGGCCAGGTTGCCGACAGCGTGCTGGCGGTCCTCGCTTCGCTCGACAGCGTGGACGGGTACGCGCAGGTGTGCCTGCCGGCGCCGCACCCCGCAGTCCGCCCCCTGCTCGCAGCCGGTTGGCGGGTGGCCGAGCTGGACGTGTTCATGGCGACCCGCGTCGACCTGCTGGACGCGCGCCGTGCCGTGCCGTCGCCCGCGCTGGCCTGACGCCCTTGCTGACTCATCCCACCGGGGTGCGTCGGGCTGCCGAGGGCGGATGGGCCATCGATCGTGCCGCGGCGCGGGGCGGCAGGGCGTGGCCGCGCACTGATCGGGCCCGCTGTGCGCGGTGGGACGCGCGTAGCCGGCGGGCCGCCAGCCGGGCGAGCGCCGCGCAACCGACCCCGACGGCCAGGGACACGACCAGCGCCGCGCCTCGCGACCACGGGCTGACCAGTGGCATCACCTGCCAGTGGATGAGGTAGATGTACAGCGAACTGCTGGCCAGTAACCCCGCCACCCGGTTGACGGACCGACTGCTCGGCAGCCTGGGTACCCAGATCAGCAGCGCGAACCCGGCTGCGATGAACGCTTCCCGCAGCGGCTGTCCGAAGAAGCCGGGCACCGTGAGCAGCGCGGTGGCGGTGACCACCACTCGCTGGCCGGTCGTGCGGGCCCGGGCCGCCGCCCAGCCGAGGGCGAACAGCCAGAACACCAGGATCGCGGACGGGACGTGGCCGTGGGAGGTCAGCCCCGGCAGGTCGTACCGGGTGACGAGGCCGAGCGCGGCCAGCGCGAGTGGGAGCCCGAACGGCAGCCGTCGTTCCAACCGGTCCAGCGCCGGGACCGCCAGGAGCGCTGTCGCGGCGAGCAGGATGTACACCAACGCCTCGATGAACCAGAACTGCCACTCGGTGGCCCCGTCGTGCGGGCCGAGGACGCTGTTGAGCAGCAGCACGTTGGTCAGCGTGTAGTCGCCGGTGACGGCGCCGGCCGCGGCGATCCAGGCCACCGACGGCAGCACGATCCGGCCGACCGTGCGCAGGGCGGCGCGTACCCGCTCCTGCCGGGGCGCGGCGGTGAGCTGGAAGCGGGCGAAGTTGAACCCGGCGACGGCGAGCAGCAGGTGCGCGCCGCCCTTGACGGTGAAGAGCGGGATGTGCGAGCCGACGATGACGACGATCGCCAGGGCCCGCAGCGCCACGCCGGTCTCCAGCACCCGACGTGGAGCCGGCCGGTCCGGCATCGGGCGGGCCAGGTCCCGGATGGGGACGGTGTGCCAGTCGGCGGGCAGGTCTCCGAGAAGTTCCTGCAGCCGGATGGACGCCTCCACGTAGGACAGCGAATCGCCGCCGAGGTCGACGAAGCTCTGGTCGGGGCTGACCTCGGGCTGGTCGAGCAGCTCGGCGTAGAGCCGGCAGAGCTGCTCCGGGCCGGTCCCGGTGGGTACGGTGGCGGCCGCCGGCGGCGCGGCGAGGGCACGGACGGCCGCCAGGTCCGGCTTACCGTTGGCCAGCCGGGGCAGCTCGGCCAGCAGGTGCGCGCGGACCACGCGGGCCGGCAGGCCCGCCGCGGCGGCGGCCAGGCGCCGCACCCGGTCGGGGTGGTGGGCGCCGGTCGCGGCGACGACCAGCTCGCGGTCCGTGCCGGCGCAGTACGCCTCGACGCCGGCCTGCCGCAGGTGCTCCGCCACGCGGCGTAGGTCGACCCGCAGGCCGAAGATCTTCGCGAAGTCGGCGACCCGTCCGACGATCTCGTAGAGCCCGTCCGGCCCGCGTCGGGCCACGTCCCCGGTGTGCAGCTCCGCCACGGTGCGCCCGAGGGCCAGGTCGCTCGGCCGCTCGGCGTAGCCGAGCATGACGTTGGGTCCGGCGTAGACCAGCTCGCCGGTGTCCGGTTCGGGGCGGTCCGGCAGGGGACGCAGCCGGAACGAGCCACCTGGGATCGGCACGCCGATCGCCTCGGGCCGGTGCTCGGCCAGTTCCGGCGGCAGGTATGCCATCCGGGCGGTGGCCTCGGTCTGGCCGTACATGACGAAGAACCGCCAGCCGCGGCGGCGGCCGAGGGCGGCGTACCGGGCCACCCGTTCCGGGTCGAGCCGGCCGCCGGCCTGGGTGAGGTGGCGCAGGTGGGGCAGGTGCATCCGGTCGAAGTCGACCCGGTCCAGCAGGTCGAAGGTGTACGGCACGCCGGCCAGGCTGGTGCCCTGCTCGGCGCGGAACAGCTCCCAGAAGCAGCGGTCGGTGACCGAGAGCCCGGTGAGGATCACTGCCGCCCCGCGCAGCAGGTGACTGTTCACCACCGACAGGCCGTAGCAGTAGTGCAGCGGCAGGGTGGTGGCGGCCCGGTCGGTGTCCCGGATGTCGAGGTACTCGGCGATCGCTTCGGCGTTGGCCTGCAGATTCGCCGACGACAGCCGGACAAGCTTGGGGGAGCCGGTCGACCCGGAGGTGCTGAGCAGCAGCGCCAGCTCGGGATGCAGCTCGTGCCGGCTGCCGGGACGGCGCTCGTCGAGGACGACTTCCCCGTCGACGCGGCGGATCACGACGTCCGGGTCGTACGCCCGGGTCAGTTCGGTGGCCGCGGCGTCGTGGTCCCCGGGCACCAGCAGCAGGGGGTGCCCGCCGGCCAGCGCCGCCAGGTACGCGACCAGCTCGTCGACCCGGTTCGCGCCGGCGAGCAGCACCAGCCGGCGGACCGGCCCGAGCCGGGCGGCCAGCGCGTCGACCCGCTCGGCCAGCTCGGCGTAGCTGAGCCGACCGTCGGCGGTGATCACTGCCGGCCGGTCGCCGTGCCCGGCCAGGGCGCGGACGAACGGCGCCGGCCCGGTGTCGGGGAGGACGCGCATGGCCGACAGGTTAGGGGAGCCTCACCTAAATTCCAACGGGGGGTGGGTTGCATCGAAGCGGCTGAGTAAGGTAAGCCTTACCTGTGCGGAAGCGTCTCAGTCTCGTCCTGGCCGGCACCCTCGCCGGCCTGTTGTCCCTGACCGCGTGCGGCGGCTCCGACAGCGACCCGGGCAAGCCCGGCGACAAGCGGCTCACCGTCTACAGCGGCCGCAGCGAAGCCCTCGTCAAGCCGGTGCTGGAGAAGTTCGAAAAGGCCACCGGCATCACCGTCGACGTCCGCTACGGCACCACCTCACAGATGGCCGCCCAGCTGCTGGAGGAGGGCAAGCGCAGCCCCGCCGACGCGTTCTTCGCCCAGGACGCCGGCGCGCTCGGCGCGGTCAGCAAGGCCGGACTCTTCGCCGTGTTGCCCGCCGAGCAGCTCGACCGGGTCCCGGCCACCTACCGCGACGCCAACGGCCGGTGGGTCGGCGTCAGCGGCCGGTCCCGCGTCCTGGCCTACAACGCCGACCAGGTCCGCGCCGCCGAGCTGCCGAAGAGCGTGTTCGAGCTGACCGATCCGAAGTGGCAGGGCAAGATCGGCCTCGCGCCCACCAACGGCTCCTTCCAGGCCTTCGTCACCGCCCTACGGGTGCAGCACGGCGACGCCAAGGCCCGCGAGTTCCTCACCGGCCTCAAGGCCAACCAGCCGCAGGTCCGGGAGGGCAACGTCCAGATCGTCGCCGACATCGACGCCGGCACCCTCGCCGTCGGCCTGGTCAACCACTACTACGTGTACGAGTTGGCCAAGGAGCGCGGCGGCAGCCCCGACGTGCTGAAGGCGAAGCTGCACTTCTTCCCGGACGGCGACACCGGCGGCCTGGTCAACGCCGCCGGCGTCGGCCTGCTCGAGCGGGCCGGCACGGACCCGGACGCCCGGGCGCTGGTCGACTACCTGCTCGGCGCCGAGGCGCAGACCTACTTCGCCACCCAGACCTTCGAGTACCCCCTGGCGGCCGGGGTACCCGCCGCGCCGGGCCTGCCGCAGCTCGCCGCCCTCGAGGCCCCGAAGATCGACCTCAACGACCTCGACACGCTCGACGCCACCGTCACCATGATCAAGGAAGCGGGGCTGGCCTGAGCACCATCCTGGCCGGCGACCGTCGGGGCGCCACCCGACGGTCGCCGCGCCGGCTGATCCGCCGCCCGGCGCTCACCGCCGCCTCGGCCGCCGCCGTCGCGGTCGCCCTGCTACCGCTGGTCTACCTCGCCGTACGGACCGCCGAGGCGGGTGGTGAGCGAATCGTCGCCGAGCTGTTCACCGCCCGGGTCGCCGTGCTCGCCGGCCGCAGCCTCGCCCTCGCCGCCGTGGTCACCGCCGCCTGCGCCGTCCTCGGCGTCGGTACCGCCCTCCTGGTGACCCGCACCGACCTGCCCGGCCGGCGGCTCTTCGGCGTCCTCGCCGCGCTGCCGCTGGCCGTCCCCACCTACGTGGCCGGCTTCGCCTGGACCGCCACCGTCACCGGATTCGAAGGCTTCTGGGCCGCCGCCCTGCTGCTCACCGTCTGCTCCTACCCGTACGTGTTCCTGCCCGCCGTCGCCGCTCTCAACCGGACCGACCCGGGCCAGGAAGAGGTGTCCCGGTCACTGGGGAAGGGACCGTGGGCCACCCTGTTCGGGGTCACCCTGCGCCAGATCCGCCCGGCCGTCGCCGCAGGCTCGCTGCTGGTCGCCCTGTACGTGCTCAGCGACTTCGGCGCCGTCTCCATCGTCCGGGTCGACACCTTCACCCGGGCCATCTTCACCGCGTTCAATCTCGGCTTCGACCGCACCGGCGCGCTGGTGCTGTCCACCGTGCTGGTGCTGCTCACCGTCCTGCTGATCGGCGCCGAGCTCACCACCCGCACCCGCGACGCCCGCTACGCCAGCACCGCCGTCCGACCCCCCGTACGGCTGCGGCTGGCCCGGTGGCGCGGGCCGGCGCTGGCCGGCCTGCTCGCGGTGAACGGGCTCGCCCTCGGCGTGCCGGCCGCCGGCCTGGCCCGGTGGCTCGCGGCCGGGGTGTCCCGCCCCGGCTCCGTCGCCGAGATCGCCGCCGCCGCCGGCGCGTCCCTGTCGGTCTCGCTCGCCGGCGCCGCGCTGACCATGCTTCTCGCCCTGCCCCTGGGCCTGCTCACCGCCCGAGCCCCGGGACCGGTCGCCACCGCCCTCGACCGGCTCACCTACCTGGCCCACGCCCTGCCCGGCGTGGTGATCGGCCTGTCCCTGGTGTTCTTCGCGGTCAACGTGGCGTACCCGCTCTACCAGAGCGCCTGGCTGCTCGCCCTGGCGTACGCGACGCTCTTCCTGCCGCTGGCCGTCGGCGCGGTAGCCTCCGCCGCCGCACAGAGCCCGCCCGCCGTCGAGGAGGCCGCCCGGTCCCTCGGGAGCGGCCCGTTCACGGTGTTCCGCACCGTCACCCTGCCGCTCACCCTGCCCGGCATCGGCGCCGGGGCGGCGCTGACCTTCCTCACCTGCATGAAGGAACTCCCCGCCACCCTGCTGCTGCGCCCGACCGGGATGGACACCCTGGCCACCGAGCTGTGGACCCACACGTCCACCGCCGCGTACGCCGCCGCAGCCCCGTACGCTGCCATCCTCGTCGCGCTCGCCGCCGTGCCCACCTGGCTGCTCGCAGCCCGTACCGGACTCACCCAAACCGGAGCCACCCGATGACCGACAGCATGCTGACCGTAACCGGCCTGGCCAAGTCCTACGGCCCGGTGCCCGCCCTGGCCGGCGTCGACCTCGACGTCACCCGCGGCACGCTGCTGGCGGTGCTGGGACCGTCCGGCTGCGGCAAGACCACCCTGCTGCGCTGCGTGGCAGGATTCGAGCGCGCCGATGCGGGCACGATTGCCGTGGCCGGCCGGACGGTCGCGGGCAACCGGCTGCATGTGCCGCCGCACCGGCGCGGCGTGGCCGTTGTTCCACAGGAGGGGGCACTGTTCCCACACCTGTCCGTCGCCGACAACGTCGGCTACGGGCTGGACCGGGCTGCCCGCCGCTCCGGCCGGGTCGAGGAAACGCTCGAACTGGTCGGCCTCGCCGCGTACGGCGGGCGGATGCCGCACCAGCTGTCGGGCGGCCAGCAGCAACGGGTCGCCATCGCCCGGGCGCTGGCTCCCCGGCCAGCGCTGGTGCTGTTGGACGAGCCGTTCAGCGCCCTGGACGCCCGGCTGCGCGCCGAACTGCGCGCTGACGTGCGACAGGCGCTGCACGCCGACGGCGCCACCGGCGTGCTGGTCACCCACGACCAGGGCGAGGCGCTGTCCATGGCGGACGCGGTCGCGGTCATGGACGCCGGGCTGATCGTCCAGTGCGGCGCTCCCGCAGCGGTCTACCGGGACCCGGCCACTCCGTGGGTCGCCCGGTTCGTGGGGGAGGCCGTGCTGCTCCCGGCCACCGTCGACGCCGACGTGGCGACCACCCCGCTCGGCCGGCTGCCGTTGCGCGGGTCCGCCGCCCGCGGCGCGGCGACCGTCCTTGTCCGGCCCGAGCAGATCCGGCTCACCCCGTCCGGCGGGGCGCCGGCAACCGTGGTTCGACAGGACTTCCACGGCCACGACGCGCTGACCACGGTCCGCCTCGACGACGGCACGGTGCTGACCGCGCGGATGCTGGACGAGGACAACGGCCTGACCGCCGGCACGCGGGTCGCCATCACCGTCCGGGGGCAGGTGCGGGCGTACGCGGAATAGCGGCAACATGCGGGGGCACCAGTACCTCTACGTCGCCTGACCGAGCATGATGCGCAGGTCTTCGACCGTGAACTCGGCCAACGGCTTGCGTCGTAGCTCGAGGCATCGTCTCACGAGAAAGGTGTCGTCCGGGCCAGGATCCGGCCAGACGTCCCGTTCAAGCTCCTCGATCGTGGTCACGGCGATCAGGGTAGTTGGCGCCGTAACTCTGCGTCGCCCGCCAGGTTGGCGGGCCACCCATGGACGAGCCGCCAGCGGCCGCCGCCACGAAGCGGCCCGGCGCGATGATGCGTCGGGCCGCTTGGCGGTGGTTACGCCGATCAGGCCCGCTGATGGCGAGGCCGGTTGCCGTCGGCGGCGCTGGCGAGGCCGCGCTCGACGGCCGCGATGATCTGCGGGCGCAGCTCCTCCGGCCGGATGATGGCATCCACCGAGCCGACCTCGACCGCGCGCTGAATGCTGTGCACGCCGTCGAACTCGGCGGCCACCTCGCCCAGCTTCTCCGCCCGGACCGTGGCCCGGACGTCCATGAGCTGTGTGACCAGCGCCGCCCGCTCCCCACCGGTCGCCGCGGCGATGCGCGCCTCCAGTTCGGCCACTCGCGGATCCTTTGCCGTACGGGCGTTGACGTCACCGGCGAACACCACGGCCGCCGCGGGCGCCCCGCCGATGACGGACGCGAACGAGCCCTCCACCGCGAGCACGGTCATGTTCGGGTTGAGGGCCTTGGAGAACACCACGAACGCGCCGCCGTGATACCGCGAGATCACGCAGAACACGATCGGCCCTTCGAAGTTCACGATCGCCCGGCCGATCTCCGCGCCGTACTCCAGCTGCAGCTGCCGCATCGACTCCGGCGAGCCGTCGAACCCGGACAGGTTCGCCAGCACGACCAGCGGCCGGTTCCCGCTCGCCGCGTTGATCGCCCGCGCGGCCTTCTTCGACGAGCGCGGGAACAGGGTGCCCGCGGTGTAGGTGTCCGGGCCGTCGGTGGGCGGGAATCCGCGCCGCGGCACCGACCGGGACTCGATGCCGAGCAGGCACACCGGGATGCCGCCGAGGTGCACGTCCTGCACCACCGCGGTCTCGGCGTCGGCCATGCCCGCCCAGCGCTCCAGGACCGCGTGATCCTGGTCGGCCAGGGCCCGCATCAGCGTACGGATGTCGAATGCCTTCTTCCGGTCGGGGTTGCGCTCACGGGAGAAGATCTCGCCGACGGTCGTGAAATCGCTGTCCGGCACCGCGTGCGGGTAGTCGGAGATGTCGCGGTTGACCGGGTCGGACGTGACCGCCCGCCGCGGCCGGGTCTCGCCGGGCGCGATGTAGGTGTGGTCGTGGTGGGTCATCAGCAGGTTGCGGGCGGCCCGCAGGTCCGGCGCCCAGTACTGGGCCTGGCCGTTGGGGCCCATCACTCGGTCGTAGCCGCCGATGCCGAAGTTGTCCTCGGCCGACACCCCGCCGGAGAAGTCCAGCGACTGCTTGCCGGTCAGCACCATCGCCGAGTCCGGCGTCATCACCAGGATGCCCTTGGTGTGCATGAGCATCGTGGCTTCGGCGTTCCAGTACGGCTGGGCGCCCACGGTGATCCCGGCGACCACGATATTGATCTCGCCGCCCTGCTGGGTGAACTCCACGATCCGCTTGAGCGCGGCGGCCACCCAGTCCATGTTCTCGGTGCCCGAGCTCATCGAGATCCGCGCGCCCGCCGACAGCGCGAACCAGTCGACCGGTACGCGCATCCGCTCGGCCAGGTCGAGTGCGGCGATCACCCGCGCGCATTCCGGCTCGGCCAGCGCGCCCAGCGCCTTGGTCGGATCGCCGAGCAGCACCACCCGCGTGACGCCTTCGGGATACCGCTCGGTCGGCGTGCTCACCACACCGGCGACGATGCCCGCCTTGTTGTGCCCCTTCGGCCGGTCGACCGGGGCCAGCGCGCCGGTGTCGTCCAGGTCGTACTCGGTGAAGGTGCCGCGTTGACCGGCCAGCATCTCGGTCAGCTCGTACGGGTACGTCGTGCCGCGGCGCCGCGCCGAGAGCACCTTCTGCCGGTAGTCGTCCAGCGGCTGGATCGGCTCGTCCGTCGGCTCGGTGACCGACACCCGCATGCCCGCGTCGTAGGAGATCTGGACCGCGATGTCGGTCAGCTCGCCGGTGACCCCGTCGCGCTGGCGGCCGAGGAACAGCACCTCCTCCAGGCCCGCGCCGGCCGTGATCGGCAGCACGCGCTGGGCGACGGCGTTCAGTTCCTCCATGGTCAGCTCGTTCGGCGGCCAGACGTAGATGGTGATCCGGTTGGTGTCGAACCGCTTCTTCGCCGGCCGCTGCGCCTGGACCTTGCGGATCGCGTCGAGACACGCGTCCAGCGCGCCCTCGACCGCGGGCAGTGCGAGGATCCGGCCGTCGGCGTCGCGCAGCGGCGTCAGGTCACGGACCTGGGCCATCGCCGCCAGCCGCTCGTCGGCCGGGTTGTCGGGGGCGACGCAATGGAAGAGGTAGACCTCCTCGTCCGCGGACGGCAGCCGGGTCAGGTCGAAGTTCCGCAGCCGCGGCAGCTGCAGGCGCTCGGCGATCAGCGGGTGCAGCCCGCGGATGACCCGGTCCTCGCCCACGCCCGGCCGGAACGTGAACTGGTGGTGCATCGGCGTGCCGTTGCGCCCGGCCACCGACACCGTCACCCGCTGGAGCACGTCCAGCAGCCCGGCGCGGTCGACGATCTCCCGCAGCGTCGCGGCCATCGCCTCCGTCTCGGGCTGGTCGGCCCAGGTCAGGTACACATCGGCGACCGACGGCTCCGGGTCGCGGCGCGGCGTCGGAGACGCCGGGCCAGAGCCGTCGCTGGAGTCCGAGCCGGACAGTTCGGCGACCTTTGCCAGGGTCGCCGGCAGCTCGGCGAAGTCCGTGGCCGCCGCGATCAGCCGGAAGCGCTCGCCGTCGCGGTCGTACTCCGCGGTGAAGAACGAGCGCCCCGTCACCTCGACCGTTCGCGCGTCGCTCGCGCCGCGGTTGCCGTAGTAGCGCCGGCTGAGCACTTCGAGCATCGGGCCGTGGTCGGCGTCCGGCTTGCCGATGCGCTGACCGAGCAGCCGGACCAGCGGCTCGGGCGAGGCGACCATCTTCGTGATCCGCTCGGCGCGGTCGGCCGCGTCCGGGTGCTGGTCGAGGTAGCGCAGGTGGCTACGGACGCCCGCGTACACCTCGGCACGCTTGCGGCGCAGCATCGGCTGGGCCGCCCACCGGAACACGACGCTGCGGGCCAGGTCGCCGACCACCGGGAACCGGAGCTGGGTGGCGAAGATCAGGTGCTCCAGCGCCTGCCCGACCAGCTCGCGCAGCCCGTCGCCGGGCAGCGGCTCGGTCAGCCACTGCTGCAGGAACGTCACGATCACCGAGACATCGGCCGACGCCCGCCGCTGCGCAAGGAAGATCCGGAACACGGCTTCCTCCAGCGCGGGCGTGCGCTCGAAGTCCTTGACGCCGTAGTGGGCGAGCACCCGGGCCAGCCGGTTGCGGAAGGTGTCCGGCAGCGCGGCCCGCTCGACGTCAAGGCACTGCAGGTAGGCGTGGAAGTACTCGCGCGGGCTGTGCACCCGGGTATCGGCCCTGGTCTCCTCGCCGACCGGCCGGTTGCGGCTGAGCTCGGACAGGTCGGCGAACACCTGCAGCAGCTCGACCTCTTCCTCCAGCGGACGCCGGCTGAGCTCCGATCGCGCGGCAAGGTAGTGGGACAGCGCCCGACGCTCGTCGCGGGGATCGAGGTCGTAGCCGAGCAGCAGGCTGCGCAGGTCGGCGATGCCGCGGGCGACCCGGGCCTCGGCGGACAGACCGGTCGGCTCGGACGGCAACTCCAGGTCGACGGCCTCGCCCTCCGCGGCCTCGCCCGGGGCTTCGTCGCCGACCGGTTCCAGGCGTAGCAGCGGGGCACCGGCCTCCACCTGGCTGCCGACGGAGACCTGGCACTCGCGCAGCTTCGCCCGGAACGGCGCGCGCAGCACGGTCTCCATCTTCATGCTCTCCAGGACGAGCACGGGCGCGCCCGCCTCGACCTCGTCCCCCACTTCGAGCGGGGTGGCGACGACCAGCGCGGGCGCGGGGGAGCGCAGCACGCCGCCCTCGTCGCGGCTGACGCGGTGCGTGATGCCGTCCACCTCGACCAGGTGGACGGGCCCGTGCGTGTGGGTGACGAGCCGGAACTGCCGGCCGTTCACCAGGATCCGGCCGGTGTGCTCGTCGTACCGATCGAGTTCGGCATCCATCGCGGATGCCTCCCCGATGCCGACCCGGAACCGGTGCGGCCCGGTCTGCGCGACGGTCACCCGGTAGCTCGCGCCGCGGAGCTTGAGGTCGACCGGCCGGCCGCTCTCGTGCTGGACCTGCGGGCGGCCGCCGTGGGCGGTGGACAGCAGCCGCTGCCGCTCGACGAGTGCTTCGTCCTCGTACGCCTCGATCGCGGCCGCGGCCAGCGCGATGCCGGAGTGCTTGGTGGAGACCAGGCGGCCCTGCGCCCGGACCCGGTCGATCCAGCCGGTGTCCGCGCTGGCGTCGATCACCTCGGGCTGGTCGAGCAGATCGAGCAGGAAACTCTTGTTGGTGGCGCCACCCTCGATGATCACCGTGGTCTCGGCCACCGCGCGGCGCAGCCGGCCCAGCGCTTCGTCGCGGGTGCGGCCGTAGGCGATGATCTTGGCGATCATCGAGTCGAAGTCCGCCGGGATCACGTCGCCCTCGCTGACCCCGGTGTCCACCCGGATGCCGGGGCCGCTGGGCAGCGCCAGCCGGACGATCCGGCCGGGCGACGGCGCGAAGTCCCGGTCGGGGTCCTCGGCGTTGAGCCGAGCCTCGACGGCATGGCCGGCCTCGGCCGGGATCCGTTCCCCGAGCCGGCCGCCGGCGGCCACGTGGATCTGGGCCTTGACCAGGTCGAAGTCGGTGGTGGCCTCGGTGATCGGGTGCTCGACCTGCAGCCGGGTGTTGACCTCGAGGAAGGCGAACAGTTGGTCGCCGGGGTGGTAGAGAAACTCGACGGTGCCAGCACCGCGATAGTTCACGGCCAGCGCGAGCCGCTCGGCCGCCGCCTTCAGCTCGCGGGTCTGGTCGGGGGTGAGAACGGGGGAGGCGGACTCCTCGATGACCTTCTGGTTGCGCCGCTGCACCGAGCAGTCCCGGACCCCCAGCGCCCACGCGGTGCCCTGACCGTCGGCGATCACCTGCACCTCGACGTGCCGTGCACCGGTGACCAGGCGTTCCAGGAACACTACCCCGCTACCGAACGCGCGCTCAGCCTCCAGGCTCGTGCGCTCGTAGGCGTCGGTGAGCTCCTCCTCGCTGCGGACGACCCGGATGCCCCGGCCGCCACCACCCGCGGTCGCCTTGAGCATCAGCGGGTAGCCGATGTCGGCCGCCGCGCGCTTGGCCGCGTCCAGGCTCTCCACCGCGCCGCGGCTCCACGGCGCCACCGGGACGCCGACCTCCTCGGCGATCAGCTTCGCGCCGATCTTGTCACCGAGCTCACGCATCGCGCCCGCGCTCGGACCGATGAAGGTGACACCGATTTTCTCGCAGAGTTCGGCGAACGCCGGGTCCTCGGCGACGAAGCCCCAGCCCACCCACGCCGCGTCCGCGCGCGTCTCGACCAGCGCACGTTCGAGGATGCTGTGGTTCAGGTACGGGCGCGCCGACGCGGGCCCGAGGCAGTAGCTGTCGTCCGCTTCGCGGACGAAGGTGGCGGTGCGCTCGGCGTCGGTGTAGAGCGCGATGGTCTCGATTGGCGGGGCCCCGGTCTCGGCGTTGAGCTCGCGAACGGCGTGGATCAGCCGCATGGCGGCCTCTCCCCGGTTGACGATGGCGATGCGGCTGAACACCGAGTAAGCCTCCCAAAAGTGCGTTCACAACATGACGGGGACTCCCTCGGGGCAGGGGTCCCCGTCACAACTTTGTCTGCTACCGGCCGGTAGGCAAATCGTCGGACCCGCCACCGGGGGACGGCGAAAGTTGTGGACACCCGCCAACTGCAGTTGTGGACTCCCGCCAACTTCTAGACATTTCGGTTTCAACACCTGAACAGCTGCCAGGCCCGGCAAGTCAGTCACCAGACCTGCGCGGGCCGGCCAGATCAGCCCACGCCCCGAGCTTTCTGACGAAACGCCAATATCCGGTGGCGGGCCCGCCTCACGCCCGTGAAGATCGCGGCGTGAGTGCCTTCCTGGAAACCGAGCGGCTCGTGCTGCGCCCGTTCACCGACGCCGACGTCGACCACCTGGTCGCCCTGGACAACGACCCCGATGTCATGCGTTTCATCAACGGTGGCCGGCCGACGAGTCGCGACACCGTCCAGGAGCGGACCCTGCAGCGCCTCCTGCACGACTACCCGTGCTTGGGCACCCGTGGCTACTGGGCCGCCGAGGAGAAGGCCACCGGCACCTTCCTGGGATGGTTCGAGTTCCGTCCCCTCGACGAGCACAACCCCGAGGTGGTCGAACTCGGCTACCGGCTGAACCAGGCCGCCTGGGGCAAGGGCTACGCCACGGAGGGATCGCGGGCCCTGATCAGCAAAGGGTTCACCGACCTCGGCGTGGAGCGGGTCACCGCGAACACCATGGCGGTCAACAGCCGGTCCCGGCGGGTGATGGAGAAGGCGGGTCTGTCGTTCCTGCGTAGCTTCACGGGGGACTGGCCCGACGCGATCGAAGGCTCCGAGCACGGTGAGGTCGAGTACGTACTCACCCGCGCCGACTGGGAGCAGCGCCGATAGCCGCCAGCCGTGCCTACGCCCGGCTGGCGGTGAGCAGCAGCGGGGTGGTGACCCCGTGCCAAGCGCCCAGGTCGGCGAGGAAGCCGCCCAGCCAGCCGAGCGCATCCAGTGACCACTCGGCGAGCGTCCCGTGAAAGGTCACGCGGTGCAGCGGCGGGCCGTTCCAGAACTCGTCGTCGAACGGGGCCGTCATGGCCAGCGGATCGTGATCGGCCAGGGACTGCGACTCGCACACGAACACGTCCTGGTCCAGCCCGCTCATCCGCTCCCGCATCACCGACGCCGCCGAGAGGATGGACGTCGCCTGGCCGCTGTCCAGCGTGACCCGCACCGGCGTCCTCGACCGCGGGTCACCGCCGCCGAACCATCCGGCGGTGCGGACCGAAGGTATCGGGGCGTACGCCGGGCGCGACCCGGGGTCGAGGCCCTGGACGGGTAACAACACCTGCACCGCCCGCAGCTGCAAGGTGCCGATCCGCGCCACCGCGTCGCCCGCGCAGCGGAGGAACGGCTGCATCGGCAGCGGCCGATCGCCGGGCACCGCCTCGACCCCCACCTGAAACCATGCGGCCAGTGACGCCTCTGAAGCGGCGCGCGGGTGAGCTTGCCCGGCGTCGTTCATGCCCCACAGGCCCGCCGCCCCGACCTGTCGCTCCTCGATGCCCCAGGCGGTCTTTCGAAGCACCCCGCCGATGTCGTCGAGCCAGCCCATCGCGAGCGACCTGTCGTGGAACAGCAGGTACGCATCCGGGTCGGCGTCCGGGTCCCGCCACGGATGCGGCGCCAGCTCGCCGTAGAACGCCGCGAACATGGTGCCCACCGGGGAGCGGGCACCCGGTGCCAGGCCAGGGCGGGCTTCCTCGCTGGTCATCGGTTGCCTCTCAAGCTGGCAGGCACCCCGGCCTGCCTCACTCCCACAAGGGTGATCTCCCCAGCGTAACGGCGCGCGGAGCCGCGCGGCGCATACTGACGACGTCCCGGCCCGGCACCCCGTACGGCCCCTGGAGAGCGAGATGAGACACCTCCGACCGGCCCTCGGCGCGGCCACCGCTGTCCTCGCCACCCTCGCCTGCACCACCCCGGTCACCCCGACAGCGGCCACCGACGCACCCTACGACGTGCTGGTGTTCACCAAGACCGCCGGCTTCCGGCACGACTCCATCCCGGCCGGCATCCAGGCCATCCGCGACCTCGGCGCGGCCAACAACTTCACCGTCACCGCCACCGAGGACGCCGCGCAGTTCACCGCCGACAACCTCGCCAGATACGAGGCGGTGGTCTTCCTCAACACCACCGGCGACGTGCTCGACCCCACCCGGCAGGCCGCCTTCGAGTCGTACATCGGCGCCGGCGGCGGCTTCGTCGGGGTGCACTCCGCCGCCGACACCGAGTACGACTGGCCGTTCTACGGCAACCTCGTCGGCGCCTGGTTCGCCTCCCACCCCGCCGTCCAACCGGCCACCATCACCGTCGAGGACCGGACGCACCCCGCCACCGCCCACCTGCCGACGGCCTGGCTCCGCACCGACGAGTGGTACGACTACCGCACCAACGCCCGCACCACGGCGCACGTGCTCGCCAGCCTCGACGAGTCGTCGTACTCCGGCGGCTCGATGGGCGGGGACCACCCACACGCCTGGTGCAAGTCGTACGCCGGCGGCCGCGCCTTCTACACCGGCGGCGGGCACACCCAGGACTCCTACGGTGAGGCGGCGTTCCGGGCCCACCTGCTCGGCGGCATCCGCTACGCGGCCGGCCGGACGAAGGCCGACTGCCGCCCCGAGACCGGCTGAGCGCCGCTGGTGAACCGGGACGGACGGGATGCTGGCGTGCCTGACCGGGCAGCCAGCTCGGTGACTTCGCCCAAGGAAGCGGAGCGCCACCGCGAGAAAATTCCTACCGGGTGTGTCCATCAGGCCATGTCCCGTCCGTGGTTATGGCGTACGGCGGCCCGCCGTACCCGACAACGGGATAGCGAGGAGTTTGGACATGAAGTACATGCTGCTGATCAACGCCGGCGCGGTCGACGGGGACGGGCAGGCCGCCGGCTGTGATTTCCAGGACTGGATCGCCTTTGACAAGCAGGTGCGGGACGCGGGGATCTTCGTCTCCGGGGAGTCGCTGGCGGACCTGGTCACCGCCACGGCGGTGCGGGTCGGGCAGGACGGCCGGCAGATCGTGACCGACGGCCCGTTCGCCGAGAGCCGAGAGGTGCTTGGCGGCTTCTACGTCATCGACGTACCGGACCTTGACGTCGCTCTCGACTGGGCCGCCCGCTGCCCGGGCGAGCGCGGGGGCGGATCCGTCGTGGTGCGGCCGGTCGCCGAGTTCGGGGTCTGAGGGTGGCGCCTGCTGACTCCGGGATGGCGGGCGAGGCGTCGCCGGCGTCGGTGGCGGCGGTGTTCCGCGAGGAACACGGCCGGCTGCTGGCGGCGCTCGTCCGCCGGTTCGGCGACCTCGACCTGGCCGAGGAGGCGGCCGCCGAGGCGGTCGAGGCGGCGCTGGCGCACTGGCCGGTTGACGGCGTCCCGCCGAAGCCGGGGGCCTGGTTGATGACCACGGCACGGCGCAGGGCCGTCGATCGGCTGCGGCGCGATCGCGCGTACGCGGCACGGCTCGCGCTGCTGCAGGTGGACGCGGACCGGGCCGATCCCGCCCCACCCGCGGACGCCGGCGGCGAGCTACCGGACGAGCGGCTGCAGCTGTTCTTCACCTGCGCCCACCCGGCCCTTCCCGCCGAGGACCGGGTGGCGTTGACCCTGCGCTGTCTGGCCGGGCTGAGTACGCCCGAGGTGGCGCTGGCCTTCCTCGTGCCGATCGAGACGATGGCGAAGCGGATCACCCGGGCGAAGAAGAAGATCCGCGAGGCCCGTATCCCGTTCCGGGTGCCGGCCGTGGACGAGCTGCCCGCGCGGATGCCGGTGGTGCTCCAGGCCATCTATTCGATCTTCACTGAGGGGTACGCGGCGAGCTCCGGCCCGAGCCTGCAGCGGCTGGGCCTGGCCGAGGAAGCCATCCGGCTGGCGCGGATCCTGCGCCGGCTGCTGCCCGGCGAGCGGGAGGCCGCCGGGCTGCTCGGGCTGATGCTGCTGGTCCATGCGCGGCGGGCGTCGCGCAGCGGCCCGGACGGCGCGCTGGTGCTGCTGGAGGAGCAGGACCGCGGCCGGTGGGACCGCGCGATGATCGAGGAGGGTCGCGGGCTGGTCGAGGTGGCGCTGACCGGCGGGCCGCCCGGGCCGTACGGGGTGCAGGCCGCGATCGCCGCGCTGCACGACGAGGCGGTCGACTTCGCCAGCACGGACTGGCCGCAGATCGTCGCGCTGTACGAGGTGCTGCACGCGTTGACGCCGTCACCGGTCGTCGCGCTGAACCGGGCCGTCGCGGTGGCCATGCGGGATGGCCCGCAGGCCGGACTGGCGCTGCTCGATGCGCTGGTCGGCGAGCCCCAGCTGCGCAGCTACCATCCCTATCCGGCCGCCCGTGCGGAGCTGCTGCACCGGCTGGGACGCGACGCCGAGGCCGCCGCGGCGTACGCCGAGGCGCTCGCGCTGGCCGGCACCGAACCCGAACGCGCCCTCCTCCGGCGCAAGCTCGACGCGGTCGGGCTGAGAGACTGACCGCGTGGAGCAGCAGGCCGGGCAGCGGAGGGCGGGAGCGCGAGCCGGGGCGATCGGGTTCCCCCGTCAGGGCACGAGCGGGCCGTTCGGCGCCATCACCGACGTGCCCGGCGTCGAGGTGGGGATGCGGACCCTCATCTCCGGTGACGGGCCGCTGCGGGTCGGGCACGGACCCGTACGCACCGGCGTGACCGCCATCCTGCCCCGCGGGCGCTCCGGCGTCCGGGACGGGTGCGCCGCCGGCGTGCACGTCCTCAACGGCAACGGAGAGATGACCGGCACCGCGTGGATCGCCGAGAGCGGCATCCTGGCCACGCCCGTCATCCTGACCAACACGCATGCGGTCGGCGCCGGCCACCGGGGCGCGATCGACTGGATGCTGCGCGAGCGTCCCGACACCGACGCCTGGCTGCTGCCCGTGGTCGCCGAGACCTTCGACGGTCGCCTCAACGACATCAACGGCGACCACGTCAGGCCGGCGACCGTCGTCGCGGCACTCGATGCCGCCACCGGCGGCCCCGTACCGGAGGGATCGGTCGGCGGCGGCACCGGAATGACGTGCTACGACTTCAAGGGCGGCACCGGCACCGCCTCACGGATCGTCCGCTTCGCCGGCGTCACGTACACCGTCGGCGTGCTCGTGCAGGCGAACTTCGGCGCACGTCCCGAGCTGACGCTCGCCGGCGTGCCCGTCGGGCGGCTGCTCGGCGGCGAGGTGCCCATGCCGGGCGGCGCCCCGCCGCCGGGAGCGGGCTCCGTGATCGTCGTCGTCGCCACCGACGCGCCGCTGCTGCCCGGTCAGTGCACCGCCCTCGCCCGGCGGGTCCCGCTGGGCCTGGCCCGTACCGGCACCAGCGGCTCGCACTTCTCCGGGGATCTGTTCCTGGCCTTCTCCACCGCGAACCCCGGCGCGCTCGTCAGCCGCTACCCCGGCCCGTCGACGGAACGGCTCGAGCAGCTCGCCTTCGTCCCGTGGGGACACCTGGATCCGTTCTACGAGGCGGGTGTCCAGGCGGTCGAGGAAGCCGTCGTCAACGCCCTCGTCGCGGGCACCGACATGACCGGCCGCGACGGGCATTTCGTACCCGGGCTCCCACACCGGCGAGTGGCGGAACTGCTGCGCACCGCCGCCCGCTGACCGGCCCCAGGTCCCGCGACTGACCGCAGTGGGGAACTGCCAGGCCGAGGTGCTCCTGGCCGGCCGCTCGCCCAATGGGGACAGCGTCCACCGGCCCCTATGTGCCAGACTCTGATCATGGAAGAGGTGCCCGGTTACCTTCGCCCCTTCGTGCTGAGCCCGGCCGATTGTCGACACGAGCGCGAGTCGAACCTCGACTGGTACCTACCGGAGAGCGGCGAGCCGCAGCCCGCCGTGATCCTCGTCCATGGCGGCCCGCTCCCGCCCGAGCTTCATGCGACACCGCGCGACTGGCCCGTCTATCGCGGCTACGGCAACCTGCTCGCCTCGCTCGGCCTGGTCGCGGTCACCGTGGAGCGCCGGATGCGGGTGGTTGCCACCGCGCAGGGCCCGGCCACTGATTGCGCTACCGCTGTCCTCGACGTCGCCTCGGCCGTGGAGCGGATACGTGCCGACCCGCGCGTCGACCCCGAACGCATCGCCCTCTGGTTCTTCTCCGGCGGGGGTCTGCTGAGCACGGACTGGCTCCGCGAGCGGCCCGCGTGGTTGCGGACCGTCGCGCTGACGTACCCGGTCCTCGCGCCGATGCCGGGCTGGGGCGTCGACCCGCGATTCGAGCCGTCCGCCGCGATCACCGAGCCGGGTACGCCCGTACCGCCGCTGCTGCTCACCCGGGTCGGCCTGGAGGCGGACGCGGTGGCCGGGACGGTCGCGGTGTTCCTCAAGGCGGCGGCCGACACCGGCGTGCCGGTGGAGGTGATCGACGTACCGAACGGGCACCACGCGTTCGACATGCTGGACCACACCGACGAGTCTCGGCGGGCGGTCGAGCAGGCGGCCAACTGGGTCTCGGCGAGACTGACCCGGTGAGTGCTCCTGCCGGCCCGGTCCAGGACGGACCGACCGGCGGGGCAGCCGCTGTCGGTTGAGCGCGGGAGCGATGCCGCGGCTACCGCCGCTCGTCGGGCCAGAGAACCCGGTCGAGGAAGCCCTCCACCGCCGTGGCCAGCTCGCCCAGCACCGCTGCCGACCGCGCAAGTGGTCCCGGTACGCGCAGCCCGTGATCCGCACCGTCTGCTTCGAACACGTGCGGGGACAGTTCGCGGGCGAGACCCGGACGCCAACTGCTGTCGGCCGTGCCGCCGATCAGCAGGCAGGGTGCGCTGGCCCGGCGAAGGCCCTCGACGACCTCCGGGCGGTGCAGCAACGGCGTGATCCAGATCGCGGGCAGTCCTTGGTCGGCGGCGAGACCGGCGGCAACGGTGCCCAGCGAGCTGGCGATGATCAACGGTCTCGGTAGTCCACGCAGCGCCGCTGCTATCTGTTCGGCCGCCCATGGTCCCCGCGCCTCCGGCGCGGTCGGCACCTCGCCGCGCCACGACACGTGCTGCAGCTGCGCACCACGAAGCCGCGCCGCATCGGCCGCGAACAGCTGGTGGGGCAGGTGCCAGCAGCCACCGCTGCCCGGGATGACCAACACCGCGCGCTGTGCCGGCACGACATCCTCCCGCCTGTTGAACCGTTGGCCACAAGCCGTCCTGGCAGGCCGTGGAACGCCTCGCCAACGGCAACCTACCCGTCGGGCGGCCGGTGGGTTGTCCCTCGCGTCGAGGTACAACCGGGCCTGATGGAAGTTTTCGCCGGGATGATCGACATGATCGCAAGAACTATACATCGACGACCGTCACAGTGTACGGTGCGGCCACCCGGCTTTCCCGGCCGGAAACGTCCGGTCATCCGGAAAGGAGCTACTGTGCGCCTTCGGTTCCCGCTGCGCCGACCGAATCGCCTGGTCGGCACCATGCTGATCCTGACCCTCGGTCTGTCCGCCCCGCCCGTCCTGGCCGCCGGGCCCGCCTTCGCCGCACCGGGCGGCGCCGCGGCCAGCCCGCTGAGCGCCGCCTTCGCCACCGCCGCCGCCCGCTACGACGTGCCACGGGATCTGCTCGTCGCGCTCGGCTACGCCGAGACCCGGCTGGACGGGCATGGCGGCACCCCGAGCGCGTCGGGTGGCTACGGCCCGATGCACCTCACCACCAACCCGTCCGTGCACACCCTCGACGAAGCAGCCACGCTGACGGGACTCGAACGCGCGGCACTGCGCACCGACCCGGCCGCGAACATCACCGGCGCCGCCGCCGTGCTGCGGTCGTACGCCGACCGCGCCGGCCTGACCGCCGCCGACCGCAAGGACATCGGCCGGTGGTACGGCTCCGTCGCCCGGTACGGCGGCGCGACCGACCCGGCAGTCGCCCGGCTCTACGCGGACACCGTCTACGACCTGCTCGCCGCCGGATTCACGCCCACCAGGGAGGGCACGGTGACGGTCACCGGCCGGCGGGTCGTGCCGCAGCGGGGCGAACTGGCCCGGGTGCCGGCCCTCGGCACGGGCGGCGTCGGCACCATGAGCACCGACTACGGGCCCGCCGCCTGGGCGCCCGCCTACTCCGGCAACTACACCGTGGCGAACCGCCCCTCCGACTACCGGATCAACTACGTGGTCATCCACGTCACCCAGGGCTCCTACGCCGGGTCGATCAGCTGGTTCCAGAACCCGTCGGCCAAGGTGAGCGCGCACTACACGTTCCGGTCCTCCGACGGGGCCGTCACCCAGTCGGTCCGGGAGAAGGACATCGCCTGGCACGCCGGCAACTGGACCTACAACACCCAGTCCATCGGCATCGAGCACGAGGGTTACGTCGACGACCCCAGCTGGTTCACGGACGCCATGTACCGCGCCTCGGCGGCGCTGACCCGCAACGTGGCGAACAAGTACGGCATCCCGAAGGACCGGGCGCACATCATCGGCCACATCGAGGTGCCCGGCGCGACGCACACCGATCCCGGCCCGAACTGGAACTGGACGTACTACATGCAGCTGGTGAACGGCGTGACCGGCATCGGCACCGGCACGGTGAACACCGGCGGGGGCGGGACCCTCAACGTCCGCTCCGGACCCGGGACCAGCTACGCCATCGTCGGCTCCGTCGCCAACGGCGCGAGTGTCAGCATCTACTGCCAGACCACCGGCACCACCGTGACCGGCACCTACGGCACGAGCAACATCTGGAACCGCATCGGCACCAACCGGTACATCGCCGACGCGTACGTGCTCACCGGGTACAACGGCTTCATCCCCAACGTGCCACGCTGCTAGACCGGCCTGCCCGTCCGTCGCCTCGGCAGCGAAGCGCCGAGGCGACGGCCACGCCCGCCACCACTCGGGCTGCTGAGCTCTAGCCACGAACGACGGTGCCCAGCCGGCCGAGGAAGGCCAGGTTGTCAGGAGTAGCGGCCAGTTGATGAAGCAGTTGGTCGAGGGCCGGCTGGCGATCCAGTTGGGACAGCGCGGACCGCAGGCCGCGCAGCACGTGCCGCTCGCCGTCGCCCAGCAGCAACTCGTCGCGTCGGGTACCGGAGGCGCGGACGTCGACGGCCGGATACGTACGCCGGTCGGCGAGCGTCCGATCCAACCGCAGCTCGGCGTTGCCGGTGCTCTTGAACTCCTCGTAGATGAGCGTGTCGGCGGCGGAGCCGGTCTCCACCAGCGCGGACGCGAGCATGGTCAGCGAGCCGCCTTCTTCGGCCTTGCGGGCAGCGGCGAGCAGCCTTTTCGGCGGGTTGAGCGCGGCGACGTCGACTCCACCCGAGAGCGTACGGCCGGCCGAGCGCACGGAGAGGTTGTAGGCGCGGCCCAGCCGGGTCAGTGAGTCGAGCAGCACGACCACGTCGTGCCCCAGCTCGACCAGGCGCTTCGCCCGCTCGATCGCCAGCTCCGCCACCGTGGTGTGGTCCTGCGGCGGACGGTCGAACGTGGCCGCGATGACCTCGCCCTTCACCGACCGCTGCATGTCGGTGACCTCTTCCGGCCGCTCGTCGACCAGCACCACCATCAGGTGGCACTCCGGGTTGTTGCGGGTGATCGCATTCGCGATCGCCTGCAGCACCATCGTCTTACCGGCCTTCGGCGGCGAGACGATCAACGCCCGCTGACCCTTGCCGATCGGCATCACCAGGTCGATCACCCGGGTCGTCAGGATGTGCGGCTCGGTCTCCAGCCGCAGCCGCTCCTGCGGGTACAGCGAAGTGAGCTTGTAGAACTCCGGCCGGCGCTTCGCCTCGTCCGGCTCCATCCCGTTGATGGTGTCCAGCCGGACCAACGGGGCATGTCGGCCCCGGTGTGGTGCGGTGGCGGCCGCGCCGGTGATCAGGTCCCCGCGACGTAGGCCGTAGCGGCGCAGTTGGGCGGCCGTGACGTACGCGTCGGCGGCGGAGGGCAGGTAGCCGTCGACCCGGAGCAGGGCGTGGTCGTCGACGGTGTCGAGGATGCCGCTTACCGGGACCGGTGAGGTTGACACGGTGTTCATCGGGTGCCTTTCGGTGTGGTGGGTCCGGTCGCCCGCCGGAGACTGGCGGCGACGGGCTGAAACGCCGGGTTCCGGGCGTGCCGGTGCCAAGGACGGCGCGACGGTCCCGGCGGTTGGTGAGGGTGAGCAGCCGGGAGCGGAAATGGATGCTGTGCGAGCGGGGAGCGCACCGGCGGACGCTGGCGGGAGCGGGGCTCCGGCCACACCTGGTCGCCACCTCGCCGGCCCGCGGTCAGCCGCCTGATCCGCGAGATGCGGGCGCTGCCCGCCTGCTTCGCCACTAGCGGGCGTTATGCACAGCGACGAATCGCTGGGGCTCCCGGATCGGCTGCGGCTCAGAAGTTCGGGCCGAGGCGTCCGCGGTGTGGCGGGCGGTGCGCCGGCGGGAAAGTGCGGAGATCAGACTCCGGGTGGCGCTGCGCGCCGGCATCCGGGCCCGTCGGAAGGCTAACCCAGGGCCGCCGGGCTGGGCAAGCAGGTTGCCCAGGTGGACGATCCCTGCAGTGCGGGACGCGCCGACGGGGACACGAGCTCCGTTGGCTGGACGCGGCGTCCGCGCTGGGGCGCGCCGCACCCGTCCGTCGCTGGTCGAGCGCGGGTCGGCTACCGGCCCGGCGCCGCTACCTCGAGGCGTCGGCGAGGCAGAACAGGCCGCCGTTCCCCAGGGATCTGGTGGGACGGCGACGGGACGGGCGGCGGTTCGGCCCGCCGCCCGTCCACCAGGTCAGAAGTTCGGCCAGCTCCAGCCGAGGTAGTTGGCGTAGTAGGGCAGCCGGGCGGAGCCGATCCGCCCGTTCACGCTGGTCGCCACGAAGCTGCCGTCACCACGGGAGATGCCGACGTGCCCGTACGGGGCGCTGATGTTCCAGAAGACCAGGGCGCCGCGGGGCGCGTTCAGGTCGCCCCGGTGGGCGGTGCCGCGAGCCACGGCGTCGTTCCAGTCCGCCATCGCGGAGGCGTAGATGCCGGTCCGGCCGTACGCGTTCTCGGCTGCCATCTCGCAGTAGCCCTCGTACGCGGTCGACCCGAACCGGGCTTCGTACCAGGCGACCGCGTTGTCAGCCCGACTGCTGGTACAACTTGGCGCGACCTGGCCGTTGCTGCCGGTGTAGACGAAGCCGTCGGAGACGTACCCGCCGTTGTCCAGCCGGTCCCAGATGTTCGTGGCGCCCCAGTTGCCGTTGATCCACTCGCCGGTCGTCTGGCAGGTGATGTTTACCGTGGCGCCGTTGGCCACGCTGCCGACGACCGAGTAGCCGGTGCCCGGACCGGAGCGGACGTAGAGGCCGCCGGATGCCTGGACAGTGCCGGTGGCGGCGAGCGCCGGCGCGGCCAGGCCAAGCGTGGTGGCGGTGGTGACGACCAGTGCCAGGACGGTGCGGGCGAGCCAACGGGTGGTACGTCTTCTCGGCCTCTCCAGCAGTGTCATGCCCTTCCCCCAGATCCATTGATTCCTATATAACGGGCCTGTCTGCCGAGGATCGGGGACGGGTCGCCGGTTGGCGAGGTAGGCAACGGTCGGGGAGGGCGTGACGCACATGCGGGCGGCGCAGGCGCGTGAGGTGATCGGGGCGCGGATGCGGGAGCTGCGTGAGTCGGCGGAGACGTCCCTGACCCGGGCTGCGGACCTGTCCGGGTGGGGAAAGGGACACCTGTCCCGGGTGGAGCGAGGGCTGACCAAGCCCAGCCGTGGCCTGGTGGAGTGGTACGACGCGACGTTCGGGGCGGGGCAGGCCCTGCTCGGCCAGTTCCTGGATCTGGAGGCGGCGGTCCGGGTCGGCCGGGAGACGTCGCTGCGGGACGCCCGGCTACGCCAGTTGGGCGGCGTCGCCTGCTTTCCGGCGGTGGCCGGGGGCAGTGTGCCGGTCGACCACGATCCGGCCGACTGCTGCCTGCTCATGGCCGAGGATCCACCGGACGGCACGGTGTTGTCGGTCGGCCAGGCGTTCGACAAGACCTGGACGGTGCGCAACGTCGGCCCGGTGCCCTGGCGCGGGCGGTGGCTGACCCGGCAGGGCGCACCGGGGGTGGCCGGCTGGCTCCAGTCGCCGATCCGGGTGCGACTCGGCGAGGTGGATCCTGGCGCCGAGGCGGTGATCCGGGTTCGGCTGCGCGCACCGCACGTCGAGGCTGCCTGCACGGCATACTTCAAGATCACCGACGCGACGGGACGGCTCTACTATCCCGGTTCCCAGTCGCTGCCGCTGCACTGCACCATCTACGCCGTGCAACCGGACACCCGTCGCGACAGCCGATGGTCACCCTGACGACGACGGTGCTCGACGGCCGGTTCGAGAGGTCCTGCCAATTTGACGGGGTGCTGACCGTTCGTCTCCGCGGGCAGTTGCCTTTACGCCTTTTCGAGGTGCCTGATCGGCCGGGTCGCCCTCTCCTCCTTTCGGTGAGCTGATAGCCGGCAACTACTGACCGGTAGACGACTGAGATGTCGGTCACCACGCCCGCCGCGAGGTCCATCGTTGCGGGCTGAGCAGCGATTTTGTCCGCCGGAAATCGATCGGTCGACAGATCGGAAAAGGTGGGGCTGCTGACGGGAAATTCACTGTCAGCTAGCCGTCCGCCAATTCGCTTTCCCTGCGGCGACGCTGTGCCGCTGACTGTAGACATCCATTTGATTGAAACGGAGTCAACCGTGTCCACCACCAATGAGACCGGGCGGGCGGTCGTCCTCGGCGGCAGCATCGGCGGTCTGCTCACGGCGCGGGTGCTGAGCGAGTCGTACGCGAAGGTGACCGTCTTCGACCGGGACGAGTTGCCGGCGGAGGCCGCCGACCGCAAGGGTGTGCCGCAGAGCGGGCATTCGCACGGCCTGCTCGCCCGGGGCCGGCAGATCCTGGAGGAGCTCTTCCCCGGTCTGACCGTCGACCTGACCGCCCAGGGGGCCGTCGCCATCGACATCCAGCGGGACTGCCTCTGGATCAACGACGGCCACCGGATCCCGCGGGTCGCCTCCGGGCTGCAGGGACTCTGCGTCAGCCGGCGCGCCCTGGAGGCGTACGTCCGGGACCGGGTCCGTGCCCTGCCCAACGTGGAGATCCGGGACAGGTGCGAGGCGTTGGGGCTGCTCGTCGACGCCGACGGCGGCAGCGTCACCGGCGCCCGGATCCTGCCTCGAGGTGGGCGGGAGGAGCGCCGCGCAGCCGACCTGGTCGTGGACGCGACCGGCCGCGGCAACCGCGGCCCCACCTGGCTCGCCGAGCTCGGCTACCAGCCGCCCGTCGAGGACCGGGTGGACCCCCACACGGTGTACGTCTCCCGCGACTACCGCCGCACCCCGGGCGAGGCCAACTTCGCCGCCTTCGTCAGCAGCCCGTCGCCGGCCGTCCCGTACGGCGGGGTGGCCATCTCGGCCGAGGGCGACCGGTGGATGGTCACGCTGTTCGGCGTCGGCCCGGACCAGGCCCCGCCGATCGATCCCGAGGGTTACCTCGCCTTCGCCGGGCGGCTGCCCACCCCGGAGCTGCACGCGCTGCTGAGCCGGGCGGAGCCGTTCGGCCCGCCGAAGCGGATGCGGCTGCCCACCAGCGTGCGCCGCCGCTACGAGCGCCTCGCCCGCCTGCCGGAGGGCTTCATCGCGTTCGCCGACGCGATCTGCAGCTTCAACCCCGCGTACGGGCAGGGCATGACGGTGGCCGCGGCGGAGGCGCTGGTGCTGCGCGACTGTCTCCGGCAGGGCCGGCGGGAACTGCCCCGCCGTTTCTTCGCCGGAGCGGCGAAGGTGGTGGACGTGCCGTGGGACATGGCCGTCGGCGCCGACCTGCGCTACCCGGCGGTCGTCGGACCGCGCAGCCGCCGGACCCGCTTCCTCAACGGGTACGTCACCCGGCTGCATGCCGCCGCAGCGCGGCACCCGGTCGTCGGTCGGCGCTTCCTGAGCGTGGCCAACCTGATGACGCCACCGCCGGGGCTCTTCGGGCCGGGCATCGTCGCCCGGGTGTTGTGGTCCGGCCGGCGCACCACGCCTCAGGTGGTCCACCGCGAACCGGCGGCGCAGGTCGAGGAGTTGGTCGCCGGGTGAACTGGCGTCCATCCCACCGAGTTCGGAGGGCGAAAGAAAATCACGTCCGTGCAGTTCCGGTTTCCCTGGTAGGCGGCGGCGTGCGGGTTGGTATGCCTGTGGGGTGTCGGAGCAAGCGAACAACGAGCAGCCTGCGGTAGGTGGCACCGAGCCGACGGAAGACGGTGGAACGGCGTCCCAGACATCGCTGGCGGGCCCGGCGACGGGAAAGGCGGCGGGGGCGACCTTGCTGCTAGGCGCGTTGGGTGTGGTGTACGGCGACATCGGCACCAGCCCGCTGTACGCGCTGAAGACCGTCTTCACGCTGGACCGGGGCCTGGACCCGGGCTCCCGCGACGTGTTCGGCGTGATCTCGCTGGTCTTCTGGTCGATCACCCTGATCGTGTCGATCAAGTATGTGATCTTCATTCTGCGAGCCGACAACCACGGCGAGGGCGGGGTGATGGCCCTGGCCGCCCTCGCCCGACAGGCGCTGCGCAACGCCAACGGAAGGCGCGCCGCCAGCGTGCTGGCGCTCGGGGCGCTCGGCGCCGCCCTGTTCTACGGCGACAGTGTGATCACTCCGGCGATCTCGGTGCTGTCGGCAGTGGAGGGGCTGGAGGTCACGTCCCCGCAGTTGGCGGTGGTCGTGCTGCCGGTGTCGGCAGCGATCCTCACCGTGCTGTTCGCCGGGCAGCGGTGGGGCACCGGACGGGTCGGGAACATCTTCGGGCCGGTCATGCTGCTCTGGTTCGCTTGCCTGGGCGTGGCCGGCGCGGCCGAGGTGTTCCGTCGCCCGAGCATCCTGGGCGGCCTGTCGCCGACGTATGCCGCTCTGTTCGTCGTCGATCACCCGATGATCGCGTTCGTCGCGATGGGCGCGGTGGTGCTGGCGATCACCGGCGCCGAGGCGCTCTACGCCGACATGGGCCACTTCGGGCGCGCCCCGATCCGCCGGGTTTGGTTCGCCATCGTGTTTCCCGCGCTGACCCTCAACTATCTGGGTCAGGGCGCGCTGATCTTACGAGCACCGGACAGCCGGGCCAATCCGTTCTTCCTCCTGATGCCGGAATGGGCGCGGCTGCCGATGGTCGTCCTGGCCACCGTGGCCACCGTGATCGCGTCCCAGGCGGTGATCTCCGGGGCCTTCTCGGTGTCCCGGGAGGCCATGCGGCTGGGGTTCCTGCCGCACCTGCGCATCCGGCAGACGTCCCAGCGCGAGTACGGACAGATCTACCTGCCCGGAGTGAACTGGAGCCTGTTCGCGGCGGTCCTGGTGGTGGTGTTCGCGTTCGGCTCCTCGACGAAACTCGCCGCGGCCTACGGAGTGGCGGTCACCGGCACCTTCCTGATCACCACGACCCTGGTCCTGGTCGTCGCGCGGGCGCTGTGGCGCTGGTCCGCTCGGCGGGTGGTGCTGTTCGGGGTCGTCTTCGGCAGCATCGAGCTGATCTTCTTCACCGCGAACCTGGCCAAGGTCAGCCACGGTGGCTGGCTGACGCTGCTCATCGCGGTAGCCCTGTTCACGATCCTGGTGACCTGGCGGCGCGGAGCCGCGCTGGTCACCCCGCGACGGACCGAACGGGAAGGACCACTGCCGGACTTCATCGACACCCTGCACGCCGCGGACATCCCGCGGGTGCCGGGCACCGCGGTCTTCCCCCACCCGAACAAGGACACCACCCCGCTGGCACTGCGCGCGAACGTCGCGCACAACCATGTCCGGCACGAGCGAATTGTGCTCATTACCGGCCGTACCGCGAACGTCCCGCACATTCCATGGGATCAGCGGCTGACCCTCGATGACCTCGGCGACCCGAACGACGGCATCATCCACATCACCGCCGTGTTCGGCTTCCAGGATCCCACCGACTTCCCCGAGGTCCTGCGCCGCGCCGCCACCCACCCCCTCGCCAGCGGGATAGACCTCGACGACGTCTCCTACTTCGTCTCGAGGATCACCTTGCGGTGCACTCCACATCCCGGGCTGGCCATCTGGCGGAAACGCCTGTTCATCGGCCTCGCCCACAACGCCGCCAGTCAGGCCGAGTTCCTCCACCTCCCGGAGGAGAAGACCATCGTCCTCAGCGCCGAAGTCCCCGTCTGAACCTGTGTCGATCAGGAGTCTGAGCCTGTGTGTCGATCAGGCGGCGCGGTGCGCCAGGATCCGAGCGACCTGGATGACGGATGGCGCCGGGTCCGAGGCGGACCCGGCGCCATTCGGTCGCACTAGCTGGAGATGTTCCGGACCGTGTTGTACAGGTCGGCCACCTGGTTGCCGTAGTACGGCGAGAACATGTACTGCGGCAGGGTGTTGTACTTGAAGTCGTTGTGCCCGTTGAGGTAACCCCAGTTGCCATCGAACGACATCAGCCAGCCCCCGCCGGATGAACCACCCGTCATGTAGTTCACCATGTAGATGGTGCCGCCGCCCCCGTCGTAGGTCGGGCCGTTCTCCGCGGTGAGCACCTCACCGTTGAACGGGGACGCGGCCGGGTAGCCGAAGGCGTAGTCGTACTGGCCGATCGGGTAGTTCCAGGCGATTCCCTGTCCGCCGAGGTAGTCGGTGATCCGCCAGCCGTTGCTGCGAGCCATCACCGCCGACCCGACGTCGTTGGCGAAGTCACCGTTGTTGTTGAACCAGGCCGTGGTCGTCCACAACTGGGTGGCGTACCAGTAGCCGTAGGGGGCCGATCCGTTGTTGTAGTTCGGGACGAAGGTCCAGTTGGTCGCCCACGCCCGGTTGCCGGTGAGGCAGTGACCGGCGGTCCACACCTCGGACTTGCCCTCGGTGTTCACGATGGTCGCCGAGCAGACGTAGTTGCCGCCGTTGAGGGTGAAGTAGACCTTGCCGGACGTGCGGGCCACCGGGTGACCGACCGGGTAGTTGGGGTAGTAGGCCTGCGTCGACATGCCGGGCGAGGTGACGGTGGATCCGCTGGCCTTCGGTTCGACGGCGGGCGCGGCCGGGGCCACGCTGCCGGACGGCCCCTGCGGGCGGGTGGTGCTGGTCGCCCGGTTCCCGGCGCTGTCGCGCGCGGCGAGCGCCGCCTTCACCGCGGGAATCTCGGTGTCCGGCTTGGCCGCCTTCATTCGGGTCGGGGTCCAGTACGCTGCCAGGGCCCGCTGCCGGGCGTCGGGGCCGTTGCCCGTGGCGGTACGGGCCACCTCCGGGCTGAGCTGTGCGTAGCTTCCGATGACGGCGCTGTTCGACGTGCTGAGGGTGGCCGGGGCGGCGCCCGCGGTCCCCGCCGTGACCAGCGTAGCCGCGGTCGCCACCGCGAGAGCTGCCAGGCCGCGGAGCAGTCTTGTGGACATGTTCCCTACCTTTCGGATAGCGGGTCGGGAGCCCAAAGTACTGCCACAGAAGCATTGACGGTCATCACTTGAATATCAAGTAGGCAGATGAAGGAAAATGTAACGAAAGTAGCGACGTCTTCCCTCTGGCATTGACCCGCCTAGATGTGCGGGGCGTCGTGCCGCGTTCGTTGTAGCTCGCGGGAGAGCCGCGGCCGGGAATTGCGCGCAGATGGGTGCCGCCGGCTCGGGGTACGCCGGCGGCGGTGGTGGTCGTGGCATGGATGCGGCCAGCGCTCGGCGCGGCCAGAGCATCTCGACGTCGTGCCCTTGACTGCCCGGGCAACTCGTCACCCCCGGGGCTCGTCACCGTGGCGGCCTTCGTCCACGTCGGACGGGCAGACTCAAGAGTCCCTCAATTTCCATGTCTGAGGTGCCTCCAGGCAGTGTGGCCAGCCTAGGTTCGGCTCACTTCGATGGAACACGGCGACGTGCATCACCAGAGGAGCACCATGGCCCCTACTCCGCCCACCGATGCTGAGCTGAACACCCTGATCCGAGCTCGGCTGGCCACGCTCGGTATCGATCTCGATCAACTTCCGCCCGGAAGCGCCGCCGACCCGGAGACCGGCTCGCCGGGCCGGGATTCGGTGCTCGCCTCGCTGCGCTCGTTTCTGCGCGGCACCGTGGCGACGCTGGCCTCGTACCAGTTGCCCGCCCCCGACGCCACGGATCCCGAGGTCGGGAGGGCGCTGTCGCAGCAACATGTGCCGATTCTGTACCCCTCGAACAGCACAGAATGGCGGAAGGCATGACTGCCGAACCACTCGACCGTTCGATCGACCGCCGGGTGTTCCTGGCCCGCGCCGCCGCGCTGGCCATCGCCTCCGCGGCAGGGGCCACCGTCGCCTCGCCGTCGTTGGCGCTGGCGGCCGGCCCGCTGTCCGTGGACCCCGGAGCGGGGACCAGGAACCGGGCCCTGGACCAGCCCAACGCCTACACCCGGCCCCGGCCGGAGGCGGTCGCCGATCCGACCGAGCTGACCATCGCCGAGGCGGCCTGGCTCATCCGCGCCAACAAGCTGACCCCCGAACAGCTGGTCGAGGCGTACCTGGCGCGCATCTCCACGTACGACGGCACCTACCAGGCGTTCAACCTGGTGCTCGCCGAAGCGGCCACCGCAGCGGCACGCGCTGCCGTCCGCGCGCCACGACTCGGCGCGCTCCATGGCATCCCCCTGGCCATCAAGGACAACTACTACACCGAAGGCGTCCTGACGACCGCGAACTCCTTCCTGTTCAAGGACTTCGTGCCGCCGTACGACGCGACCGCGGTGGCCCGGCTCAAGGCGGGCGGCGCGATCGTCCTCGGTAAGACGCAGATGGGCCCGCTGGCCACCACCCGTGCCACCACCCCCGCCGGCGTGATCACCACGGTGAACGCCTGGACGCCGACCAACCGCAACACCGACCCCGGCGGATCATCCACCGGCACCGCCACCGCGGTGGCCGGCCGGATGGCCACCTCCGGCATCGGCACCCAGACCGGTGGCTCGATCACCGCACCCTCCAACGCCCAGAACCTGACCGGACTCAAGCCGACCATGGGCCGCGTCTCGGCGACCGGCGTCATCCCGCTCAGCTACACCCGGGACCATCCGGGCCCGCTGGCGCGCGATGCCAAGGACGCCGCCATCATGCTGACCGCGATGGCGGGCGAGGACCCGGCGGACCCGCGCAGCCAGGGACTGCCCGACGTGCCCGATCTCATCGACGCGGCCACCCCGGTCTACCAGAGGAACCGGGTCAGGTTGCGGTGGAACACCAGGATCGGTGTGCTGCCCGGCTTCACCAACGGCACCTCGGCCACCGCGGCGGCCCGCCAGGCGTATCTGGCCCAGCTCGCCGAGATACCCGGGGTGACGCTGGTGGACGTGTCCCTGCCGGACGGGTGGAGCCAACTGACCGGCAGCACCTTCAACAACATTCGGCTGCCGGAGCGCAGCGAGCCGTTCATGCCGTACCTGCGGACAGACCTGCGCGGTTTCGGCGTGTCGGTGACCAGTTGGCTGCAGGGAGCGTTGCTGGGTGGCAACGAGTTCCTCACCGGTCAGCGGGCCAAACTGCTGCTGATGGAACGGGTGCTCAACGACCTGTTCGACGTGTGCGACGTGGTGGTGCAGACCGACCCGGTGCCCTTCGACATCCTGGGTCTGCCGGAGATCGCCTTCCCGATCGGGTTCAGCGCCGCGGGCGTACCGATCGGCACCATCCTCGGCGGACTGCCGTACGCCGAGGACCGGCTGTTGTCGGTGGTGGCCGCCTACCAGGCGACGACGGACTGGCATCTGCGGCGGCCCGCCGACCCGCCCGCGGCGGCCAGGATGCGCGCTGAAGCTCCTGCGGAGGCGCTTCGGCTGACGGCTGAGCAGGTCGCCGAGCTCACCCAGTAGCCCAGACGGAGGGCGGGAGAGTGTTCCCGCCCTCCGTCATTTTCGACGGGTCGCGGGGCGAATATGTGTGCGGTCGTTGTGGAAACCTCGACCGCAATTCTGCCATGCCATTGAAACGTCTGCCTTCGTTCAATACCTCACCCGCCGACGAGCCGGACCGCGGACGCGAGGCCAATCACCCCGGACCAGGCTGTCCGGGGTCGGGTTCGGCAACATCAGCAAGGCTCAAGATTTGCTCAATTGCCGCCGAGAGCGTTCCTGAAAATGATCGAAGCCTGTTGAATCGATCTCATCCGATCTGGCGCGGCCGCCCCTGTCGGTCCCTTTTCCGTCGTGCAATGTGCTGTGAAGGGGTGTCAGGTGAAACGAAGACTGTCTCGGACTGCGGTGCCACTCGCCTGCGTACTGACGTTGATCGGTACGCCGGTGCTGACGTCGGGAACCGTCGCCACCGCAGGAGACCGGGTGCCGAAGCCGGAGTCCGTGATCGGCTGGGTGCCCTGTGCGGACTACAAGCTGGCCACGTACGAGCAGATCGCCGACTACTACCGTGCGCTGGACAAGGCCAGCGACAGGATGAAGCTGGTCGAGATCGGCAAGACCAGCGAGGGCCGGCCGCAGCTGATGGCCATCGTCTCCTCGGAGAAGAACCTCAAGGACAAGGACCTCGAGCGCTACCGGAAGACCTCGGTACGGCTGTCCCAGGGCGACGCGCTCTCCGCACCGGAGGCGCGTGACCTGGCGAAGAACGGCAAGGCCATCGCCTGGGTCGACTTCGGCATCCACTCCACCGAGGTGGCCGGTCACCAGACCGCCCCGCAGTTCGCCTACGACCTGGTGACCAGCGAGACGCCCGAGGCGCGCGCGATCCGCGACAACGTCATCACCCTGCTGGTGCCGAACGTCAACCCGGACGGCGGGACCAAGGTCGCCGAGTGGTACCGCCAGAACCTCGGCGGTCCCTACCAGGACGCCGGCTATCCGGAGCTCTACCAGAAGTACGCCGGGCACGACAACAACCGTGACTGGTACATGTTCAACCTGCAGGAGACCCAGAACGTCGGGCGTCAACTGTTCCACGAGTGGATCCCGCAGGTCATGCACAACGTGCACCAGACGGCGGTCTTCCCGGCGCGGATCAGCATCCCGCCGTACGAGGACCCGCTGAACCCGAACATCCACCCCCAGGTGGTCCGCGGCGTCAACCTCGTCGGCGACGCGATGGGGCAGCGGTTGGAACGGGAGGACAAGGGCGGCGCGCTGGCGCGCCAGTCGTACGACATCTGGTGGAACGGCGGCGCGCGGACCGCGCCGTACTACCACAACCAGATCGGCATCCTGACCGAGACGGCGCACGCCTCGGCGACGCCCCGGGTGTACGACCCCGCGACGTTCCCGAAGACCTTCGCGGACGGCACCTCGACCAGCGAGCCGTCGGTGTTCTACCCCAGCCCCTGGAAGGGCGGTGAGTGGCACCTCTCGCAGAGCTGCGACTACATCAAGACTGCCTCGTGGGCGATGCTGCGCGTGGCCAGCGACGACCGGGAGTCCCTGCTCTACGGGGCGTCGCAGATGGCCCGGGACGGCGCGCGTGACGGCGCCCGCACGACCTACGTGATCCCGGCCGACCAGGCCGACTTCCCGACCGCCACGAAGCTGGTGGACAAGCTGCGGTGGAACAACATCCGGGTCGAGCAGGCGGTGAGCTCGTTCACCGTGGGCAACCGCACCTACCCGGCCGGCAGCTACCTTGTCCGGGAGGCCCAGCCCTACCGGGCGGCGGTCCTGGACCTGCTCAACGCGCAGAAGTACCCGGACCGTCGGCTCTACCCCGGCGGCCCGCTGGAGCCGCCGTACGACATCACCGGTTACACCCTGTCGTTCCAGATGGGCGTCACCGTCGACAAGCTCGACCAGCCGGTCCCGGCCACCACCCGCCAGGTCGACTGGCCGGCCGTGCCGGCCGGGGTGGTGGCGGGCGCACCGAAGTACGCGTACGCCCTCGACCCCCGCGTCAACGACAGCTCGGTCGCGGTCAACTCGCTGCTCGCGGCGGGGGAGAAGGTCTCCCGCAGCGGCGGCGAGGTGGCCACCCGAACCGGCACCCTGCCGGCCGGGACCTTCCTGGTCACGCCCGCGGCAGGCACGGACGAGCGGGTGACGTCGCTCGCCACCCGGCTCGGGCTCAGCATCGCGGCGGTGGATGTGAAACCGGCGAAGGTGACCGCTCTCGCCGCACCACGGATCGGCCTGTACGACGGGTTCAACAACTACGACGAGGGTTGGACCCGGCTGATCCTCGACCAGTTCGGCTTCCGCTACGAGAAGCTGACGAACGCGGCGGTTCGGGCCGGCGACCTGCGGGCGAAGTTCGACACGATCGTGCTGCCCGACGCCACGTACAACTCGATGCGCAACGGCCGGGCGGCGGGATCGCTGCCGCCGGAGTACACCGGCGGGATGACCGACGCGGGCGTGGCCAAGCTCAAGGCGTTCGTCGAGGCGGGCGGCACGCTGGTGACCCTGAACAAGGCGGCCCAGCTGCCGATCAAGGCGTTCGGGGTGCCGGTCAAGGACGTCACCGAAGGGGTGGCCGACACCCGGTACAACATCCCGGGATCGGTGTTGAACCTCAACGTCGACTCGACCGACCCGGTCGGCGCCGGGTTCGCCTCGACCGCCTCGGCGTTCGTCGCCAACGGCCCCGCGTTCGAGGTCGAGCAGGGAGCCACCGGCGTCACGGTGGCCGCCAGCTGGCCGAAGACGAACCTGCTGAAGAGCGGTTTCCTCCTCGGTGACGACGTCATCGGCGGGAAGGGGGCCGTGGTCACGGCCAAGGTGGGCGACGGGCAGGTGGTGATGATCGGGTTCAAGCCGCAGCACCGCGCCCAGTCGCACGGCACCTACCGCCTGCTGTTCAACGCGATGTACCTCGGGGGTCAGGGCTGACCTGACCTCGATCCTGGTGGCCGGGCGCGCTGACGCGCCCGGCCACCACCGGCACCGCCGGCAGGAGCTCTCACGACCGCGGGATGGGTAGCTCACGAAGCGGGTCGCCGCCGTCGACGAAGAGGCGGGCGTCGGCCCTGGTAGCCAGGGCGATCCGCGACAACACCCGCTGACCCGCCTGGGGATGCCGCCCGTCGAGGGCGCCGACGCGGACGGCGAACACGATGTCGAACGGTTCTTCGCCGTCCTGCAGGACGAAATCCTCGGCCGCGACCTGGCGGACACTCATCCGGCCGGACGCGATCTCGGGCGCCGCGCCGGCCTCCGCCTGTGCGACGGCGCGGGCGGATCGGTCGACGGCCAGGATGTGGCCGGTGGTGAGCCGGGCTGCCACGGCTCGTGCGGCGGCCCCGGGCCCGCATCCGATCTCCAGGACGCGGGAGTGCGGCTGGAGGGGAAGGGCGTTCACGATCGAGGCGAGGCGGGGCGACAGCGATGCCGGCACCTCCGGAAGGATAGTTGACGATCGGCCCGGACGCCGGGGGCCCACGCGAGGGGATGGGTCGTCAGCGTTGGTTCGCCGCTGATCGGCCAGGGGTGGCTCAGGGGAGTTCGGCCAGCAGCGTCGCGACCTGCTGCTCGGCCAACTGCTGCGCGAACTCGACCGGGTGGCGGTCGGGCATCGTCTGCACCTCCGTCACGCCGAGCGCGGCGTACTCGGCCACCTCGGCCACGAACGCGTCGACATCGGCCAGGGGCGGCCGCATGACCAGCACGGTCTTCTCGATGCTGTCGTAGTCCCGGCCCTCCACGGCGCAGTGTTGCCGCAGGACGTCGAGCTTGTGCGCGACCTGGGCGGCGCTCTCGCCGAACAGGTTGCAGGCGTCGGCGTAGCGGGCCACGAGCCGCAGGGTCTTCTTCTCGCCGCCCCCACCGATCATGATCGGTGGGTGGGGCCGGCTGATCGGCGCCGGCACGCACAGCGTCTCGGCCAGCTGATAGTGCTTGCCGTCGAACGGGCCGTTGTCGGCGCTCCACATCTGCCGGCAGATCTGCAACGTCTCCTCGAGCCGTTCGAAGCGCTCGCCGACCGGGACGACCGGTACGCCGAGACCGCGCTGCTCGCGTTCGTACCAGGACGCACCGATGCCGAGCTGGGCGCGTCCGCCGGAGAGCACGTCCAGAGTGGTGACGATCTTGGCGAGCAGGCCCGGGTGGCGGTACATCACCCCGGTGACGAGGACGCCGAGTGTCATCCGTTCCGTCTTCGCGGCCACGTAGCCCAGGGTTGTGTAGGCCTCGACCATCGGCTCGTCGGCCGCCGTCGTGAACTCCATCTGGAAGTAGTGGTCCATGACCGTGAATGTCGAGACGCCGGCCTGCTCCGCGATCCTCGCGGTCTCCGCCAGGGCCGGGGCGATCTCCGCCGGGTCGGCGGGCGTGGAGAAGTTCCAGTAGTGCAGGCCAAGCCTCATGCCTCATCCCTCCAGTTCCTGGCGGCTCCTCCCATCATGCCGGGTGGAGGGCCGGTCCTCCGCTCATCCCGCGGACGGAAGGGGCCGTTGGGCTGGCCGGCGTGAGAAGCGGGAATCGGTCGCGCAGCTACTGGTTCGATGAGCACTTCGTTGGTACTGTCGCCCGATGCCGACGGATTTCGTAGCTGACGGGATTGACCGCGCGCGTCTCAACCGGCTCCTTGAGCGGGAACGGGCCGAGTTCGTCGACCGGCACCCCCGGTCGGCCGCCGCGTACGCCCGGGCCGAGCACCTGTTCGGCAGGGTGCCGATGACGTGGATGAACAAGAACGCCGCCGGCTTCCCGGTGTACGTGGACCGGGCCCGCGGGGCCCGACTCACCGACATCGACGGACACGACTACGTCGACTTCTGCCTCGGCGACACCGGCGCGATGGCCGGACACTCCCCGGCCCCGGTCGTCGCCGCGGTCACCCGTCGACTGGCCGAGCTAGGCGGAGCGAGCACCATGCTGCCCACCGAGGAGGCGGCGACGGTCGGGGCGGAGCTGAGCCGACGCTTCGGGCTGCCTGCCTGGAGCTTCACCCTGACCGCCACCGACGCCAACCGGTGGGCGATCCGGCTGCTGCGCGCCGTCACCGGCCGACCCCGCATCCTGGTCAACAGCTACTGCTACCACGGTTCCGTGGACGAATCGCTGATCGTGGTCGGGCCGGACGGGCGCCCGCGCAGCCGCGAGGGCAACGTCGGCGCCCCCTGCGACGTGACCATGACCAGCCGAGTCGCCGAATTCAACGACCTCGACGGCCTGGCCCGCGAACTCGCCCACGGCGACGTCGCCGCGGTGCTGATGGAGCCGGCGCTGACCAACATCGGCATCGTGCTGCCCGAGCCCGGTTACCTCGACGGGGTCCGCGCACTCACCCGGCAGCACGGCACCCACCTCATCAACGACGAGACGCACACCTTCTCCGCCGGGCCGGGCGGCGCGACGGCGGCCTGGGGGCTGACGCCGGACGTGGTCACGATCGGCAAGGCCATCGGTGGCGGCGTCCCGGTCGGCGCGTACGGCCTGTCCGCCGAGCTGGCCGCCGCGTTGACCGGCCGGGCGGACCTCGACCTGGTGGACATGGGCGGCGTCGGGGGCACCCTCGCCGGCAACCCGGTGTCGATCGCGGCCACCCGAGCCACCCTGCAGGAGGTACTCACCGACGACGCTTTCGCCGGCATGATCGACGTGGCGACCGTCTTCGCCGAGGGCATCCGCAAGATCATCGAGGGGTACGCGCTGCCCTGGTCGGTGAGCCAACTCGGCGCGCGGGTGGAGTACCGCTTCGCCGCGCCGGCTCCCCGCACCGGCACCGAGTCAGCGGCGTGCGCCGACGCCGACCTGGAGGACTACCTGCACGTCTACCTGAGCAACCGGGGTGTCCTGCTGACCCCGTTCCACAACATGGCGCTGATGTGCCCGCAGACCACCGTCGAGGACGTCGCCCGGCACCACGAGGTTTTCGCCGACGCGCTCGCCGAGTTGCTGGCCTGACCGCTCGCCGCAGGGCCGGTCCGGCCGTGACGGCCGCGGACGGCGACAGCCTCGTGCGTGGTTTGGGCGGACCTCGCCACCTGACGTCGGTCAGCTGGCAAGCTGGGTACTTGTGGATCGGAAGCAGGTGACGGGCTGGCTCGCGGCCTACGAGCAGGCGTGGCGCACGCCGGGGACCGAGCTGCTCGCCACGCTCTTCACCGAAGCGGCGAGCTACCTGCAGGGGCCTTACCGGGCACCGCTCATCGGCCTGCCGGCGATAGCCCGGATGTGGGAGGTCGAGCGCGACGGCCCCGCCGAGGTGTTCCACCTGACCAGCGAGATCGTCGCGGTCGAGGGCGACACCGCGGTCGCCCGAGTGGAGGTCCGGTACGGCGACCCGGTCGAGCAGGAGTACCGCGACCTGTGGATCATGCGGTTCGCCGAGGACGGGCGCTGCCGATCGTTCGAGGAGTGGCCCTTCCAGCCGGCGTAGCCGACCGTCTCCGGTCCGGTGGACGCTGATGTCGCCGGTCGGCTCACCCGGTCATCGCAGCGACCGGAAGGCCGCTCGAAGCTCCTCCGCGAACAGCTGGGGCTGCTCCCATGCCGCGAAGTGACCGCCCCGGTCGACCTCGTTGAAGTAGTTGAGCTGCCGGTATGCCTGCTCCACCCAACTCCTCGGCGCACGGTAGATCTCGCCTGGAAACACGGTCACCCCCACGGGGAGCGAGATCTCCGCTGTCTGCTGTGACGCGGCGCTGAAGTAGTCGTACTTGTTCTCCCAGTAGAGCCGCGCGGAAGAGACGGCGGTGTTCGTCAGCCAGTAGAGCGAGATGTCGTCGAGGACATCGTCCCGGGTGAGGTCGCCCGCGGGTTTCCCTTCGAGCACCCGCTGGAACGCCCCGGCCGGCTGGCCATAACCGTCACCGTGGTCAAGAAGCCAGGCTGCCAGGCCGACGGGCGAATCCGTGATTCCGTAGCCCACGGTCTGTGGTCGGGTTTGCATCATGACCCCGTAGGCGGCGTTCTTCAGGAAGAAGCCGCTCAGCGTCTCGAAGGCCCGCTTCTCGTCAGCGGACAGCCCGGCCGGGGCCGGATCGCCACTCATGATTACCTTCGCCAGGTCGCCCGGCACCGTCGCCGGCATGTTCACATGGATGCCCAGAAGCCCTGGCGGCGCCTGGCGCGCCATCGCATGCGCGACAAGTGCTCCCCAGTCGCCGCCCTGGTGCACATAGCGTTCGTATCCCAGGCGCCCCATCAGCTCGGCCCAGGCGCGCGCGATTCGGTCGGGATCCCAGCCCGTATCCTGCGGTTTTTCCGAGAAGCCGTGTCCGGGCATCGAGGGTATGACGACGTCGAAGGCGTCCTCCGCCCGGCCACCATGAGCCGGCGGGTCGGTGAGCGGACCGATGGCCTTCAGGAACTCCAGGATCGAGCCGGGCCAGCCATGGGTGATGATCAGCGGAAGGGCGTTCGGATGGGGAGAGCGGACGTGGATGAAGTGGATGTCGAGGCCGTCGATGTTCGTCATGCACTGCGGCAGGGCGTTGAGCCTCGTCTCCACCTTGCGCCAGTCGTGGTCCGCCGCCCAGTACCGGGCGAGCTTCTGAAGGTGGCTCAGCTGCACGCCCTGTGATTGATCCGGAACCGTCTCCGGATCGGGCCACCGGGTCGTCGCCAGGCGTCGGCGAAGATCGACGAGATCCCCCGCTGGGACGTCAACGCGGAACGCGCGTACTTCTGTCGCCATCGTTGCTGTCGCCATCGGAATCCTCTTTCCGCCGACTACCTGGCGCGGTCCGGGCGGACGCCGACCTGCCTGCGACCGGAGGCGGTCGAGCGTGGCCACAACACGCAAGCCGGCCAATGCGCCGGCTGGCCAGAGCATGGGAATCTCCCTGGCGCCGACCGAGGCGCCAAGGTTCAGCCTAAGTTCCGGGCTGGGACGTGCGAGCCGGAACGCCAACTTGACGGCCGGCGCTCTCGCCGTGACGACGGGCTGCCGGTCGCGGTAGGCCGGGCTGGCACCCGACCGTACCGCCGAGCCGGTACCGCGTCAGCGCACGATGACGAGGTTGGCCATGTCGACCACCGGGCGGTAGCCGAGCCTCGCGTAGACCTTGTTCGAGGCCGGGTTCGCCTGGTCGGTGAACAGGCACACCCGCGCACCCTCGGCCTGGAGCCGCCGCGAAACCTCGGCGACCGCGTTGCTGGCCCAGCCGCGCCCACGCTGCGCCGGGGGCGTGTACACCGGACCCACCCGCGCGACCCCGAACGACGGTGGGTTGGCGCCCGTCAGGTGCACCGGCTGCCCTTCCTCGTCGACCCAGAACCACATCCGCCCGGCCCGGAGCCGGCGCAGCAACTCCGCACGCTCGGGCACCTCGTGCGCGCTGGCCCCCCGCGGACGGCCCGCCTGTTCGTCGGCATCGCCCATGAACGCGCCGAACCACTCCGTGACCAGGTCCACGTCGTCCTCGGTCGCGACCACCAGGCCGCCGGGCGCGGGCTCCGGCCAGACCAGCTCGCCGAGCTCGTGCAGCCGCGTGTGTTGGCTGACCTGCACCCGCCCCCCACCAAGCCGGGTCAGCTCGGCGGCGCACAGTTCGACGGCCGGAAGAGCCCCGTTGATCGCGAGCACCTCCTCCCCGCGCTCGTGCAACATGCGGGCCAAGGCCACGGCCGCCTCGTCGGGCATCGGCAGCAGGAACGGCGGGTAGGGCGCGAACGGAGCCGTGCGCATCCCGGCGCCGACCACGGCGCCGAACTCGTCTCTGACCACCAACCACCAGTCGCGGTCGGGCTGCGCGATCCCGTCGGCCTGCTGCGCCGACCGCCGGTGCGCGAAGCTGGCCACCACCGTACTGATCACCGGATCGGCGGCCAGGTGGTCACCGGCCGCGGCGAGGAACTCGCCGGGATCGGTGTGGAACTGCAGGTGCGAGGTGGCCATCGGGACAGCGGTCATCTGGGCAAACTACCCACCGTGGTGCCACACCGGCAGCGGAATTTCCACGCTGTGGTCAGGGCGCGGGGCAGTCAACCAGGCCGATGTTGTGGTACCAGCACCCGCCGGACGGGGCGGTGTCGAAGCGCACGGCCGCGACGGCGTTGCCTTCCAGGTGGTTGTCGTGGACCCACCCGGATTCGCAGGTGCCGACGGTGGTGATCTGGAGGCCGTGGGTCTGGGTCCGGTGGGGCTGGCTGTCCCAGACCCGGTTGTTGTGGATGGTGGGGTGGTACGTGGCGGCGGCCACGGTGATGCCGGCCCGGGTGGGCGGGGCGCCGGGTATCTCGTAGGGGGTCCCCGGCGGTGGGGTGCGGTCCGGCCAGGCGGTCATTGCGCCGGGGCGGCGCGGCGCGAGCACCAGCTTGGTCGCGGTGTTGCCCATGACGATGACCCGGTGCCCACCGGCGGTGATCCACTTGCCGCGGTGGCCGTCCGGCACCCAGTTCGCGGACGTGTCGGTGAGGGACCGTTCGGTGTAGGAGACGGTGTCGCCACTGCCGGACGAGGCGGGTGCGGTGCGCCGGCCGTTGTTGCGGATGCGGTTGCCGGCGATGGCGACGTCGGCCAGCGAGGAGTCGGCGAGGATGCCATCGAGGGCGTTGTCCCAGAACTCGTTGTCCTTGATGATCATGTCGGTGGCGGGCGCCTGGGGTCCGCCGGCGAGGTTGTGCTGCCAGTAGCCGTAGCGGCCGTTACGGCTGATGCGGTTGCCTTCGACGGTGTAGGGGCCCGGGGTGTTGCCGATGGCGACCCCGTCCCAGACGTTGTCCTCGATGACGCAGCCGGTCACGATGCCGCCCCGCCCGGCGACGCCCGTGGTGCCGAGCGAGGACACGTCGTAGCCGGCCTGGTGGTTGCCGATCAGGGTGCAGCCGGAGACGATGAGCCCGTCGGCGCCCCAGTCGGAGATGCCGAACCGGTTGCCCTCGGCGTGGCAGCCGATGACGCGGATCCCCCGAGGCGGGGTCCAGTCCCTGCCCTGCAGCTCGAAGAAGATGCCGTTGGTGCCGTTGCGGATCGTGGTGCACGCGCTGACCGTGCACCGCTCCACCGGCCCCCAGCCGCCGATGCCGATGCCGATGCCGGCGCCGCCCATCCACTCGCCGTTCTCCAGCCGGCCGCAGTGCTCGATCAACAGACTGTCGACGAACGTGTCCTGCAGGAAGTCGCAGCCGAAGCCGGTGGCCGCCGTGTCGTGGATATACAGGTCGTGGAAGCGGCCCCGCCACACGTACTGCATGCCCAGTCCCTTGGCGAGCACGTCGTACTCGGGCAGCCGCACCCCGGAGCCGTCGATCTCGAAGTACGCGAAGGTGCAGTCGGCGATGTGGTTGTCGCGGCTGGCGCCGTGTTCCCGGGCGGTGAAGTAGGCCAGCGGAGTGGGGGAGCGCGGATCGCCCGGATTGGCCAGCACGAACCGGGTGGCGGCAGCCCCCGCGCCGATCAGCGAGACACCGCTTCTCCACACGGTGCCCTTGTCCCTGATCGAGTACACCCCGGACGGGCAGTAGATGGTGCGCGGCTGACCGTCGTGGGCGTAGGCGGCGCCGAGGTGGTCGACCAACCGCTGGAGTGCCGGCTGGTCGTTGGTGGTTCCGTCGCCGGTCAGGCCGTGATCGCGGGCGTTGCAGACGAAGGGATCCGCCGCGGCGGGCCCAGTCGTGGTCCCGGCGCGGGGTGGACGCCTGCCTTGCGGCTGGTGCATCGGGCCTCCTGTCCGCGAGGCAGGCCGCCGCCGGCGGCGGGCCCGTGCCGTGGTGGGCGTACGCCGCAGCGCCGGCCAAGGGCGGATCGTGGTCGCGCGGGCGGCCGGAACGTCCGCGGCTCGCTGGCGCCAGCAGGAGGAGTATCCCACCGGCTCGGGCATTCTTGACCCCGCTTTGCCGTAGGGACGCGAGCTGGACAGCCGAGCAGCAGGGCTGTCAGCTCCCACCCGACAGCCACGTGGCCGACCGAGCCGGCCGGCGCGACCGGTTGGCCGCCCGGGCCGGAGCCGCCCGTTTGGCGCCCTGAACGGCGGGTACGGGCGGTAAGTGGAGCGGGCAGGAGAGGTGGCGGGCGATGAACAAGAGCCGGTTCAGTGACGTGGTCGTCGGCGCGGCCGGCAACGTGGCCGGTGCGATGGATCGTCGACCCCCGCGAGGGATTCACCCGGCTCCGGGCGGTGGCCACCGGCCGCACCCTCGCCACCGTGGCCGCCGGGCTGGTCATCGGCTATCTGGCGGCGCGACTCGGTCGCCGCAGGTGACTTCCAGGCAACGCCGGGGTGGCCCGGCCGGGGAGCAGAGCGGCCATTTGCCGGTTCGCCGGCACGGGCCCGGGTAGCTGCCGGAGACTCGGGACATGCCGGTGACACCCCGGGACGCGAGCACCAGGCCCTGCCGCGGCCCAGCTGGCACGAGGGGCGGCGGCCGGCGCCGGGACTGCGCCGCGCTCCAGTGGCCGGCACCTGCGGGCGCCAGACCGCGACAACTCCAGGATCAGGAGGCGTGACGTGCAGGAGATCGTAGGCGAGAGCCTGGCGCGACGGCTGGTGGATTGGGGTGTCGACACGGTCTTCGGTCTGCCCGGGGACGGCATCAACGGGCTGATGGAGGGCTTCCGCCGGCAGCGGGACAAGCTGAGGTTCGTGCTGGTGCACCACGAGGAGGCGGCGGCCTTCATGGCCACCGGCTATGCGAAGGCGACGGGGCGAGTCGGGGTGTGTGTCGCGACATCCGGGCCGGGGGCGATTCACCTGCTCAACGGCCTCTACGACGCCAAGCTCGACCACGTGCCGGTGTTGGCTATCACCGGCATGCAGGAGACGTCGGTGCTGGGTTCGCACTATCAGCAGGAGGTGCACGCGGCGTTGCTGTATCAGGATGTGGCGGAGGCCTACAACCTGATGGTGACGAATCCACAGCAGGTGCCGGGGGTGGTGGACATCGCCATCCGGCACGCTCTGGCCCGGCGCAGCGTCGCACACCTGTCCTTCCCCAATGATGTGCAGGTCGCCGCGGCTGGGGAGGATCCGTATCGGCATGTCAGCCCGGGGAAGCCGCCGATGAGCAGCCCGGTGGTGTCGCAGCCGGCGGTGTCGGCCGCGCAGGCGGATCTGGCCCGGGCGGCTGAGGTGCTCAACGCCGGGAAGAAGGTCGCGATGCTGGTCGGCGTCGGCGCCCGCCGTGCGCGGGACGAGGTCCTCGCGGTGGCCGACGCGCTGGCCAGCCCGATCGTGAAGACATTGTCGGGCAAGATGGTGGTGCCGGATGACCATCCGCTCACCACCGGCGGGCTGGGCCTGCTCGGCACCAAGCCGAGCGAGGAGCTGATGGAGGAGTGCGACACCCTGCTGATGGTGGGCACTTCTTTTCCGTACGGGAAGTACCTGCCCTCGCCGGGGCAGGCGCGGGTGGTCCAGATCGACATCGACGCGAGCCTCATCGGTCTGCGCCTGCCGATCGACGCGGCCGTCACGGCGGACGCCAAGGTGGCCTTGCAGCAACTGCTGCCGATGCTCCAGGCCCGATCGGACCGGTCCTTCCTGACGAAGTACCAGCAGGCGCGGGACGCTTGGCGCGCGGACATGGAAGCGTTGGAGGACCCGGGCCGTGACCCGATCGCCCCGCAGTATCTGATCAGCTGCGTCGACGAGGCCGCCACTTCGGACGCCATCCTCACCTGCGACTCCGGCACCATCGCCACCTGGGCGGCGCGGCACTGGACCATCCGCGGCAACCGGGAGTTCTACCTGTCCGGCAACCTGGCCACCATGGCGCCGGGCCTGCCGTACGCGGTCGCCATGCAGCACGCGTTTCCGGGGCGGCAGGTGATCGCGTTCGTCGGTGACGGCGGGTTCGCCATGCTGATGGCCGAGTTCCTCACCGCCGTCCGCCACGAACTGCCGATCAAGGTGGTGATCAACAACAACAACGCGTACGGGCAGATCCTGTGGGAGCAGATCATTCTCGGCTACCCGGAGTACGAGGTGCGGCACGGGCAGCCGGAGCCGGACTTCGCGGCCTGGGCGCGGGCCTGCGGCGGATACGGCGTCAAGGTCACCGACCCGAAGTCGCTGTCCGGGGCGGTCCGGGAGGCCCTGGCGCATCCGGGGCCGGCGCTGGTGGACTGCGACGTCAACCCCAACGAGCCGCCCATGCCCGGCAAGGTCCGCTACGAGCAGGCCAAGCACTTCACCGAGGCGTTCCTGCGCGGTGAACCGCACAAGAAGGCGACGCTCGCTACCGTGGCCCGGGACAAGATCAACGAGCTGCGGTCATGACCCGGGTCGCCCCTGCGCCGGTCAGACTGCCCGACCCGGTGACCCGGGCTCCCGCTCCCGCCACCGACGTGGACCTGGCCGCCCTGGCCGCCCGGCTGCGCCCCGTGGTGGACGGCGAGGTCCGGTTTGACGCCGGGTCCCGGGGCGCCTATTCCACCGACGGCTCCAACTATCGTCAGGTCCCGCTCGGTGTGGTGGTGCCGCGCACCGTCGACGCGGCCGTCGCCACCATCGAGGTGTGTCGTCAGCTGGGCGTCCCCGTCCTGTCCCGCGGCGGCGGCACGAGCCTGGCCGGCGAGTGCACGAACACCGCTGTGGTGATCGACTGGTCGAAGTACTGCAACCGGCTGCTCGAGGTGGACGCCGAGGCGAAGACGTGCCTGGTGGAGCCGGGCATCGTGCTCGACACGCTCAATGAGCTGCTGGCCCCGTACCGGCTGGAGTTCGGCCCGAAGCCGTCGACCCACAACCACTGCACCATCGGCGGGATGATCGGCAACAACTCCTGCGGGTCGACCGCACAGCGCACCGGCAAGACGGTCGACAATATCGTCGAGATGGAGGTGCTGCTCTACGACGGCACCCGGATGTGGGTCGGCGAGACCAGCGACGAGGCGTACGCCGAGATCCAGCGCCGGGGCGGCCGGCCGGCCGAGATCTACCGCCAGTTGCGCGCGCTGCGCGACGAGTACCTGACCGACCTCCGCACCCGCTACCCGCACATCCCCCGGCGGGTCTCCGGCTACAACCTGGACAGCCTCCTGCCGGAGAAGAACTTCCACGTGGCGCAGGCCCTGACCGGCTCGGAGAGCACCCTGGTCACCGTGCTGCGGGCCCGGCTGAAGCTGGTCCCGGTGGTGCCTTGCAAAGCGATGGTGTTCCTTGGCTACCCGGACATCGCCGCCGCGGCCGACGACGTGCCGCGCATCCTGCCGTACAACCCGATCACGCTCGAAGGCCTCGACGACAAACTGATCAACTTCGAGAAGCGTAAGCACCTGCACCCCGCCGCGCTGCACCTGCTCCCGCAGGGCGGCGGCTGGCTGATGCTCCAGATGGGCGGCGACACGCCGGAGGAGGCGGAGGCCGCCCTCGCCCGGCTGCTCCACGCGCTGCGGCGGGAGAACGGGCCGACCGTGCACCGCTTCGACGACGAGGCCCACGAGGAGCAGATGTGGGGGGTCCGCGAGTCCGGCCTCGGTGCCACCGCCCGGGTACCGGGTGAGGCGGACACCTGGGAGGGCTGGGAGGACTCCGCGGTCCCACCGGAGCGACTCGGCGACTACCTGCGCGATCTCGACAACCTGTACCGGGAGTACGGCTTCGAGCAGGCGTCCCTGTACGGGCACTTCGGGCAGGGCTGCGTCCACACCCGCATCCCGTTCAAACTGACCACGGCCGAGGGCGTACGCCAGTACCGCTCCTTCATCGAGCGCGCCTCGGACCTGGTCGTCTCCTACGGCGGCTCCTTCTCCGGCGAGCACGGCGACGGCCAGGCCCGGGGCGAACTGCTGCCGAAGATGTTCGGCGAGCGACTGATCCGCGCGTTCGGGCAGTTCAAGGCCATCTTCGACCCCGCCGACTGGATGAACCCGGGCAAGATCGTCGCCCCCTATCCGCTGGACAGCCACCTCCGGCTGGGGGTCGACTACAACCACGGCGACGTGCAGACCCACTTCCGCTACCCCGACGACTCCGGCAGTTTCGGCCGGGCCGTGCTGCGCTGCGTGGGTGTCGGCGAATGCCGCCGACCGCACGGCGGGGTGATGTGCCCGTCGTACATGGCCACCCGGGAGGAGGAGCACTCCACCCGGGGCCGGGCGCGGCTGCTCTTCGAGATGCTCGACGGGACGGCCCGGGGTGGCGCCATCGCCGACGGGTGGCGGTCGAACGCCGTCCGGGACGCCCTCGACCTCTGCCTGGCCTGCAAGGGATGCAAGGCCGACTGCCCGGTCAACGTGGACATGGCGACGTACAAGGCGGAATTCCTGTCCCACCACTACCAGGGCCGGCTCCGCCCCCGCGCGCACTACTCGATGGGCTGGCTGCCCGCGGTGGCCACGGTCGCCGCGCGGGCACCACGCATGGTGAACGCGCTGGCCCAGGCGCCCGGGCTGAGCCAGCTCGCGAAGCTGGTCGGCGGGGTCGACCAGCGCCGGGAGATCCCGGTGTTCGCCACCGAGAGCTTCCAGCGCTGGTTCGCCCGGCGAACCCCGGGCGGCGACGGCTCGCGGGGCGAAGTCCTCCTGTGGCCGGACACCTTCACCAACCGCTTCCACCCCGGCATCGCCCAGGCCGCCGTCGAGGTGATGGAGGCGGCCGGCTGGCGGGTGCGGGTGCCCGACCAGGCGGTCTGCTGCGGCCTGACCTGGATTTCCACCGGGCAGCTCGGCGTCGCCAAACGGGTGCTCCGGCGGACCGTCGACGTGCTGCGCCCGCACCTGCGGGCCGGTACTCCCGTGGTGGGCCTGGAACCGAGCTGCACGGCGGTCTTCCGCAGCGACGCCCGCGAACTCTTCCCCGACGACGAGGACGTCTCCCGGCTGCGGAAGCAGACCGTCACCCTGGCCGAACTGCTGCACGACCACACCCCGGGGTGGCAGCCGCCGCAGCTGCCCGCGCACACCCTGATCCAGACCCACTGCCACCAGCACGCCATCCTCGGCACCGCCGCAGACCAGGCGGTGCTCGCCAAGGCTGGGGCCCAGCCGGAGTTCCTCGACTCCGGCTGCTGCGGCCTGGCCGGCAACTTCGGTTTCGAGGCAGGGCACTACGAGGTCTCCGAGGCGTGCGCCGAACGCGTGCTGCTACCGGCCGTCCGGGACGCCGCCGACACCGACGTCATCCTGGCCGACGGCTTCAGCTGCCGTACCCAGGTCGAGCAGGGCGCGTCCGCGGGCCGGACCGCGATCCACCTCGCCGAGTTGCTCCGGGCCGGCCTGCACGGCGACCCGGTGACCGCCCGTCCGGAACGACAGTGGGCACGGCGCCCGGAGCGGCCGTCCCGCGCCACCCGACTGCTCGCCACCGGAGTCGTCGGCCTGGCCGCGCTCGCTCCGGCCGTCGCGCTCGCCGCCTGGCGCCGGAGGCGGTGACGGCGGCGCGGCGCGCGGGCGACGGCGCGGGCACCACCGCCGGTCAGCCGGGCGGCGAACAGGGGATTGCCTGACCGAGCGTCACCGCGGTCTCCAGCATCAGCGCGTGCACGAACGCCTGCGGCAGGTTGCCGCGCAACTGTCGCTGCTGCACGTCGTACTCCTCGGTGTACAGCCCCGGTGGGCCGCAGGCCGCGCGGCTGCGTTCAAACCACCGGTTCGCCTCGACGACGTCACCGGCCTGCCACGCGGCCAGCGCCGCCCCGTAGCCGCAGAGCAGGAAGGCGCCTTCCGCGTCCCCGAGCGGCCGGAGGTCGGGGCGGAACCGGTACAGGTAGCCGTCACACTCCAACTCCCGCAACACCGCCCGGCGGGTCGCCTCGGTACGCGGATCCCCCTGCGGCAACGCACCCCGGATCCCGGGGAACAGCAGCGACGCGTCGACCCGCTCGTCGTCGTACGCCCGTTGCCAGCGCCCGGACTGGTGGCGGCCGTGCGCCGCCGCGTCGGCGAGGACGGCATCGGCGAGGGCCGCCCACCGCCCGGCCAGCCCGGCCGGCGCGACCCGGGCCGCCGCCCGCAGCCCGGCCACACACATCAACTTCGAGTGGGTCCACGGGCGCGGCGCCAGCTCCCAGATGCCCGAGTCCGGCTGGCTCCAGCGGTCGCCGATCACCCGCGCGGTCAGCTCCATCGCCCGCCGCGCGGCGTCGTCCAGCCGGTCGTGCCGCCCGGCGATCGCCAGCAGCAGCAGGACCTCCCCGAAGACGTCGAGCTGGAACTGCCCGCCGACCCAGTTGCCGACCCGGACCGGCGCGCCCGGATAGCCGGGCAGAAACGCCAGTTCCTCCTGTGGTGGCACCGGGCGGCCGTCGATCGTGTAGGCGGGGGCGAGCCGGTCCCCGTCCGTCAGCACCCGCTCGGTGACGAACGCCACCGCGTCGTCGAGCAGGTCGTACCGGCCGACCAGCGCACCGGCCCGGCCGGCGAAGGACTGGTCGCGGAGCCAGGCGTAGCGGTAGTCGTAGTTGCGGCCGGCCAGCGCCCGCTCCGGCAGCGACGCGGACGCCGCCGCCACCATCCCACCGTCCGGCTGGGTCAGGCCGCGCAGCACCGCGTACGCGAACACGGCGTCCCGCCGCGCGTGGCCGCCGGCCAGGCCCGGCACGGCCTGCCGCCAGGCCTGCTCGGTGGTCCGCCACAGCGCGGCGGGCTCGGGCGGCGCCTCGTCGAGCGGCCGTCCGGCGATCTCCAGCACCAGGTCGTGCCGGCCGCCGGCCGGCACGCTCAGCTCGCCGCACAGTAGGCCATCGCTGGTCTGCCCGAGCATCTCGCCACCGGAGTGCCGCAGGTACAGACCGCCGGTGCGGGCCAGCCAGTGCCGCCCCGCCCGGCGCACCTCGCGCACCGGCTCCCGGCCGAAGTCGGCCCGCGGATCCAGCCGGACGTGCACGACCGCGTCACCGTCCACGGCCTGGATCTGACGCAGCAGCACGATCCGGTGCCGCTCGCCGGGAAACAGCAGCGCCTCCCGGCACTGGATGATCCCGTCAGTGGTCACCCAACGGCTCACCCACACCAGCGAGGCCGCCTCGTAGTGGCCGCCCCACACGAACCGCCGGTTCGCCGGCGTTACCAGGTAGTCGCCCCGCCCGCCGACCAACCGGCTGAACACCGGGGGATCGGCCCAGCCGGGGGCGCACAGCCAGGTGACGTTCCCGTCCGGGCCGACCAGCGCGCCCCGGCGCCCGTCGGCGATCAGCGCGTACTCCCGCAGCACACTCGGGCCCCGAACATCCTCACCCGTCGGTCGGCCCGGCCCCACGTCCTGATCCACCGCCGCACCTCCCCGCAGCGTTGCACGGCACTACCCGCCCCACTCCGCCCTACACCTCACCCGCCGCGCGCGGTTATCTCGGCCGCCGCCGGGGTAGCCAGTACGGGACAGGCGACGCTGGGAGGGCGACATGCGGCGAACCAGACGGCAGGCACAGGTTGCGGTGATCACCGGCGCCAGTGCCGGAGTGGGCCGGGCCACCGCCCGGCTGCTCGCCCGGCGCGGCATCGCCATCGCGCTGCTGGCCCGGGGCCGCACCGGACTAGACGCCGCCGCCGCCGAGGTCCGCGCGGCCGGCAGCCGGGCCCTGCCCATCGAGGTGGACATGGCCGACTACGACCAGGTCGTCGCCGCCGGGCAGCGGGTGGCGGACGAACTCGGCCCGATCGACCTGTGGATCAACAACGCCTTCAGCTCCGTCTTCGCGCCCTTCCAGGAGACGAGGCCGGAGGAGTTCCGGCGCGCGATGGAGGTCACCTACCTGGGGTACGTGCACGGCACCCGGGTCGCGCTCGCCCACATGACGCCCCACGACCGCGGGACGATCGTGCAGGTCGGATCGGCGCTGGCGTACCGGGGGATCCCGCTCCAGGCCACCTACTGCGGGGCCAAGCACGCGATCGTCGGGTTCACCGAGTCGCTGCGGTGCGAGCTGATGCACGACAAGAGCAAGATCAGACTGACCATGGTCCACCTGCCCGCGGTCAACACACCCCAGTTCGACTGGCTGCTGTCCCGGCTGCCCCGCAACGCCCAGCCGGTACCGCCGATCTACGAGCCGGAGGTGGCGGCCCGGGCCATCGTGGGCGCCGCGGACCGGCCGGGCCGCCGCGAATACTGGGTCGGCGCCTCCACGGCCCTGACGATCCTGGGCAACCGCATCGCGCCGGGCCTGCTCGACCGCTACCTGGCCCGGACCGGCTACCGCTCCCAGCAGACCGACCAGTCGGCCGACCCGCACCGGCCGACGAACCTGTGGCAGCCGATCGACGGGCCGGGCGGACACGACTTCGGTGCCGAGGGCAGCTTCACCGGGCGCGCGCACAGCCACAGCGCCCAGGCGTGGCTGTCCCGGCATCGGCTGGTCGCCGCCGCCGGCCTGACCGTGGCGGCGGGTGCGGTCGGCGCCCTGGTCGCCGCCCGCGACTGACCATCCGTCAACCTGAGCGGCGGTCGTTGCCAGCGAGTCCGCCGGACGGCAGGGCAACCTCCGGCGTCCCGGCTACCACGTCACCGGCAACGCCGTCGGGCCGAGGATGGCGTGCCCGGGCTTCCACCGCACCTCGTTCTCATCCTGATCGTCGCCGTGCAATTAGTTGATCACCCCGCGTCATTTCCGTTCGGGCGGGTGATCCGGGAGTGGTGACCGTCCGACCAGGACGCAGACGAGTCGCGGGAGGCGTTAGCGAAGGACCAGCAGGTCCAGGGCGTCGATCACCGGGCCGTGCTCCGAGCGGGCGGCCCGGTGGAGCCGGGCCAACCCGGCGGCGTACTCGTCGTCAGTGATCAGTTGCAGCGGCGTGTGAGCCTCCCGGCGCAGACTGGTCGCGCACTCGCTCAGCGACGACGCGGTCGTCTGCGGGACCTGTTCGAAGGCGGTGACGGTGAACCCGCACGCGCCGAAGGCCGCCTCGACGTCAGCCACACTCGGAAACGTGTCCAGGACCCGGATGGTCTCCGGGAAGAACCGGAACAGCGTGATCGCCTCGTGTCGGCCGGCGAAAGCTGACCGGATCAACACCGAGCCGCCGCCGCGGACCACGCGACGCAGTTCCCGCGCCGCGGCCGCCAGATCCGGTACGTGGTGGATCACGGTCGACAGCCAGGCCGCGTCGACGCTGTGGTCGGGCAGGGGAATGTTGGCGGCGTCGCCCGGCAGCACCCGGGGATGAACGCAGCGGGCCCGCATCGCCGCGGACGGCTCGACGGCGATGACGTCCAGGTCGTCGTACCAGTCGGTGAAGGCCGCCGCCCACCTGCCCGTACCCGAACCGAGGTCGAGCACCCGCGCGCCGGGCCTGGGGTCCAGATGCCGGGTGACCGCCGCACGCCACGTGGCCAGCCCCTGATCAGGGACGTGGCGGGTGGCTTCGAACGCCGCGGCGGCCTCGTCGTCGTATGCGATGCGTGCCATGGTGTCGACCCAATCAGTCGCCTGACGTTGCGACAAGGATGGATGCCGTGAGTCACATCCGGGGCCCGCTTCCGATCTTTCCTGGCCGTTCGTCATTGACGAGTGCCTATATAAGGATGCGATCATCTGGCAAGAGCCGGCTGCGCCGGCCATCAGCCAACGCCGCGACCGCAGAGGAGTTGCCCGTGCATCCACGTACCTTCCGGCATGCCGTGTTGTCCCTGACCCTGGCGGCCGCCGCCGTGCTCGCCTCGACGGCGGCGCCTGCCCAGGCCCGTCCGGACGACGCACGGCAGACCACTCAGGCGGCTCCGTCCGGGGTGGGTCCTGTCTTCCCGGCCACCGACCGGCTCGCCCGCGAGGTCGCCGCCGCGCTCGCCGACCCGGTCAGCCGCAACCGGGTCGTCGCGGCCGTCACCGCCGGACCGGTGGACCTGCTGACGGCGAGACTCAACTCGCGGGCCGACCGTGCCGTCCAGTCGACAAACCGGGCGGTGCTGGGGGCGAAGGGGCTGCCGCCGGCCACCGGGTCGGTGCTGCAACTCCGGCTCGGGCACGAGGACATGGCGGCCGCGCTGAGCCGCGCCGAGATCCCCCTCGTGGCGGCGGCGTCCACCGACGACGCCGTGACCAGCGTGGTCGGCTACGACCCGGCCGGTGGACAGGTCCTCCTGGACCCGGTCCGGCTCCCCGACCGTCCGGTGCTCGTGGTCGAGGTCAACGTGGCCAAGGCGATGCGGTGGGGCCTGGCGCAGCTCCGGGAGGAACTGACCGTACGGGACTTGACCAGCGTGAAGGCCGCGGTCACGACGCAGGCCGGCTACTGGGCCACCAAGGTCAACGCCATCCGGCTGAACGATGACAAGGAGCCGTGGGTCAAGGGCGGCGCCGAGATCTTCAATGTCGTCGGCGGCTTCGGCCTCGACGGCAAGGCCACGGTCAACATCGTGGAGATGCCCTACCTCGACAACGACGGCACGGTCTACTACCCCAACCAACTGCTGGTCCACTTCAACAACTACAAGTACAACCTTGCCGACGTGGTGATGTGGGAGGACGACGGTGACACCAACTACCGCGACCTCGCCAAGGCGCTGATCACCGCGCTGCTGACCATCGTCGACTACGGCACCTACACCCCGCTGGTCAACGCGCTCATCGACGCGATGCCGGACAGTTGGTGGACCGACGACCCGGACTACGTGGACTCGTGGTACACGCTCAGCACCGGAAGCTCCGGCCGGCTCCACGGGGCGGCTGCCAACGGTTGGATGGACGTGGCACCGTACTGGGTGCAGCAGCTCTGAGCGGGTAGCCGGAGCGCCAGGGCTCGGTGCTCGCCCACCACATCAACGCGCCGATCTACGGCGTCGGGCCGAACAACTGACGGGCCCGCTGGCGGAGCTGGTTCTGATATCACCGGGCCGGCCGGGTCGGCGAACCGCCGACCCGGCCGGAGTGTCACCGTTGGCGCGGTGTCAGCGCAGCGCGCCAACGGGTGCCGGCCAGCTCCCGGTGAAGACCTGAGCCGTCGTCGCGCTCCGGACGGTGGTGCGGAAGTACGAGTCGACCGCGGCGGCCTCGCCGGCGCTCGGGTACGGGTTGGTGCAGCTGGTGCCGGCGCTGCCGCCGGACATCAGGATGGCGCAGTTGCCGTTGTAGTTGTCGGCCAGGCCGAGGATGTGCCCGATCTCGTGGGTCATGATCCGTAGCGGGGAGTACTGCTGGGCCTGGTAGTAGTCGATGACCACGTAGCCGTTGCCGAGGCTGTTGCGGACGGCGTAAGAGCCGCCGCCGTAGGTGTAGTAGATCATCAGGTTCGAGCCGCACTGGGCCATGTTGATGTTGTTCGTGGCGTTGTTCCAGATCGTGGCGGCCTGGTTGGCGTACCCGGCGAACGGCCCGGCCTGGCTGGTGTTGTAGCAGACGTTGCGGACGGCGGCGGAGGCCGGCGCGGAGCCGACGGTGACGGCGCCGAGCGCCGCCATCGTCGCGGCGGCGAGGGTGGCGAGGATCCGGGACATCCTGGGCAGACGCATCGTTCACGCTCCAGACTGGATGGGTCGAGCGGGGACCCCCAGCCTATAAATTGGCGCATGTCGATATCAAGGACCATCTATATGATTGCCCTGGGGGTGGCGTGGCGTCACGCCCGCGTCGGCCGAGAACCACCGTTGTGCGAGCTCGCGGGTTCTCCGGCGCACGCGGGCGATTCCCTCCGGGGTGTTGAACGCCGCGAAAGCCGGCCACAGAAAGACGAAGACGGCGAGTTCCTCCGCCAGAAGCGCGCGCTGCAGCGTCCGGCGGTCGCACGCCCGGGTGTCCAGGTATGCGTCGACCAGCGCCGGGGGGACGGTGGTGCCGGTGGGCGTGGCGCGGACGCTGAGAAAGGCCAGATCGGAGGCCGGTCGGCCGATGCCCGCCGCCTGCCAGTCGCAGAAGACGATGGCGCCGGCGGAGTGCACGAGGTTGGCCGTGTGGCAGTCGCCGTGGACGAAGGCTGGCGGCACTGCTCGGGTCTGCTCCATCAGTTCGACCCGCCGGGCCAGGAGTTCACCGAGGTGGGGGAGCGTTGGGGCCCAGAAGGAGTTGATCTCGTCCAGGTTCGGGTCGATGAGCGCTTCCTGCAGCGCATCGGGGTGCTGCCAGTCCGCACCCGTCGGGATCGCCATGCTGTGCAGGCCGGCCAGGTCTCGACCCAGGTCCGCCCACATGCCCGTGGTCCAGGCGGACGCCTGTCGGGTCTCGCCCGCCGCCTCCAGCAGCACCGCCACGCCGCTCTCGGCGTCGAGGTAGTCGAGCAATCGCGGGGCGCGTACCGGCGCGATCGGCGCGACCTCCGCGTAGAAGCGCAGCTCCCGCCGGGCGGCGGCGATCGCCGGCGCGCCCAGCGTGGCGGGAGTGACCTTGAGGTACGCGGCGTGCCCGTCGCTCGCGCGCACGGCACGGACGCCGGCGCCGGACCGGGATTCGAGCCGCGCGTCGGGCTCCTGGCCGGTCACCCGGAACGTGTCGAGAACCATCGTCATGAACTCATGTGGCACGAGAGCAGCCACCCTCCGTGACCCGGACCGGCCGGATGGCCGAGCCGTCATGATCGCATCGCCTTGACGGTGCGGCGTACGTCGGGCCCCGTTGGGAGCGGCCGGGGTCGACCTCCTTCGGAGGGGTAAAGAATCCTTGACATCATGTCGGCCGTGCTTGACACTCGACCGTGTCAAGAATTCTTTACCTCGGGGAGGGGTCGATGGCGTTCGAGGAGAAGCGCGCCTGGATCATGGGGCTGGTGGCGGTCGCCGCCTATGCCGCGTACGTGGTGATCGTGCTCGGGCGCGCGGACGGTGACCCACTCGCGGACGTCTCCTACGCGGGCCCGCTGCTGGCGACGGTGGCCGGGTCGATCGTGGCATCGATCGCGCTGCACATCGTCGTCTCCGCCGTCTCGCCCGAGGGCGCCAACGAGAAGGACCAGCGGGACCGGGAGATCCACCGGCTCGGTGACCACATCGGCCAGTCCTTCCTGATCGTCGGCGGCGTCGCGGCGCTGGCCATGGCCCTGGCCGACTGGGACCAGTTCTGGATCGCCAACGTCATCTACCTGGGCTTCGTGCTCTCCGCGGTGGTCGGCTCGGCCGCGAAGATCGTCGCCTACCGGCGGGGGTTCCAGTCGTGGTGAAGCCGACCCGGATCACCAACTCCATCCGGGCGTTGCGGTTCGCGCACGACGAGATGACCCAGGCCGAGCTGGCCCGCCGCATCGGCGTCACCCGGCAGACCGTCATCGCCATCGAGCAGGGCCGCTACTCGCCGTCGCTGGAGATGGCCTTCCAGATCGCCGCCGTGTTCGGCGTGCCCCTCACCGACGTGTTCGAGTATCCGCAGGAGGAATCGTGAAGGCGATCGTGCAGGACCGCTACGGCTCGGCCGGCATGCTCCGCCTCGCCGACATCGACGTACCGTCGGCCGGCGCCGGCCAGGTGCTGGTCCAGGTCCGCGCGGCCGGCGTCGACCCGGGCGTCTGGCACCTGATGACCGGCCTGCCCTACCTGGTACGCCTCGGCTACGGGCTGCGTCGACCCCGCAGCCGCGTCCGCGGCATGGACCTGGCCGGCGTGGTCACCGCCGTCGGACCCGGAGTCGCCGGGTTCACCCCCGGCGACGAGGTGTTCGGCACCGGCGCCGGCTCGTTCGCCGAGTACACCGTCGCGTCGGCCGGCCGGCTCGCCCCGAAGCCCGCCGCCCTCAGCTTCGCGCAGGCCGCCGCTGTCCCGGTCTCCGGGCAGACCGCACTCACCGCCGTCCGCGATGCCGCCCGGGTACGCCCTGGACAGCGCGTCCTGGTCATCGGCGCCGGCGGCGGCGTCGGCTCCTACGCCGTCCAGCTCGCCAAGGCCGCCGGCGCGCACGTCACCGGCGTCTGCGGCCCCGCCAAGCTCGACCTGGTACGCGGACTCGGTGCCGACGAGGTCGTCGACTACACCCGAGCCGACCTTCCCGACCGCCGCTACGACGCCGTCATCGACACCGCCGGCAACCGACCGCTGTCCCGGCTGCGCCGGGTGCTCGCCCCGAAGGGCTCACTGGTCCTCGTCGGCGGCGAGGCGCGCGCCGGGAAGTGGCTGCAGGGCTTCGACCGGCAGCTGCGGGCGCTGGCCCTGTCGCCGTGGGTCGGGCAGCGGCTGGTGCCGCTGGTCGCGAAGGAGGGCAGCGACAACCTGGCGGCCCTGACCGAGCTCGTCGACGCCGGCCGGCTCACCCCGCTCGTCGACCGGACCTGGCCGCTCGCCAGCGTTCCCGACGCCATCCGTCACCTCAAGGGCGGCCACGCGACCGGGAAGGCCGTGATCATCATCTGACCGCCGGCCGCTGCCAAGGCCGATCCCGACCGCTGGCCCTGTTGGTCAGTCGCGCTCGCGGAGAACGGCGACGCCGTCGCCGGTGAGGTCATTGAGTGCGGCCTTGCGGCCAGTCATGGCCATGAGCAGCGCGATGACCGGCCCGCTGACCTCGGGGCCGCTGCCGTGCTGCCAGTCGGTGTCGGTGGCCCGCAGGGTGACGCCGCTGATCCGGCTCTTCGCGCCGATGAGCAAATTGCTGCTCTTGTAGAAGTCGGCCACCGCCACCACATGCTCGGCCGGGTGTTGGTGTGCTATGCCGACGGCGCGGAAGATGTCCTCGCCGTGCACGATCGTCTCGCCGAGCCACGACAGGGTCGGGCCAGGTGGCGCCGTGCGCGCATCGACGCGTGAGCGCAGCAGGTCCACCAGTTCGGCGTTGGTCCTGCCGGCGGTGACCTGTGCGATGTCCTTGCGGACCATGTTCTGGAAGCTGAAGCCGTTGCCGACGAGCTTGGCGAAGAACTTCGGCGGTGTCATGTTCGCGGTGGCCACGAGATGAGCGACGACCTCGCGCACCGTCCAGTTCACGCACAACGACGGCTGGTCCCAGTCGGCATCGGAGAGCTTGTCCAGCGCGTCGACCAGCGACGCGCGTTCCGCCTTGATCATCTGCCAGGTGTCCATGGTTCCCCAATCGGTGATCGTCGCGGAAGCTGTAGCAGATCACAGTGACCGTCGCCATCAGGCGAAACGCTCAGTGTTCACGCCCGGCCGGGGCGCGTCGCCGGACCCTGGTGACTGCGTCGCCGATCCGGTACGCGATGGGCGCGTTGCCACTAAAGTCGGGTCCGCGGGGCGATGCCGGCAGGCCGGCGAGAAGGGCGGGCACCTGAAGGGGAGGGCGAGCGTGATCGAGGTGTGGTACTTCGACGGCTGCCCGAGCCACGAGGCCCTCGTGCCGCGCCTGCGGGCGCTGCTCGACGCCGCTGGCATTGACGATCCGATCCACGAGCAGGCGGTGGAGACTGACGTCGACGCCCAGGCGCACCGGTTCCTCGGCTCGCCGACGCTGCGGATCGACGGCGTGGACGTCGACCCGACAGCCGCGCACCGCACGGACTACGGCCTGCAGTGCCGGCTCTATCCGACACCGGATGGTGTTCGTGGTACCCCGCCCGATGAGTGGATCCTGGCCGCCCTGCAGCGCCGGGGGCCGCGTTGACGGCCGACTGATGGTCACCCGGATCGAGTTGCCGCGGCTGCGTGCGCTGCTTGACGCGGGCGCCCAGCTCATCGAGGTGTTGCCCGCGGCCGAGTACGCCGACCAGCATCTGCCCGGGGCGCGCAACATCCCCCTCAAGACCATCAGCCCCCACACGACCGCAGGCCTCGACCGCGCCCGCCCGATCGTCGTCTACTGCTGGGACGGCCTTTGAGACGTGAGCCCACGAGCCGCGTGTCGGCTCGAGTCCCTCGGGTTCACCGACGTCTACGACTATGCGGCCGGCAAGGTGGACTGGCTTGCGCACAACCTGCCCATCGAGGGCGCTGCGGCCAGCTCACCTACCGCGGGTAGCTGCCTGCGCCAGGACGTGCCCACCGCCCGACCGGAGGAGGCGATCGCCGCCGTTCGTGCCCGCGTCGACGCCTCTCCGTACCGATTCGCCTTTGTTGTCGCCGGTGACCGTACTCTGCTCGGTCGACTCCGGCACGCCGCCCTCGAAGCCGCCCCCGGCACCGCGGCGGCCCACGAGGTGATGGAGTCCGGCCCCTCGACGCTGCGTCCCCAGGTACCCCTGGCCGCCGTCGAGTCCCACCTGCGCGACCACCACCTCACCTACGCGATCATCACCGATCCGGAAGGCCACTTGCTGGGTACGGTTCACCGAGATGACCTGACCGGAACGACCGGCTCACCCTCTCGCTGATGCGCGGAATCTGCCTCCGCCGCCCGCGAGCGACGCGCCTGCTACGGGCGGCCTTGGTGGTGAGGTTCGGGTTGGCACGTGGTGCAGAACCGGGTCGCCGGCCGGAGCGCGAGCCGCTCGATGGGGATGTCGCCGCGGCACTCCTCGCAGGTGCCGTAGCGGCCCTGTTCCAGGTAGTGCAGCGCCCGGGCGATGTCGCCCAGCGCCCGTCGCGACGCGGCGGTCAACGCGGACGCGGCCTCAAGGTCCGTCCGGTCACCGGGCAGCTGGCGGGCCTGCCGGGCCAGCAGTGCCAGCTGGGTGCTGTGCCGCTCATACTGCTCCTCGAGGACGATGCGCAGCACACCGAGCTCGTCCTGCCGGCTCACCACGTACACGATCGCTTCCTTTCAAAATGAAAGCGGGCGGAGCGCCGTGGCGCTCCGCCCGCTGGGGCCGGTCATCAGCTTGTCGGCCGTCGTGATGGCGGGCGGCGCCGGGCGCGCTGCCACCGGGTCGGCGGCGCGGCGATCGGCGTGACCGTGCCCCGGCGGCCGCGACCGACCGCCGACACGACGAGGTGACCCATCACCGCAGGGGGTCGAAGGGGTCCAGCTCGGCGGGCTGGCGGCCGGTGGTGATCTGCTCGGCGAGCAGGTCGCCGGTGAGCGGGCCGAGGGTGATGCCCCACATGCCGTGGCCTCCGGCGGCGAAGACCCGCGGTGACCGGGTCCGGCCGATCAGCGGCAGCCCGTCCGGGGTGCACGGGCGCGACCCGACCCACTCGTCGGTGCGGGCGTCCAGGTCGGCGCCGCGCAGCAGCGGTCGTGCCGCCTCCGCGATGGCCAGGACCCGGCGACGGTCCAGGGGCGCCTCGGCGCTGCGGAACTCCATCATCCCCGCGACGCGCAGCCGGTCGCCCAGCGGCGTGCACGCGACGCGCTGCGCCGGGAAGTACACCGGACCGGACGGAACGTGCTCGATCGGGATGCTGAAGCTGTAGCCGCGACCGGCCTGCACGACGGTCCGGACCCCGAACCGCCGGCCCAGCTCACCGAGCCAGGTGCCGGTTGCCAGCACCACCGCGTCATAGCGCTCGTCCGCGCCGGCGGAGGTCACCACCCGGACCCCCGACCCCTCGTCGTGCACGCCGACGACGGCCGACCCGGTCACCAGCGACGCTCCCCGAGCGCGAACGGAGTCGGCGAGCGCGTGCACGTACTCGCCGGGGTTGATGAACCGCTGGCCGTGCAGGCGGATCGCGGCGCCGATGGTGTCGGACAGCGAGGGCTCCACCTCACGCGCCTCGGCCCCGGTCAGGACGTCGAACTCGATCTCCTGCCCGGCGGAGTGGATGTGCCCCAGCTCGTCCAGCAGGACCGACCGTTCGGCCTCGGTCCGGTAGGCCGCGACGAACGACTTCGCCTCGTGCGTCATCGACTGGACCCCGCCGGCCGCCAGGGCGTCGAACGCCTCGAACGCGCGCCGGTTCATCGGAATGTAGGCCCGCATCGCGGTCCGCCACTTCGCGGCGGTGCTGTGCCGGGTGAAGCCCGCCAGGAACCGCAGGAGCCGGGCGTCCGCGCGCGGCGGCACGTAGACCGGCGACGACGGGCTCAGGACGGCGCGCAGCCCGTAGCGGAGTACCGCCGGCTCCGGCAGGGGAGTGGTGATGCCGGGGGTGAGCCAGCCTGCGTTGCCCCACGACGCGCCGGCCGCCACGCCCGTCCGGTCGAGCACGGTGACCTGGACCCCCCGTTCCTGCAGGAACCAGGCGGTGGCCAGCCCGACCATCCCCGCGCCGATGACGGCGACGCGTTGAGGGGCGGGCGTGGGCTCGATGGCGGGCATCGTTGTCTCCTTCACGGCAATGGGGGGGGTCGGCGCCAATCCTGGCCGTGCCGCGCCGGGACGTCATTGTTCTGTCAGGCCAATGCCGGTCCTGACGATTGGGCGAAACGAACAACGCCGAGGCACAATCGGGTGATGATCACCGTGGCTGGCATCGTGGACGCGGTCGGCGCCGCGTTGCTCAAGGTCGTCATCCCCGCCGGCGAGGCGGAGGTGCGCGACGTGACCCTCGCCGAGCTCGACGAAACACCGACCGGCCAGAGCGGGGACCTCGTCCTCGGCGCGGGCGTCGCCACCCCGGACCAGGCGCTCGCCGTCATCGACCGCTGCGCGGACGCCGCGGCGGCCGGCCTCGTCCTCAAGCCTCCGCTGGCCGCACACCCCGACGTCACGTCGTCCGCCGCCGAGCGCAAGGTGACCCTGGTCGAGCTGCAGAGCCACGGATCGTGGGCCCAGCTGGTCTGGCTGCTCCGCGGGGTGATCGACAGGGCCGCCGCGCCGGGCTCGCCGGAGACCGGCGAAACCGGGGTGTACGACGAACTGTTCGCCCTCGCCGACGCGACCGCCGCCATCGTCGACGCGCCCGTGACGATCGAGGATGCCCAGTACCGGGTGCTCGCCTACTCGTCGCGGCAGGACCGCACCGACCCGGCGCGCGTGTCGACCATCGTCGGACGACGCGTCCCCGGCGATGTGATCGCGCACTTCCGGTCCCGGGGCGTCTTCCGCAAGCTCGCCACGGGCAGCCAGCTGGTCTTCGTGCCGCAGGGCCCGGACGGGACGCTGCCCCGGCTCGTGATCCCGATCCGCGCCGGAGGTGAGCTGCTGGGCTCGATCTGGGCCGTCGTGGAGGGGCCGCTGCCGGACGAGCGCCTCCGCGATCTCCAGGGCGCGGCGTCCGTGCTGGCGTTGCACCTGCTCCGCCTCCGGGTGCAGGCCGACGTCGCCCGCCGGGTGTCGGCCGACCGGCTCAGGGCCGCACTGCGGGCCCCGGCCCGGACGGGGCGGGAGGAAGTGGGCCTTCCCGCGGGGCCGTGGCGGGCGGTCGCGCTCGGGGCGCACGGCGGGACCGGGGAGATGGTGCACAACCTGGCCCTGTGGGAGTCGATCAGCCGCCGGCACGGGTGGCGCCAGCCACTGCTCGCGGACGTGGGAGACGTCCTGTTCGCGGTCGTGGTCGACCAGGGCGCGCTGCCCGGCTCCTGGCGGTGGCTGGAACGGCTGATCCGCGACATCGCCGTGCACGACCCAGGGCTGCGCGCGGCGTCCGGCGGCGTCGCCACGGAGCTGGCCGACCTGCCGCGATCACGCGCCGAGGCGGCGGAGCTGCTCGCCCTGCACGGCGCGACCCGGCAGCGAGGATCCGTGCTGCGGTTCGAGGACGTCTGGGCCGAGGTCGTCGTACACCGCGTGGTCAGCACCGTGCCGCAGGAGGACCTGCTGGTCGGCGGGCCGCTGCCCGACCTGGTGGCCCACGACCGCAAGCACGGCACCGACTACGTCGCCACGGTCGCCGCCTGGCTCGAACAACAGGGTGACCCGAGGAAGGCCGCCCAGCAGCTGCACGTACACCCCAACACGCTGCGGCACCGCCTGCGCCGCCTCGCCGAGGTCGTCCACCTCGACCTCGAGTCGCCACGAACCCGGCTGGCGCTGCAGATCCAGCTCGCGGCGCTGCGCCCCGGATCCTGACCGCCGGCTCCAGGCGCGGTGTCGTCACCCTGGCGGCCGGGAAACGAGTCGCCGCGCGCTGAGGTTCACCTCCCTCCCTGGCCCCGTCGCATCCGGTCCGGGCACAGCTGCGCCGTCACTGCCCGGGCGGGCCGGGTGTGCTGCCCGTTGGGTCCTGCCCGGTGGTCAGGAGCATCGTGAGCCCCTGGATGGTGGCCAGCCGAACGTTCGCCGGCATGGTGACGGACCGGTTGGTGAGGGCGGCGAGGCGGGCGGCCACGCCGGGGATCGCCCCGCCGCCGGTGATCAGCAGCCGTCGGGGACCAACCCGGTGCGCCCGTGGGGTGAACCGGCGGACCACCGCGGCGATGGCGGGCACCTGATCGACCGCGTTGGCGACGTCGACGCGCTCGGCGGCGGTCACCGTGCCGCAGGCGACACGGACGACTTCGGTACGGCCGTGGCCGATGTCGACGACGACCACGTCGTCGGTCCTGGCGAGGTCGACCCGGCAGGCGAGCGCCGCCGCCAGGGGTTCCTCCACCACGGTGACCCGGCCACCGGTCGCCCGGCGGACCGCTGCCCGGACCAGGTTCTGCTGCCGCAGCGTCGCCGTGGCCGGCACCCCCACCAGCACCGGCGTGTGGGGACGGCAGACCAGGTCGTTGGCGGTGACCAGGACGCGCAGCAGATGCACGCAGGCCGGGTAGTTGTCCATGACGCCGGCACGCACCGGCCATACGAGGGGAGCGTCGTCATGGGTGGCCCGGTCCAGGGCGGCACGCCCCACGGCTCGTCGCGAACCGGGCGGTCCCCAGGCCACCACCGTGGGCTCCTCGATCACCTGCCCGAGGGTGGGCGACCAGAGGCGTACGGTCGCCGTGCCCAGGTCGATGGCGAGCATGTGCCGCAGCCCGCGACGGGCGTATGCGCCCGGGGTCAACATGTCACCACCCCTCGAGAGTGGTGACGTCGCCCGCAGGCGCATGGCGACCGTCGAGCCGGTCCGGGCTCACGGCGAGGCGCCGGGTGACGGAGCTGGTCACCTGACGCCGCCGGAGCACCGGCGGACAGGCGCGGCGGATCGGGCGATCAGCCGTCAGACAGGCAGCGAGGGGCGCGGACATGGTGCCTTCCAGGAAAGGTGCCGGTCCCGGACCGGCAGGGTGTCGGGGAGATCAGGCGATGCCGAGCACGCGCGGCGGCGCCCGATCGGCCGACCACACCGGCACGCATCCCGGGACCGACCGCTTCGCCAGCCGGAAGACGATGCACATTCCGACGACGCGGTCGGTGGCAGACACCAACGCGGCGAGCACGGCGGCCACGACCAGGATCGGCAGCCTGCGCTGCTCGACCACCTGTCGCCCGTCATGGACCCGCATCGCGACACCATAGCCCAACACGCCACCGTGCCCGTCGGACCACGAGCGATCCCGAACGCCGTCGTGGCGGCTCCGCCCGTTGGTGCGCCGCCGGTTGGCGATCCGCACCGCCGCCGATCAGGGCGCGACCGCCGGGCAGGTCGTGCCGGGGGCCGGCGGACGCACCGAGATCAGGTAGTCGTCGACCACGCCGGTGGTGCAGGCGCTGCGGGTGTAGGCACCGTGGCCCCAGCCCTCGTACGTCACCAGCACGCCACGGTCACCGAGCTGCCGCTGCACGTGCAGCGCCCAGTTGTAGCCACTGGCCGGGTCGTGCCGGCTGTTGATCATCAGGAGCGGCGGGGTGCCGCGTGCCGTCAGCCGGTGCTGGGGATTGGCGACCGGCTGCGGCCAGCCCAGGCACGCGGCCACCGCCCACAGTGCCGCCGGATACCGCATGTCGGGCGCGACCCGGGCGGCCCGGCGCAACAGGTCGGCGTACTGCCGATAGTCGCGCACCGGGAGACTCCAGTCGGCGCAGAAGGCCGCGGTGGCCAGCGGCGGGAACCCGGCGACCGCCGCCGGACCGCCGGCGCTCATGACGGCGATCCGGCTTGCCAGGTCCGCCCAGGCCGGGCCGACGAACCCGCCGTGCGCGGTCACCACGAGATCGAACGGGGTCACCGGGACGGCCGGGTCGGCGGCGCTGCGCAGCTCGCCGCGCTCGGCACGTGCCATCAGATCGGCCCAGACCGCCCGCACGTCCCGGCCGTGCAGTGCACATGCGGCGACGCGGTCGCACCAGGCCACGAACTCGTCGAACGAGTCCTGCACCGCGGCCGCCTGGGTGGTCACGAAGCCCCGAGTACCGAGGCTGTGGTCAACGGCGCTCTCCAGCACCAGCGCCCGCACCCGGTGCGGGAACACCTCCGCGTACTGCTCGCCCAGCAGCGTGCCGTAGGAGCTGCCGTGGAACGTCAGCCGGTCCTCGCCCAGGGCGGCCCGGATCGCGTCCAGATCCCGCACCGTGCTGCGCGTGTCGGCGTGGTCGAAGACCGGCCCGGTCCGGGCCCGTTAGTCGTCCCGCAGCCGCCGGTTGTAGGCGAGCAGTAGGTCGAACTCGGCCTGGCTGGCCAGCGCGGGCGACGGTCGGCCGGCGAGCAGCTCCGGCGAACAGATCACTGGGTTGCTGCGGCCCACTCCGCGCGGGTCGAAGCTGACGATGTCGAACCGGCGACGCAGTTCCTCGCTGAACCGGCCGATGCCGGTCACCACCCGCGACACGCCGGAGTCCCCCGGTCCGCCCGGACCGAACACCAGCGTGCCGATCCGGGCCTGCGGGTCGGTGGCCGCGCGACGTGCCACGGCGAGATCGAACCTCGGCCCCGCCGGGTCGGCCCAGTCGACCGGTACCGACAGAGTGCCGCATTCGGCGGTGGCGTCCGGTGCGCACGGAGCCCAGGCGATGGCCGGCGTGCGGCCGGCGGCCGTGGCCGGCCGGGCCACGCCGGTGGCACCGGCCATGACGGACAGGACGCCAACGGCGAGGAACGCGCCCCAGCGGACGCGGCGGGTGGAGGACCGTGTCATCGAATTGCTCCCTGACTGGTTTGGGAAACAAGCCACTCGATGGTCGTTTGGTGCCGAGTTGGTCAACATCCGGGAACACCCGGAAACCTTCCCCTACCTGGCGTCCACTCTGTCCAACGGCGGTGATGACGGCCGGCCGTCGCCGCGTCGGCAGGTCAGGCGGTCTCGCCCGCGGTGAGGTGGCGATAGCCGGGAACGGTCTCGGTGAGCCAGCCGGTGACACTGGCCAGGCCGCGCTCGTTGATCTGGGCGTCGTGAATGGTGTACGCGTGGCGTGGCCGGATCGCCTGGGCGAACTCGATCGCCTCGCCGACTCGCATCCAGGATGCCTGCCCCGGGATCAGCAGGGTCTGCACCGGCTCGTCCGGCACGTGCAGCGCGTCGCCCGGGTGGTAGAGGCCGTCACCCACCAGGTAACCAAGGTTGGCGCAGCCGGGCTGGCCGTCGTGCACGGCCGCGTGCCGGCCGCCGACCGCCGTCACCGGTAAGCCGGCGGCGGTGAACCGCATTCGACGACCCTAGTCCGTCGCCCGACCTACTGATGGTCACAGCTCGCTTGCCGGTCGGGAGGAGTGGAGAGCGATGTTGCGCCGTCACCGGGCTGGCTCGTCGGTCGGCCACTCGCGATCACCCGCCGGAAGGGCAGAGCGAGGAGAAGTGCCACCGTGACCAGGACGCTGCTCGCCCAGAGCGGACCACGTTCGGCGAAACCGGTGTTCAGCGTGGCCGCGGCGATGAGTGGTCCTGCCGCGGCACCGACGTTGAGTGCTGCGGTGGCGTACGAGCCGGCCATGCTCGGGGCTCCGGCGGCCTCGTACAGCACGCGGGCGATGAGCGTGCTCCCGAGCGCGAACGAGAGCGCCCCCTGGACGAAGGCAAGGACGAGCAGGGCAGCTGGGTAGGTGGCGGAGACGGCCAGGGCGACCCAGCCGAGCAGCAGAAGGGGGCCTCCGACGGCAACGACGAGACCGGGCCGATGGTCCGACAACCGTCCGGCGGCGGTCACGCCGACGAAGGATCCGAGCCCGAACAGCACCAGCACGGCGGAGACCCAGAGGGATCCCAGTCCGGCGGCATCGGTGACGATGGGGGCGAGGAAGGTGAAGGTCCCGAATGTTGCCGCATTCACCAGCGCGCCGAGCAGCATGACGAGGGCCAGTCGCGGACGTCCCAGCTGAGCGAGTTCACCTCGAAGGACCGGTCCGGTCGGCCGGTCCGGCCGTCCCGCTTGTGCGGGGATTCCCCGCAGCACACCGAGGGTCGCGGGCAGGCACAGCAGGGCCACTGCCCAGAAGGTGGCGCGCCAGTCGAGCAAGGTGCCCAACAGGGCGCCGGCGGGGACTCCGGCGATGGTGGCGACGGTGGTGCCGGACAGCAGTACCGCCAGGGCGCGGCCCTTCCGGTCCGGTGGGACCAGCCCTGCGGCCGCCGTGAGTGCGACCGCCAGGAATCCCGCGTTGGCGAGCGCTGCGACGACCCGAGTCACCAACAGAACGGCGAAGCTGTTGGTGACGGCACCGAGGACGTGTGCCGTCAGGAACAGCCAGATGAATCCGAGCAGCGCCGAGCGTTGCGGCCACTGGCGGGCGAGCGCGGCCATCAACGGCGCGCCGACGATCATGCCGATCGCGAAGGTTGAGGTGAGCAGACCTGCCGTTCCGACGGGAACGTCGAGGTTTGCGGCGATGCTCGGCAGCAGGCCGGCGAGCATGAACTCTGAGGTGCCCATGGCGAAGATGGCCACGGCAAGCAGATAGAGAGGGAACGGCATCGAGTGACTCCGAGGTGTCGAGAAATCGGGTGAGACGTCTCGTCACCGCGGTCAGCGGCCCAAGGAACTCCTGACATCCCCCGACCAGCGCGGCGGGGGCAGGGCTATGGCTTCAGTGGTTCAGGGGGCTGACGGGTGACCGAAAGCCCCCACCCTGGATGCCTCTGGGCTCGACATGGCCCACACGATACTCAACCCACCCGACTCCGGGCACCTCGTTTCTTCGCAGGACGAGACGTGGCAGTCTCCTCCCCGCGCCGGCGTTGCCGTGGACGCTTGGCGGTCAGGCTGGCCGGAAGGAGTCGCGGGCGGCGGGCGCCGCGTGCTTGATCATCAGGTGTCGGGTGACCGAGTACTCGGCGACCGCCTCCTGGCTCATGTCCTTGCCGAAGCCGGAGCCCTTGACGCCGCCGTGTGGTGCCTCGGAGGCGATCGGCAGGTGGTCGTTGATCCAGGTGACGCCGACGTCGAGGCGGTGACTGACCCGCAGGGCCCGCGCGACGTCGCGGGTCCACACCGACGAGGCGAGGCCGTACTGGCTGTCGTTGGCCAGCCGTACCGCATCGTCCTCGTCGTCGAAGGGAAGCACCACGACGACCGGCCCGAACACCTCGCCCTGCACGATCTCGCTGCGCTGGTCGGCGTCGACGACGAGGGTGGGTGGGAAGAAGAACCCGGGCCCGTCCGCAGGGGCACCGCCGAGCGCGACGGTGGCGCCGTCGGCCGCGGCGCGGGTCACGAAGTCCGCCACCCGGCCGCGGTGGTCGGCGGAGATGAGCGGACCGATGTCGGTCTCGGCCGACCAGGGGTCGCCGGTGCGTACCGTGGCCAGCGCCGCCTCGAGCGCGTCGACCGCGTCCCGGTAGGCGGACCGCTGGACGTAGACCCGGGTGGCGGCGGTGCAGTCCTGGCCCGTGTTGTACGTCGCGCCCATGGCCACGCCGGCCGCCATCTCGGACAGGTCCGCGTCGTCGAAGACGACCGCCGGGGCCTTCCCGCCGAGTTCGAGGTGTACCCGTTTGAGCCCGGCCACCGCGCCGCGCATCACCTCCCGGCCGGTCCGGGTCGATCCGGTGACGCTGACCATGTCCACGCCCGGATCCGCGACCAGGGCGGTTCCCACCTCGGCGGCTCCGGTGACGACCTGCACCAGGCCGGCCGGCGCGCCCGCCTCCTCGATCAGTCGCGCCAAGGCGAGGGTGGTGCGGGGGGTCTGCGGTGCGGGCTTGATGACCACCGCGTTGCCGGCCGCGACGGCCGGAGCGATCTTCCAGATCGCCATGATGAGCGGGAAGTTCCACGGCGCGATCGAGCCGACGACGCCGACGGGCCGGCGTACCAGCAGGGACGTGTAGCCGGCGGACAGGGTGCCGGCGCCCGTCCCGTCCAGCGAGCGTGCCGCACCGGCGAAGAATCGTAGGTTGTCCACGCCGAACGGCAACTCGCCGTCGCGCATGACCGACGCCGGTTTCCCGGTCTCCTCCACCTCCAGGCGGGCAAGTTCGTCCGCGTCCCGTTCGACGAGGTCGGCCAGGCGCAGCAGGACCCGCGCGCGGTCCGCCGGGGTGGCGTCCCGCCAATGGTCGAACGCGGTCCGGGCGGTGGCCACCCGCTTCGCGACGTCTGCGGGATCGGTGTCCGCGATCTCGCCGATGACGGCGCCGGTCGCGGGGTTGGTCAGGATGGCCACGGTCGCTCCTCAGCTGTTGAAACCGACACCGAAGCGGTCCAGGAGCCGTAGCCACGGCCCCCGGCGCCCGTCGTGCGCGTCTGCCGCGGCGAGTGCGCGGCGGGTCAGCTCCACCACCGGGTACCGCAGTGGTTCGGGCGGGAACGGCACCGGCCGGCGCCGTACCATCTGCAGCCGGGTCCGGTCGGTGTCCCGGCCAGCCAGCAGGTCCAGCGCCACCTGCGCGCCGAAGCGGGATGCGGCCACGCCGAGTCCGGTGTAGCCGACGGCGTAGGCGATCCGCCGGTCGCGGGTGGTGCCGAAGATCGGGGTGAACCGGGTGGTGGAGTCGATCACCCCGCCCCAGCGGTGGGTGAACCGGATCCCGTCGAGCTGGGGGAAGGTCTGCGCGAAGTGCTCGGCGAGCAGCAGGTGGGTGGCGTCGCGCTGGTCGAGGGCCGGGTCCACCCGGTTGCCGAACCAGTAGATGGCGTCGTAGCCACCGAACAGGATCCGGTTGTCGTCGGTGAGGCGGTAGTAGTGGAACTGGTTACCGGCGTCGGTGAGGCCCTGCGCCTCGGGCCACCCCAGCTGCGTCCGCTGCGCGTCGCTGAGCGGTTCGGTGACGAGGACGTAGTCGTAGACCGGCAGGATCCAGTGCCGCAGTCGCCGCAGCGGCGGGGGATAGGCGTTGGTCCCGATGACCACCTGGCGACAGCTGACCGGTCCGCCGCTGGTCCGGACCACGACGCCGGCGCGGGAGCGGTCGAAGCCGGTGACCCGGGTGTCCTCGTGGATCGTCACCCCGAGCGACTCGGCGACCCGCGCCAACCCCCAGGCCAGTCGGGCCGGGTCGACCAGGCCGCCGGCGCCGCGCAGCCGTACGCCCGCGAGGTAGGTGGGTGAGGCCACGTCGGCGCGTACCTGGCCGGCGTCGAGCAGCGTCACGTCGTCCCCGTACGCCCGGTGCAGGTCGGCCAGCGCGGCGAGCTCGGCCACCTGGTGGGGGGCGACCGCGACGGTCGTCTTGCCGCACAGTCGCAGCCCGGCGTCGATGCCGAACTCCTGCACGGTCTCGGCGATCGCGGCGAGGTTGTCCCGGCCGAGGCGGACCAGCGAGTCCATCTCGGTGGGCCACCGCGACCGGCCGTGGGACAGGCCGTGCGTGAGCGAGTCCGCGACGAACCCGCCGTTGCGCCCGGAGGCGCCGAAGGCGATCCGTTCGGCCTCCACCAGCACCACGTCGGCGGCGGGGTTGTCCTGTTTGGCCAGGATGGCGGTCCACAGGCCGGTGAACCCGCCGCCGACCACCGCCAGGTCGGCGGTGCCCGGGCCGGTCAGCCGCGCCCGCGGCACCGGCCGGTCCGGCCGGTCGGTCCAGAAGCTCGCCGGCGCCGCGTCGGTGATCGCCTGCCGGGCCCACGCCCGTGCCGCGGTGGCGGTGCGGGCCGGTGCGTACCAGTTCGTCAACGACGGGCCCCGGTGCTACCCAACCGCTCGATCGCGTCGGCGGCCTGGCGCAGGCCGTCGGCGGCCCGGATCGCCGCGCCGTGCGCCGCGAGCCGGCCGCGCAGGTCCTCGTCGCCGAGCAGGCGCTCGATGGCCTCGCGCAGCTGCTCGTCGGTGAACCGGTACGGGTCGAGGCGTACCCCGAAGCCGAGTTCGTCGACCCGCTGCGCGTTGTCGTACTGGTCCCAGAACAGCGGCAACACGATCATCGGCTTGCCGAAGTGGAACGCCTCGGTGGTGGTGTTGTTGCCGCCGTGGGTGATGACCAGGTCGGCCACCGGGATGATCTTCGTCTGCGGCACGAACTCCGCACCCCACATGTTCTCGGCGAGGTCGATCTCGGCGTGCAGCGGGCCCTTGGACACGATGTAGCGGTGCGGCGTCTTGGCCAGCGAGTCGATGACCCGGCGCATCAGCTCGACGTCGGCGGAGCCGAGCGAACCGAGGCTGAAGTAGATCAGCGCGCCGTCCCGGTCGGCGAGCTCGGCCGGCATGCTGAACTCCTCGTCGGTCTCGCGGACCGACGACTCGAGCCGTTGCCAGGTCGGGCCGAGCGGCCGGGTGTCGGTGTAGTCGGCGATGCCCGGGTAGACGTAGAGGTTGAGGTCGCCGTCGTGGATGAACTCGAGGTCGGGCAGGCCCGGTGCGCCCTGCTCACGTACCCAGGCGTCGAACTCCTCCCACACGGGACGGTGGACCCGGTCGTACTCGGCCCGGAACGCCGCCCAGCCCGACCGGTCCGCGGCGGGGTATCCGGAGAAGACCGGGGCGATGTCCTGGCCCTTCATCTCCAGCGGATTGCAGGAGACGATCCGTACGAAGGGCACCCCGGCGGTGTTGAGCGCGGGGAAGGCGACCACGTTGTCCTCGACGATGACGTCCGGCCGTACCCGGTCGATGATGTCCAGCAGCCGGGGCTGGCAGTACTTCGCGCCGTTGATGAGCTCGACCCACACCGGCTTGACCCAGGTCTCGAGCTGCTCGATCGTCGGCTTGCGGAACTCGGGCGCGGTGTCGCGGATGAAGTCCTTCCAGAACTGGCCGGCGTCCTGTTCCTCGGCGTTCTCCGGCGGCGGGGCGAGGTCGACCAGGTCCTCCTCGAAGCCGAGCGCGGTCAGCTTGCCCCGCCACGACGCCTCGGCCGCGAACACCACCCGGTGCCCGCGTCGGCGCAGCACGTCGCCGATGCCGATGCAGTTGTTGGTGGGGCCGTAGGCGCTCTCGGGCATGAACAGAACCGTCAGCTGAGACATCGACTCTCCCGGGGGTGACTGTTGAATCGAAATTCAACAAGGTCCTCGCTCGGCCGTCAATACGCAGGCACTATGGTGTTCGGGAGAGTGTTGACGTCGTACCTCGGATCGGTGCCCATGAAGACCCGCAAGTCCCGCGCCCAGCGCCGCCAGGACCTCATCGAGGCCGCGCGCCGGGCCATGATCCAGCATGGGACCGACACGGTGCTGCTCAACCAGGTGGCCGAACAGGCGGGCCTCACCTCCGGCGCGGTCCTCTACCACTATCCCGACCTGCGGGACCTGCTGCTCGAGGCGCACCACGCCGGCATGGAACGCTTCTATGAGCTGCGGGTGAAGCGGATCGCCGGCATTTCCGACCCGGTACGGAAGCTGGTGGTGACGATCCGCTCCGGGCTGCCCACCGACGCCGAGGACGCCGACGTGCGCCTGCTCTGTGAACTCGGCGGGGCGGCCGGCCGCAACCGGGTCTACGCCGCCCTGCTGACCACGCTCTACGACCGACAGGTCTCCATGTTCCAGACGATCCTCGAACTCGGCGCGGCCCACGGCGTGTTCACCCTCGCCGTGCCGTCGGAGGCCATCGCCCGCAACCTGGTGGCGCTCGAGGACGCCTACGGCTACCGGATCGTGGCCCGGCACCCGACCCTGCACGCCGCCGAGGCGGTCGAGCTGATCCTGTCGTACGCCCGGCTGGTCACCGGCAACCCGCTGGACGTGCCGGAGGAGCCGGCCAAGCCCCCGCGCGCCCGGAAGGCCACGGCGTAGCGCGGACGGCATGGCGCCCGGCGGTCAGGCCCGGTCGAGCAGCACGGCGTCGGTGCCCGACCAGTCCACCCGGGTCTTGTCGCCGAGTCCCACTGCGGCGGCGCCGGCGACCGTGGCCAGCAGCGGCCGGTCGAGCCCGGTCACGTCCACCGCCACCCGCGTGGTGCCACCGAAGAAGGTCACGTCGCGCACCACCCCGACCAGGCCGCCGTCGGCACCCAGCCGCACCCGCTCGGGACGCACCGCCAGGGTCGCGGTGGCCCCGACGGCGTCCGGGGCGGCGGGGCAGGGCAGCACCCCGACGTCCGGCACCCGCAGCCCGTCGGTGGTGACCACGCCGGTGATCAGATTGTTGGCCCCGATGAAGTCCGCCACGAACAGGTCGGCGGGCCGCTCGTACAGGGGCACCGGCGCGTCGATCTGGCGCACCCGGCCCTCGCTCATCACGGCGATCCGGTCGGCCAGCGACATCGCCTCCTCCTGGTCGTGGGTGACGACCACGAAGGTGATGCCCACCTCGTGCTGCAACCGCTTGAGTTCCAGCTGCATCTCGGCGCGTACCTTCTTGTCCAGCGCCGACAGGGGCTCGTCGAGCAGCAGCAGCCGGGGCCGCTTCACGATCGCCCGGGCCAGTGCGACGCGCTGCCGCTGGCCGCCGGAGAGCTGGTGCGGGCGACGGCGGGCCAGTCCGGTGAGGCCGACGGTGGCGAGCACCTCGTCCACCCGCTCGCGGATCTCCCGCCTCGGCACCCCTTCGCGCTCCAGCCCGTACGCGATGTTCTTGGCCACGCTCATGTGCGGGAACAGCGCGTAGGACTGGAACATCAGGTTGACCGGCCGCCGGTGCGGCGCCACGGCGAGCAGGTCGGCGCCGTCGAGGGTCACCGAGCCGCTGTCCGGGTGCTCGAAGCCGGCGAGGATCCGCAGCAGGGTCGTCTTGCCGCAGCCGCTCGGGCCGAGCAGGGCGAAGAACTCGCCCTGGCGGATCTCGAGACTGACCTGCTCCAGGGCGCGGACGTCGCCGAAGCGGCGGCTGACACGCTGGATGCTGACCAGGGGTTCGCCGGCTGGCGCACCACGATGCTCGCTCATAGGGACTCCGTGAGGCGGGACAGGCGCTGGGCCGCGATGACGAACGTGAAGCTGACCGCCAGCAGCAGCGTGGCCAGGGCGTTGATTTCGGGGGTGACGCCGAAACGCACCATCGAATAGATCACGATGGGCAGCGTCGGGTCCTGCGGGCCGGCGGTGAAGAATGCGATGACGAACTCGTCGATGGACAGGGAGAAGGCCAGCAGCGCACCGGCGATGATGCCCGGGGCGAGCGACGGCAGCGTGATCCGGACGAAGGTCTGCACCGCCGTGGCGCCCAGGTCACGGGAGGCTTCCTCCAGGGACCCGTCGACGTGGGCCAGCCGGGTGCGGACCACCGCCGCGACGAAGGCCGTGCCGAACACCGTGTGCGCCAGCAGGATCGAGTGCAGGCCGAGCGTGAACTGAACGGCGGTGTAGAACGCGAGCAGCCCGATGGCGAGCACGATGTCGGGCAGCACCGCCGGCGCCACGGCGATCGCGTCGAGCAGCTTCGACCGCGTGTGCCGGGCGAGGCCGACCGCGAGCAGGGTACCGAGGACCGTGGACAGCGCGGTGGCGCCGGCCGCGACGACCAGCGTGTTGATCAGCCCCTCGCGCACCGCCCGGTCGTCGAACAGGCGCCCGTACCAGGCGGTGTCGAACCCGTCCCACCGGTACGGGGTTTCGGCGGCGTTGAACGACATGACCACGAGGACCACGATCGGCAGGTAGAGGAAGAGGTACGTCATGCCCGCCGGGACGTACAGCCAGCTGAATTTACGCACGGTTGCCACCTGCCAGCCGTCGCGCCGCCCACGCCTGGACCATGAGCAGCAGGACGAGCAGGGCGATCACGACGAGCGCCAGGGTCGAGCCGAACGGCCAGTCCCGCGCCTTCAGGAACTGGTCGCGGATGAGGTTGCCGACCATCACCGTGCGACCGCCGCCGAGCAGTTCGGGGACGACGAAGTTGCCCAGGCTGGGCACGAACACGAACACACAGCCGGTCAGCACACCGGGCAGGGTGAGCGGCAGGGTCACCGACCAGAAGGTCCGGGCCGGCCGGGCGCCCAGGTTCGCCGACGCCTCGCGGAGCTGGGGGTCGAGCCGTTCGATCGCCGAGTACAGCGGCAGGACCATCAGCGGCAGGTAGGCGTAGAGCAGGCCGCCGACGACGGCGCCGGGGGTGTAGAGCAGCTCCAACGGCCGGTCGATCGCCCCGATCCCGGTCAGCGTCCGGTTGATCACGCCCTCGCTGTTGAGCAGGATGATCCACGCGTAGGTGCGGATGAGGAAGTTGGTCCAGAACGGCAGGACCACGAGGACGAGCGCCACCGTGCGCCAGCGGCGGGGGAGCCGGGCGATGAGGTACGCGGTCGGATAGCCGAGCAGCAGCGCGAGCAGTGTGGTGAGCCCGGCCAGCTTCACCGAGGTCCAGATGACGCCCAGGTAGAGCCCGTCGGCGACCCGGGTGAAGTTGTCCGTCGAGGCCTCGTACACGATCCCGCCGAAGCGGCCCCGGTGGAACAGCGTGTAGCTGAGCACGAGCGCGAGCGGCACGAGCAGGAAGACCACCAGGTAGCCCAGCCCGGGTCCGAGGGTGGCCAGCCGCCCGGCGAGGCGCTCCCGTCGGGCGGCGCGCCGCCCGCGCGGACCGACGTCCGTGCGGGCGGCGCGCTGGGGGGTGAGAGTTGAGCTCACTTGCTGGCCGACACCTCGGTCGCGATCCGGGTGTACGCCGGCGCGGCGTCACCCAGGTCGACCGGAACCTCGCCCTTGAGCAACTCGGCCGGGGGCGTCTTGAGCTCCGGGTGGGTGTCCAGCAGCTTGGCGTCGACCTTGGCCATGGCCGCGGCGTTCGGCACCTTGTAGAGGATGTTCTCGACGGCCCAGGAGTGGTTGCCCGGGTCGAGGATGTAGTTGATGAAGGCGTGCGCCGCCTCCTTGTTCTTCGACGTCTTCAAGACCACCATGGTGTCCACCCAGAGGTCGCTGCCCTCCTTGGGCACCACGAACTTGATCTTCGGGTCGTCGGTGGGGCACCAGCCGTCCCACGCCTCGACCAGGGCGGCCTCGCCGGACTTGAGCCGGTCGCCGAAGGTGGTGTCGTCGTAGGCCAGCAGCGTCTTCTTCGCGGTGAGCAGCTTCTGCTTCACCTGCTCCAGCTGCTCGGCGTCGGTGGTGTTCGCCGAGAAGCCGAGCACCTTCTGGGCCGGCAGCATGAGCCACCGTTCGGTGGCCATCATGGTCACCTTCTTGGCCAGCTGCGGCCTGGGTGAGAGCAGGTCGTCCCAGCTGTCGGGGGTGTAGCCGGTCAGGTCGGTGCGGTAGCACAGGCCGGTCGTGCCCCAGGTGTACGGCACGGAGAACTTGTTGCCCTTGTCGTACGCCAGTTGGCCGGCCTCCGGGTAGAGGTTCTTGAGGTTGGGCACGAGATCGGTGTGGATCGGCTCGAGCAGGCCCTGCTCGGCCAGCGCCTGGGCGAATTGTCCGGAGACGAACGCGACGTCGATGCCGCTGTCCGCGCCCGCGGTCAGCTTCGCCATGATCTCTTCGTTGGTGGCGTGCTTGGTGACGGTGACCGCCGGACCCTTCGCCGTCTTGAACTTCTCGGGAAGATCCTCCGGCATGTAGCCGTCCCAGTTGGAGACCGTGAGCTTCTGCTTGCTCAGGTCCGCGTTCGGGTCGAGGGCATCCGGGCCGGCGGCGCCGGCGTTGTCGGAGCCACCGCCGCACGCCGCCACGGCGAGCACGAGGCCCGCCGCGAGGGCGGCCGAAACGGCGGTACGCCGGGCACTTCTGAACGGCAACACTCGGCACTCCCGTCGAGAGTCGAGACAGTGCACCGGAGTGTTGCAATGCAAGTCAACGTACGCAAGACTCGTGCCGCCTTTTGTAGCCGACTTTTTACGCCGGAAACTGAACTTGGATTCAACACACGCCCGAGTGCCGCCCGGTGCCTCCGCCGCGCTCGTCGAGGCCCTCGCCACCGGAGGCGCGATCACCGGCCTACGGATGCGTCGCTTCGTCCCGCTCGCCCGAGGTCCCCTCGGGGAACGACTGATCACCGTCGACCAGACCAACACCTCGGTCGTGGTGGGCGAACGCGTCGTGGTCAAGTGGATGCGTCCCGCTGAGGCGCCCGACCGGGCTCCCGACCTGCTCGCCCACCTGGTGGCCGCAAACTTCACCCGTACGCCCACCCCGTACGCGGCCGTCTACCGGGACGAGCCGGACGGCGGCCTGGCGGCGGTCGTGACCGGCTTCCTGCCGGACGCCGCCGACGGGTGGGACTGGTGCGTCGACGCCCTGCTCCACCAGCTCGACGGGGGACCGCCCGCCGACCTGGCCGGCGACCTCGGGGTGCTGGCCGCCGAACTGCACTGCGCCCTGGCCACCCCGTCCGAGACCATCCCGGCACCCGTGGCGGTCAGCCACCGGGACTGGGCGGCCGACGGCCTGGCCGTCCTCGACCAGGCACGCCGGCTCGTCGCCGCGGCGGACGACGAGGACGCCCGGTGGTTCACCGCCCGGATGCCCCGGCTCGCCGCCGACATCTGGCAGTCCCGCGAGGTGGACCGGGCGTACGTCATCCAACCGCACGGCGACCTGCACGTGGGACAGGTGCTGCGCTGGCGTGACGGCCTCGCGGTGACCGACTTCGACGGCAACCCGACCCTCGCGGCACCCGCCGGCGGCATCCTCACCGAACCGGCCGCGCGGGACGTGGCGCAGCTGCGTACCAGCCTGCTGCACGTCGGGCAGATCGCCAACCGGCGGACCGAGGGCCGGCACCGGCCCGCCGTCGCCGACTGGTGCCGGCGCGGCGTCGACGACCTGCTCGCGGCCTACCTCCGCACCCTGCACGGTCGCGGCATGGCGCACCTGTTCGACGAGCGGCTGCTGCGACCGTTCGAGGTCGAGCAGGAGTGCCGCGAACTGTGCTACGCCGCCCGTTTCCTGCCCCGCTGGCGGTACGCCCCGATGGGCGTCCTGCGCAGCTGGTACGACTGACCCGAGGAGAAACCGTGGACCCCCGCCTGTTCCTGGCCGACCTGGAAGCCAAGCCGGAGTCGCTGCGCCGCCTGGCCGCGACGCTCACCGACGGCGACCCGTGGCACGGGCTGCCCGACCGGGTCGAGCGGGTCCTCCTGCTCGGGATGGGCAGTTCCCGCTACGCGGCCGAGATGGCCGCACTGCGGCTGCGTGCCGCGGGTGTCGACGCGGTCGCCGAGTACGCCTCGGCCGCCACCGGCTGTCCGCCCGGGCCGCGGACCCTGGTGGTCGCCATCTCCGCCACCGGGACCAGCCAGGAGACCCTCGACGCCACCAGCCGCTACCAGGGGGCGGCCCCACTCGTCGCGCTGACCAACGTGCCGGACTCGCCGCTGGCGAAGGTGGCCGACCTCGTCGTGCCGATGCACGCCGGCGTCGAGGCCGGCGGGGTGGCCTGCCGGAGTTTCCAACACACCCTGGTGCTGCTGCTGGATCTGGTGGCCCGACTGGCCGCGCAACGGGACATCCCGGGCGACCGCCGGCAGGACATCGCGGGCCTGGCCCGGCGCGCCGCGGACGCCACCGAGGATCTGCTGACCCGCCGGGACGAATGGCTGCCCGTGGCCGCCGAAGTCCTGGACGGCCCGCACGGCGTCTACACCCTCGCGCCGGCCGAGCGGCTCTCGTCGGCGATGCAGTCGGCGTTGATGGTCCGCGAGGGTCCCCGCCGTCCCGCCGACGGATGCGAGACGGGGGACTGGTCGCACGTCGACGTCTACCTCACCAAGACACTCGACTACCGCGCCCTGCTCTTTCCCGGCTCCCGCTACGACGCGCCGGCGCTGGACTGGCTGCGGCAGCGGGCAGCCACGGTGCTCGCCGTCGGCGCCGAGGTGACCGGTGCCGCGGCGACGGTCCGCTATCGCGGCGACGAGGAGCCCGCCGTACGCCTGCTCACCGAGACGCTGGTCGCCGAGCTGGTGGCCGCCCGGTGGTGGGCCGACTCCTGAAAGTGAGATCAGCTCCAACGGGCTGCGGTGTTCCAGGCCAGTGAACTTCTTGACTGTCTAACTGAATCCTGCTTTAAATGTCGGGCACGCCAGCTCAGGCGTTCGCGACCGGAGGTCAGTCATGAGATCCAGAGGTCGAACACCACTCACCAGCCGCCTGCGTGCCACGCTCGCCGCGCACGCCGAATCCGAACGGACCGGCATCCCGGTCGACGAAGTCATCGAGATGCAGGCCGCGGGGCTGTCCCGCCGCAAGCTGCTCGGCGGCGCCGCCGCCGTCGGGGCCGCCGCCGTCGCCGGGGCGGCCGGCCTGCCCCGCCCCGCCAGCGCGGCCGCCGCACCCGCCGCGCCACCGTCGGTGACCATCGTGGGAGCGGGTCTCGCCGGCATCCGCGCGGCCCACTGGCTCTACAAGGTCAAGGGGATCCGGGCCGCCGTCTACGAGGGCAGCTCCCGGATCGGCGGCCGCTGCTACACCCTGCGGAACTTCTTCGACGGCGGCGTCGTCGTCGAGCACGGCGGGGCATTCATCAACACCGAGCACAACACGATCCGCAACCTCGCCAACAGCCTCGGACTCAGCCTCCGGGACGTGGGTGGCGGCAACCAGCCACCCGGCGGGGACAAGTACTGGATCGACGGAGCGGACTACCCCTACAGCGCGGCGAACACCGACTGGGGTCAGGTCTACCAGGCGTTCAAGGCGGCACAGCAGGCGGCGCCGTGGCCGCAGCGGTACGACAGCTACACGGCGACCGGGCTGGCGCTGGACAACCAGACGGTCAACCAGTGGCTGGACGCCAACATCCCGGGTGGCCTCTCCAGCCGCTTCGCCAAGCTCATGCAGAGCAACGTCGTCGCCGAGTACGGCATGGACCCGGACCAGCAGTCCGCGCTCAACCTCATCTACCTGCTCGCCTGGAACTCGCAGAACTCGCTGAACCCGCTGACTGGGGGCGACGAGAAGTACACCATCATCGGCGGCAACGACCAGCTGCTGACCGCCATGGTCGGCCAGCTGCCGGCCGGCACCGTGACGCTGGACCGCAGACTGGTGGCGGTCAAGGCGAACACCAACGGGTCGGTGACCTGCACCTTCCAGGCCGGCAACAGGTACGTCGACGTGACCTCCGACAAGGTCATCCTCGCCCTGCCCTTCACCATGCTGCGCGAGTGCGACCTGTCCAGGGCCGGGTTCTCGACGGTCAAGATGCGCTCGATCAACGAGTTCGACCTGGGCAGCAACGCGAAGATCCACGTCCAGTTCACCAGGCGGCCCTGGGTGGCGCAGGGCTACGGCGGCGCCACCTACACCAACGTCACCGGATTCCAGTGCGCCTGGGACGACGCGGTCAACCAGGCGACCACCACCGGCGTGCTGTGCGAGTTCCCGGGCGGCAGCCAGACGAAGGTGTGGACGGGAGCGCCGTTCGGCGCGGCACCGGCCGCCGAGGTCACGTCGTTCCTGACCCAGCTGGAACCCATCTACCCGGGCATCACCGCCGCCTACAACGGCAAGGCGTACCGGGACGCCTGGCCGCTCAACCCCTGGTCGAAGGGCGCCTACTCGAGCCTCAAGCCGGGCCAGTACACCCGCTTCTTCGGCATCGAGGCCGCCCGCGAGGGCAACGTCCACTTCGCCGGCGAGCACACCTCGATCGAGTACTTCGGCTACCTCAACGGGGCGGTCGAGTCCGGCGAGCGCGCCGCCAAGGAGGTCACCGGCCCGTAGTCCGACGGGGCACCAGCGGCAGCGCGTGACGGTGCTGCCTCAACGGGGGTGCCGCCGGCGGGCATGAGGCAGCACCACACGCCTGGCTTCCGCTCAGCCGGATCTGCGCGCGAGTTCCGCGATCAGCGCTTGCGAACGATTCAATGGAACTGGCTTGCGCGAGGCGTCGCTGGACCTGCTGGATGGCCGGATCCGGCCATCGTGGATGTCTTCACAGGACGGACACGAGCACGTAGCCTGCCTGAAACGATTCATGGGCGGAGGCAGGCGTGACACCTCAGACTCCCGGATCCCCGCTGCTCGCCAGGCGCCGGACGGCGTTGACCCTGGCGGCGGCGACCGCCGTCGCCACGGTCGTCGCCGGGGCCCCACCGGCCTCGGCCGCCCGAGGTCACGCCCCGGGCGCACCGGCCGCGCTGGCGGTCGACGACCGGGCCCGCCCGCTCAACGTCGAGGGCAGCCCGCGCTTCGGATGGCTGCCACAGGACGCCGACCCGGGGGAGACGCAGACGGCCTACCGGATCACCGTCAGCGAGTCCGGCGGCGACCTGGTGTGGGACTCCGGCAAGGTCGCCTCGGACCAGCAGTCCTACGTGCCCTACGGCGGGCCCGCCCTGCGCGCCGGCGCGGCGTACCAGTGGTCGGTGCGCACCTGGGACCGCACCGACCAGCAGTCCCCGCCCGGCACCGGCGCCTTCGAGACCGGCATCTCCGACACCCAGTGGGAGGGCGCCGCCTGGATCCGCCGCACCACCACCGAGGCCGACGACTACACCCTGGCCCGCACCGAGGTGCGCCCCAGCGCCAGCCCGGTGGTCCGGGCCCGCTCCTACACCGCCGCCGACCACACCTACGAGCTCTACCTCAACGGCACCCGCGCCGACCGGGGCACCTCCTTCGGCTACCCGGGCGAGGACTACTACCAGGCCGCCGACGTCACCGACCTGGTGACCGCCGGCGAGCCGCTGGCCATCGGGGTGCGCTACCACTGGTACGGCAGCGGCCAGGGCCGCCCCGCCGGCGCCCGGGGCCTGCTGATGAAGCTGGTGGTCGAGCACGCGGACGGGACCCGGGAGGTGTTCGTCACCGACGGATCGTGGCGGGTCGCTCGGGACACCCAGTTCGTCGTGAACGCCGAGCGTCGCAACGGCGAGGGCGACCGGGTCGAGCGGCAGGACGGCCGCGCCGAGGTGACCGGCTGGACGCGGCCCGGCTACGACGACAGCGTCGCGCCGTTCACGGCCGCCGAGGTGGTCGGCGCGCACCCGAACGCGGCGTACCCGCGCCTGATCGGGCAGGAGACCCGGCTGGCCGAGACCACGGTCGCTCCGGTGGCGCTGCGTACCGCCGATGACGGCACGGTGGTCGCCGACTTCGGGGTGGTCATCCCGGCCCGCCCCGCCGTACGGTTCGACGCCGGCGTGGCCGGTCGCACAGTGACCGTGCGCGCCGGCTACACCCTCACCGACACCGGCCGGGTCGCCACGTCGACCCTGCAGTCGCAGGGCACCAACATGAGCTTCCCCTACCTGCAGAAGGACGGCCCGCAGCAGTTCCGCGCCTTCACCCACCTCGGCTTCCGCTACCTGGAGATCCCCGACGCGGGTGAGGAGATCGCGCTCGACGACATCTCCGCCGTGGTGGTGCACAGCGACGTCCCCGCCGGCCGAGAGGCCAGCTTCGCCAGCTCGGACGCCACCCTCGACGCGGTGTGGACGATGATGAAGCGCTCCGCGCTCTACTCCGTGCAGGAGGCGTTCGTCGACACGCCCACGCGGGAGAAGGGCCAGTTCCTCGGCGACGCCGCCAACATCTCCTACGCCACGATGGGTGCCTTCGGTGAGCGTGACGCCACCCAGCAGGCCATCCGCGAGTTCCTCCGCTCCGCCGCCCGCTACTGGAACGCCGGCAACGACCGGGGGCGGTACAACGCCGTCTACCCCAACGGCGACGGCAAGCGGGACATCCCCGACTACTCCCTGATGTTCGTCGACTGGGTGTGGCGGTACTGGACCGAGACCGGCGACCGGGCGCTGCTGGCCGAGGCGTACCCGGCGATCCGGGACACCGCCGACTACGTGCTGCGCCACATCCCGGCCACCGGCCCGACGGCCGGCCTGGTCACCGAACTGGCCGGCGGCAGCGGCGCCTACCGCTACGGCATCGTCGACTGGCCGGAGCCCGGCCGGTTCGGGTACGACATGTCCGCCGCCGCCCGCACCACCATCAACGCCCAGGGTGTCGACGTGCTGCGAACGACCGCCCGGATGGCCGAGGCGCTCGGCCGCCCCGCCGCGGAGGTCACCTCCTACGACAGCCGGGCCGCCGACCTCGCCGCGACGATGAACGCCAAGCTGCGCCGCGCCGACGGCAACTACGTCGACGGGCTGTCGGCCACCGGCGCGCAGAGCGGTCACGCCGGCCAGCACGCCACCTCGTACGCGATCGCCCACGGCGTGGCCCCGCAGGCCGACCTGCCGGCGCTCGCCGACCACCTCACGGCCATGGGCATGAAGCAGGGGCCGATGACCGCACACTGGCTGCTGGCCGCGCTCGCCGACGCCGGCCGGCCCGAAGCGGTGCTGCGGCTGCTGACCAGCCCCGACGACCTGGGCTGGGCGAACATCCTCGCCCAGGGCGGCAGCTTCACCTGGGAGGCCTGGACCCTCGACCCGGGCACCAACTTCAGCCAGTCCCACGGCTGGGGCGCGCAGGCCGTGGTCGACGTGCAGGAGACCCTGCTCGGCGTCCGCACCGCCGCCCCGGGCGCCGCCGTGGTGGACGTGGCGCCGCCCGCCGTCGGGCTCGACCACGCGTCCGGTGTCGTGCCCACCCAGCGCGGGCCGGTGCGCCTCGACTGGCGGCGCACCGGCGCCGGCCTGCTGGTCGACCTCGAGGTGCCGGTCAACGTCACCGCCCGGGTGGCCCTACCGGTCACCGAGGGTCGGTCCTACCGGGCCGCCGGTCCGAGCAAGGCCACCTTCATCGGGATCGAGAACGGCCGGGCCGTGTTCGAGGTGGGCTCCGGCCGGTCCAGCTTCCACCCGGTCGCCGACTCGGCCGCCCAGCCCCGCTGATCACCCGTCCGGCGCCCATCGGCCCGGACGTCGCCCACGAAAGTCGGTGCGGACCGCCGCACAGAAGGGTTTGGACCATGAAGCTCACGAAGCGGCGCCGACCCGTGCTCTCCGCGGTCGTCGCACTGCTCCTCGGGCTGACGCCGGCGGTGGTGACGGCGGCCCCGGCCGCCGCCGCACCGGAGGCTCCCCAGCTCACGGTGACCGGCCTGACCACTGAGCGGGCGACCGACCCGATCGGGCTCGACGTGGCGCAGCCCCGCCTCGGGTGGCGGATCGAATCCGCCGCCCGGGGCGTGCTCCAGGAGTCGTACCAGGTCCGCGTCGCCACCAGCCAGGCCCGCCTCGACGACGCCGACGTCTGGGACAGCGGCCGCGTGACGTCCCGGCGCAGCACCCTCGTCCCGTACACCGGCCCGGCACTGCAACCCCGCACCCGCTACCGCTGGCAGGTCCGGGTGTGGGACACCGCGGGCCGCGCCTCCGGGTGGAGCGCCCCGGCCTCGTGGGAGACCGGCTTGCGGGGCGCCGAGGGCTGGCGGGCCGACTGGATCGGGCTGCCCCCGCCCACCGAGTCGTGGCGCGACTACACCGTGCAGACCACGGTGCGCCTGGAGCGCGACGCGGCCGGGATCTATCTGCGCGCCCACGGCCCGACCAACGCCTACATGTGGCAGTTCTCCAGCACCGGCGGCACCGCCAAGCTGCGCCCGCACGTGCGGGTCAACGGCGCCTGGACGGTGCTCAAGGAGGTGCCGCTCGGCGCGGTCGTGCCGCCCGACAAGCTCACCGCCCCGCACACCCTGCGGATCACGGCGGCCGGCGACACCATCACCACCTGGGTCGACGGCACCCAGGTCGACGTCACCCGCGACACCCGGCACCAGGGCGGCTCGGTCGGCCTGCGCACCGACGGAGCGGAGACCGGCGTCTTCTCCGACTTCTCCGTGACCAGCGGCGCGGACACCCTCTTCGCGGCCGCGCTCACCGACGGCGAGAACCCGTTCGGCGGCGGCACCCCCACGTCGAGCGGGCTGCGGGTCACCGGCAACACCGAGGCCATGCTCACCGCCCTGGACGCGAACCCGCTGCTGCGCCGCGGCTTCCGGGTCGACGGGGAGGTCGCCCGCGCCCGGATCTACGCCACCGCCCTCGGCGTCTACCAACTGTCGCTCAACGGGCAGCGCGTCGGCGACCACGAGCTGGCACCCGGCTGGACCGACTACCGCAAGCGGGTGCAGTACCAGACGTACGACGTGACCCGCCAGCTCCGCCAGGGCGACAACGCGCTCGGCGCCCTGCTTGGCGACGGCTGGTACTCCGGCACCATCGCCTGGTTCGGCACCGACAACTACGGCTCCCGCCCGCACCTGGGCGCACAACTGGTCGTCGACTACGCCGACGGGCGCACCGAGACGGTGCGCACCGACGGCTCCTGGCGCGCCACGCCCGGGCCGTTCCTGCTGAGTGACCTGATCCACGGCGAGACCTACGACGCGCGCCGGCTGCCGGCCGGCTGGGACCGGCCCGGCTTCGACGACGCCGGCTGGTCGGCCGCCACCGTCGACGCCCCCGGCGCGACCGGCCCGATCGTCGCCCAGGTCGACCCGCCCGTGCGGGTCGCGCAGGAGCTGCCGGCGCGGGCGCTGACCCAGCCCACCCCCGGCACCTGGATCTTCGACCTCGGCCAGAACATGGTGGGCAAGGTGCGGCTCAAGGTCGACGGGCCCGCCGGCACCACCGTGCGGATCCGGCACGCCGAGGTGCTCAACCCCGACGGCACCGCCTACACCGCCAACCTGCGGTCGGCCCGGGCCACCGACCACTACACCCTCCGCGGCGGCGGCGCCGAGGTCTACGAACCCACCTTCACCTTCCACGGCTTCCGCTACGTCGAGCTGACCGGCTACCCGGGCACCCCCGACCGCTCCACCGTCACCGGCCTGGTCATGCACACCGACGGGGAGCTGACCAGCGAGTTCGAGACCTCCAACGCGATGGTGAACCAGTTGCACAGCAACATCACCTGGGGGCAGCGCGGCAACTTCCTGTCCATCCCCACCGACACGCCCGCCCGGGACGAGCGGCTCGGCTGGACCGGCGACATCAACGTCTTCGCCGAGACCGCGACGTTCAACATGGACAGCCTGACGTTCCTCACCAAGTGGCTGCAGGACCTGCGCGACGCGCAGTCCGCCAACGGGGCGTACCCCGACGTCGCACCCCGCGCCTGCTGCGGCGACGGCGCGACCGGCTGGGCCGACGCCGGCATCACGGTGCCGTACACGCTCTGGCAGCGCTACGGGGACACCCGGGTGATCGAGGAGCACTACGCGTCGATGGTGCGGTACGCCGCCTGGCTGCAGAGCACCAGCGCCGGCAACCGGCGCACCAACGCCGGCCCGTACCTCGACTGGCTCAACCTCGACGACCCGACGCCCGCCGGCGTCATCGGCACCGCGTACTACGCGTACAGCGTCCGGCTGCTCGGGGAGATGGCCGCGGCCATCGGCCGGGACGCCGACGCGGCCCGTTACGCGGCGCTGGCCAAGGACATCGGCAAGGCCTTCGTCGACGCGTACGTTTCGGCCGACGGCACCGTCCAGGGCGACAGCCAGACCGGGTACGTGCTGGCCATCGGCATGGACCTGCTGCCCGAGCCGCTGCGCGGCAAGGCCGCCGACCGGCTGGTCGACAACGTCCGCCGGCACGACTGGCACCTGTCCACCGGCTTCCTCGGCACCCCGGACCTGCTGCCGGCGCTGAGCGACACCGGGCACCTCGACGTCGCCTACCGGCTGCTGCTCAACGACACCTACCCGTCGTGGGGCTACGAGATCGCCAAGGGCGCGACCACGGTCTGGGAGCGCTGGAACTCGATCATGCCGGACGGCAGCTTCGGCGACGTGTCGATGAACTCGTTCAACCACTACGCCTACGGCGCCGTCGGCGACTGGATGTACCGGACCGTCGCCGGCATCCAGCCCGACTCCGGCAATCCCGGCTACACCCACCTCACCTTCGCGCCCCAGCCGGGCGGCGGCCTCACCTCGGCCCGGGCGTCGTACCGCGACGCGCAGGGCGTGATCGGCAGCGACTGGAACCTCGACGCCCGCGGCGACCTGCGGCTACGCGTCACCGTCCCGGCGAACACCACCGCGACCGTGCGCATCCCGGCACCCGGGCGGCACGCGGTGACCGAGGGCGGCCGGCCGGCGGACCAGGCCGACAGCGTGCGGTTCGTCCGGATGGACGGCGGGACCGCCGTCTACGAGATCGGTTCCGGCGCCTACTCCTTCGCCGTCGACCGGGTGCTGGGCGACCTGGGCGACACCGCCGACGCGGTGCAGGCGCTGTCGGCGCTGACCGACGAGCTTGCCGACGACCTGGGCCGACCGGTGGCCGCGCACCTGCGGGCCCAGCTGCGGAAGCTCGCCGACGAGACGACCGCGGCGCGGACCGCGTACCTGGCCGGCGACAGCGCTGCCGCCGCCGGCGAGGTGCACCACGCCCTGGCCACCGCCGCCGACCTGAACCGTTGGCTGTGTACCCAGGTCGGCGTCGGCCGCGTCGCCGCGGCCCACACCGACCGGTTCACCACCCTGCTCACCCGGGTCGACCAGCGGCTCTCCGCGGCGTCGTCGGCCCTGGTCGGCGCGGTGGTCAAGCTGGACCTGCCGGTGGGTGAGCGGCTGCCCGGCGACGTCGTCCGGGCCAGCGTCGTGATCGCCAACGGCGGCACCGCACCGATGACCGGGGTGACCTCCGACCTGCGCGTTCCCGCCGGGTGGACGGTGACCCCGGTCGGCGACCGGCCCACCACCGTCGCCCCGGGCGCCACCGTCAGCCACCGCTACGACCTGCGCATCCCCGTCGGCCAGTCGCCGGCCGACGTGGTCGTCGACGGTTCGGCCAGCTACCGCCTGCAGGGCGGCGCCGCCACCCTGCCCGTCGCGGGCACGATGACCACGGCACCGGCCGTGGTCATCGAGTCGGCGTCCGCCACCCCCGCCGCCGTGGCTCCCGGCGCCGCGACCACCGTCGGCGCCGTGCTGCGCAACCGGGCCGCCGTGCCGGTGACCGGGCAGCTCACCACCACGGCGCCCGACGGCTGGCGGGTGGCGTCGCCGACCGCCCGGTACGACCTCGCACCCGGCGCGGAGACCACCGTGTCGACCGTCGTCACCGCACCGGTGACGGTGACGGAAGGGCCGGCGGAGCTCACCATGGCCACCGGCGGCACGGACGCCGAACGGCGCACCCTCGCGGTCCCGGTCCGGTTCACCAACCCGCCGGCCGGCGCGTACGACCACGTCGACCTCGGCGACGCGGCCTCCGAACAGGCGCACCACCTGACCGCCTCGACCCACTCGGGCACCAACACCGAGGCCGGGCTGACCCGCCGCTACACCAACGTCAGCTACCCCGACGGCTGGTTCGAGTTCGACCTCGCCGTCGCACCCGGCGAACCGTTCGTGCTGCGCGCCGTCGAGACGTACGACCAGGCGCAGCTGAAGGACTACGAGATCGTCGTCGACGGGGTGGTGGCGCACGCCCGCTCCTGGCGGCGCACCGCGGGCGGGGCCGGCACGGTCAGTTACCAGTTCGTCGTCGACCTGCCGGCCGCGACCCGCGACGGGGTGGTGCGGGTGCGGTTCCGGGACACCGGTGACGGCTACGACCCGTCGATCGCCGACGTCTGGTCGGCACCCCTGCCCGCCGGCTCGCCGTCCTGACCCGACATCGAGGAGACACCCATGGCCCAGACACCACCGGTCCCGCCACCGGGGACCGAACTCAGCCGCCGATCCCTGCTCGGTTGGGGCGTCGCCGGCGCCGGAGCCGTCGCGCTCGGCGCGGGCATCGCCGAGCCGGCGGCGGCCGCACCGCCGGCCGGGGTTGGTGCCGGCCCGCTCTCGGTCGGCCGCCCCCGCACCGAGTACGCCGACCAGCTTCTCGGCACCGACGTCGCCCAGCCCCGCTTCTCCTGGACCGGCACCGCCCCCGGCCACGGTGCCACGCAGAGCGCGTACCAGGTGCTGGTGGCCAGCCGCGCCGACCGGCTCACCCCGGACGCGGCCGACGTCTGGGACTCGGGCCGGGTGGCCTCGGCGCGGTCGGTCGGCGTGCCGTACGCCGGCCCGCCCCTGGCCCCGCGTACCCGCTACCACTGGACGGTGCGGCTGTGGGACGGCGCCGGCCGGGAGACCGGGTGGAGCACGCCGACCTGGTTCGAGACCGGCCTGCTGGACGAGGGCTTCGGCGCGGCTCGCTGGGTCGGCGCGCAGCCGGACGTCGCGCAGGCACCGCTCGACTTCGCCGGGGCGTCGTGGATCTGGTCGCCCGGGGCCAGCTCGAGCAACGCGCCGGCCGGTACCCGCTGGTTCCGGGGCCGGCTCGCGGTGCCCGCCGGGGTCGAGATCGCCGCCGCGCACCTCGTCGTCACCGCCGACGATGACTACACCGCCTACCTCGACGGGCGTCAGGTGCTGCACGCCCCGCAGCAGACCGACGGCTGGAAGAGCGCCGAGCTCGCCGACGTCACCGAACTGGCCCGCACGGCCGTCGGCCGCACGCTGACCCTGGCCGCGGTGGCCACGAACCGGCCCGGCCCGTCGGTGAACCCGGCCGGCCTGCTCGCCAAGCTGGTGCTGGTGACCGCCGCCGGGCAGCGGCTCGTGCTGGTCACCGACGGCTCCTGGCGCAGCTCGGACACCGAACGGCCGGGCTGGCAGGAGGCCGGGTACGACGACGCCGGCTGGGCCGGCGTGGCCGTGCTCGCCCCCTACGGGCAGGGGCCGTGGGGCGGCAACGTCACCGTGCCCCAGCCCCGGTCCCTGGACCTGGCCGGCGCCTCCTGGGTGTGGGGGCCGGGCGCGACGGTGAACAACGCGCCCGTCGGCCCGCGCTGGTTCCGCGGCCGGCTGGCCCTGCCCGCGGGGCTCGACGTCGCCTCCGCCCGGCTGATCATGAGCGCCGACGACGACTTCACCGCGTACCTGGCCGGTCGGCTCACCCTGTCGGCGCCCCAGCAGACCGACGGCTGGCGCACCGCCCGGGTCGCGGACGTCACCGAGCTGGCCCGCCAGGCCGTCGGCGGTGACCTGGTGCTGGCCGCGATCGCCACCAACCGGGCGGGTGCGTCGGTCAACCCCGGTGGCCTCATCGTGAAGCTCGTCGTGCGCACCGCCGACAGCCGGGAACTGGTGCTGGTCACCGACGGCGGCTGGCGGACCACCGGCACCGTCGAGTCCGGCTGGGAGCAGCCGGGCCACGACGACTCGGCCTGGTCGCCGGTGGTCGTGCTCGCTCCGTACGGGCAGGGACCGTGGGGCAGCGGCATCGAGCCGCCGGTGGAGGAGCGACCCGCCCCGCTGCTGCGGCGCGCGTTCCGGCTGACCAAGCCGGTGGCCCGCGCGCGGCTGTACGCCAGCGGCCTCGCCTACCAGGTGCTGCACGTCAACGGGAAGCGGGTCGGCACCGCGGTGCTGGACCCGGGATTCACCGACTACGACGACACCGTCCTGTACGTGACGCACGACGTCACCGACCTGCTGGCCGAGGGGCAGAACGTCCTCGGCGCCGAGCTGGGCCGCGGCTTCTACGGCATGACCACCCGCAACGTGTGGCGCTGGCACCAGCCACCCTGGCACGGCGAGCCCCGGCTGCTCGCCCGGCTTGTCGTGGAGCACCCGGACGGGTCGCGCACCGAGATCGTCAGCGATGACGCCTGGCGGATCACCGCCGGCCCCACCCTGTCCAACTCGCTGTTCGCGGGGGAGACCTACGACGCCCGGCAGGAGCCGGCGGGCTGGTCGACCGCCGGGTTCGACGACGCCGGGTGGGCCCGGGCGAGCGTCCTGGACGCTCCGGCCGGCACGCTGCGCGCCCAGGAGCACGAGCCGATCCGGGTGGTCGAGTCCGTCGCCCCGGTCGCCCTCAACTCGCCGCGCGCCGGTGTCTGGGTGGCCGACTTCGGCCGGACCACCGCCGGCTGGGTCCGGCTGCGTGTCACCGCCCCGGCCGGCACCACGATCCGCATCCTGTACGGCGAGAAGCTGCGCGCCGACGGCACCGTCGAGGCGTCGAACGGCAACGTGCAGAGCGCCCGCTTCCAGCAGGACGAGTACGTCGCCCGGGGCGGCGGCGAGGAGGTGTGGGAGCCGCAGTTCTCGTACAAGGGCTTCCGCTATGTGCAGCTCGACGGCCTGCCCGGCGCGGCCACCACCGACACGGTCACCATGCGGGTGGTGCACTCCGACGTCCGGGACGTCGGCGAGTTCCGGTGCAGCGAACCGCTGTTCGAGCAGTTCGAACGGATGATGCGCCGCACGGTGCGCAACAACCTGCACGGCATCCCCACCGACACCCCGATGTACGAGAAGAACGGCTGGACCGGCGACGCGCAGGTGGCCGCGCCCACCATGGCGGGCCTGCTCGACCTGTCCCGGTTCTTCACCAAGTGGCTCGGCGACCTGCGCGACAGCCAGGTCACCTCCGGGCAGGTGCCGGTGATCGTGCCCAGCGGCGGCTGGGGCTACCAGGAGCTCGCCCCGGCGCCGGAGTGGACGACGGTCTACCCGTTCCTGCTGCGCGAGATGCACCGCTGGTACGGCGACGACCGGCTGCTGCGCCAGCACTGGCAGCCGGTGGTCGACTATCTGGACTGGGAACTGGGACGGCTGCGCGACGGGCTGGCCGTGACCGCGCTCGGGGACTACCTGTCGCCCGGCACCGGCGGCAACCCGCCCGAGGACACCCGGCTCACCGCGACCGCGTACCTGCACCGGGCGCTGGTGGCCACGGCCGAGGTCGGCGAGCTGACCGGGCAGGACGGGCCGGCGGCCCGGTTCCGCACCGCGGCCGCCGGGCTGCGGGACCGGCTGAACGAGACGTTCCTGGACCGGACGCGCGGGTTGTACCGCACCGACCGCGATCCCGGCTACCGGCAGACCTCCAACGCGGTGCCGCTGGCGTTCGGGCTGGTGCCCGACGACCTGGTCGGGAAGGTGGCGGACAACCTGGTCGCCGACATCCGGGAGCGGGGCTGGCACCTCAACACCGGCTGCCTCGGCACCAGCGTCCTGCTGCCGGTGCTGACCGAGCACGGCCACGCCGACGTGGCGGCCCGGGTGGCCCGGCAGCGGACCTACCCGAGCTGGGGCTACTGGGTGGACAACGGCGCCGACACCATGTGGGAGATGTGGCCGACGTCGACCCGCTCGCGCCAGCACTACTTCCACGGCACCGTCGTGCAGTGGCTCTACGAGCACGTGGCCGGCCTGCGGCCGGTCGCGGACGGCTGGGCGCGCATGGTGGTCCGACCGGACGCCCGGGCCGAGGTGTCCGCCGCATCGGCGGCGGTGGACACGGTCCGCGGCCGGGCGTCGTCGGCCTGGCGGCGCCGGGACGGCGGGTTCGAGCTGACCGTGCAGGTGCCGGTCGGCGCCACCGCCGAGGTGCACGTGCCCGCGGCGCGGGCCGAGGACGTCGAGGCGTCACCGGGTGGGCTGGTGACCGCCCGCCGGATGGTGGGCGGCTACCTGGTGCACACGGTGGGCGCGGGTACCTGGCGGTTCGTCAGCAGCTCCGCGTCGACCGGCTGAGGACGGCGACGGCGCCGGCCGCGCGGGGGAGCGCGGGCCGGCGCCGTCGCGCTGTGGCCGTCGTGGCACGCGATCCTGCCTCCAGGGCCCGGCGGGCGGGCGACCATTCGCCGGCGACGCCTGCGCGGGCCCGAGGTCAGCGCCGGGTACGCCGGGGCTGCTCGCTGGAGCGGCGGACGACCAGCTCCGGCTGGAACACCACGTGCCGGTGCCGGTGCGTCTCGCCGGACCGCGCCTCCTCCAGCAGCAGTTGGGCCGCCGTGCGGCCGAGCTGTTCGCGGGGTTGACGCACCGACGACAGCGGCACCGCCGCCGCGCCGGCGAACTCGATGTCGTCGTAGCCGACGATGGCCACGTCGGCGGGCACCCGCAGGCCGCGCTCGGTCACCTCCTGCAGCACGCCCAGCGCGATCAGGTCGTTGGCGCAGAACACGGCGGTGGGTCGCTGCCGGGCCGGCAGGGCCAGCAGGTCCTCGGCGGCGCGCCGCCCGGCGGCGACGGTCAGGTTGGTGGTGGTCGCCACCCGCAGCTCGGCGCCGCCGCGTTCCTCCAGCGCGGCCGCGGCCCCGGCGTGCCGTTCGGCGACCTGAGCGATGGAGAACGGGCCGCCGAGGTACGCGATGCGCCGGTGGCCCTGGTCCAGCAGGTGGTCCATGGCCAGCCGGCCGCCGAGCACGTCGTCGACGGCCACCGAGCAGCGGCTGGCCCGGCCGGAGCCGCGGTCGACGAGCACCACCGGGATGCCCCGGTCGATGAGCTTGTCCAGGTTGGGTTGGGGGCCGTGGCCGACCGGGGTGATGAGCACCCCGCGGACCCGCTGCTCCTCCAGCAGTTCCAGGTGCCGGCGTTCCCGGGCGCTGTCCTCGCCGCTGTTGCAGACGACGAGCATCGCGCCGGCCTCCTCGACCACCTGTTCGGCGCCGCGCACCACGTCGGTGAAGAACGGGTTCGCCACGTCCAGCACGACGATGGCGACGGTCCGGCTGTGCCCGGCGCGCAGTTGGCGGGCGGAGTCGTTGCGGACGTAGCCGAGTTCGGTGATGGCGTCGAGCACCCGCTGCCGGGTGGCCGGGGCGACCGTGTCGGGTCGGTTGAGCACGTTGCTCACCGTGCCGAGGGAGACGCCGGCGTGCCGGGCCACCTCCTTGATGTTCGCCGCTGCCATGGCTCCCCTGACGATCGGTGCGGTGGGTGGTTGCGGCCCGCTCTCGGGTGCGGGCGGGGGTCGCGGTGCTGCCGCGGCCGTACGGGGCGTGCCGGCCGGAACGGGCCGACCGGGCGACGACGGGGAGTCTATAGCGTCTAAAACGTTTCATCCAGTCGGCGGAGCCGGCCGGCGTGCCTCCGTCGCAGGCCTGGGACGTGTTGCCGCACGACGCGGCCGCCCCCGCTGGCAACAGTCTAGAAATCGCCGGGAAACCCTTGACGGTCACGAATGTCGACCCCTACCGTCCATGCAACAACACGTGAAACGATTCAGGAGGGGATCGGATGAGCCCCGGCGCACCGGGCGCGGAGAGCGCTCCGCTGCTGGAACTGGACGGCGTTACGAAGTCCTTCGGGGCCGTCGCCGCCCTGCGAGGGGTGCACCTGGCGCTGCACCCCGGAGAGGCCCACGCCCTGGTCGGGGAGAACGGGGCCGGCAAGTCCACCCTGGTCAAGACCCTCGCCGGAGCGCACGCCCCGGACGCCGGCCGGATGACCCTCGACGGCCGACCGCTGCAGCTGCGCGGCCCCGCCGACGCTCGCGCCGCCGGCATCGCCGTCATCTACCAGGAGCCGACCCTGTTCCCGGACCTGTCGGTCGCGGAGAACATCTTCATGGGCCGGCAACCGCTGCGGGGTCTGCGGCGCATCGACACCCGGGCGATGAACCGGGACGCCGAGCGGCTGTTCGAGCGCCTCGGTGTCCGGATCGACCCCGCCCGCCCCGCGCGCGGGCTGTCCATCGCCGACCAGCAGCTCGTCGAGATCGCCAAGGCGCTCTCCTTCGACGCCCGCATCCTGGTCATGGACGAGCCCACCGCCGCGCTCTCCGGCGTCGAGGTGGAACGCCTCTTCGGCGTCGCCCGGTCGCTGTGCGAGCGCGGCGCCGCCGTGCTGTTCATCTCGCACCGCTTCGACGAGGTCTTCGACCTGTGCCAGCGGATCACCGTGCTGCGCGACGGCGCGTGGGTCTCCAGCGACCGGGCCGCCGACCTTACCGTCGACGAGGTGGTGCGGCGCATGGTCGGCCGCGAGGTGTCCTCGCTCTACCCGAAACAGGACGCGCCGCTGCGCGACACCCTGCTGGAGGTGCGCGGGCTCAGCCGGGCCGGCGTCTTCTCCGACGTGTCCTTCTCGGTTCGCGGCGGCGAGATCGTCGCCCTGGCCGGGCTGGTCGGCGCCGGACGCAGCGAGGTCGCCCGCGCCGTCTTCGGCGTCGACCGCTACGACGCCGGTGAGGTACGCGTGGCCGGCCGGGCCCTCCCGCCCGGCAACGCGGGCCGGGCGATCGCCGCCGGCATGGCCCTGGTGCCCGAGGACCGCCGCCAGCAGGGCCTGGTCATGGAGCTGTCGGTGGAGCGCAACGCCACCCTCGCCCGCCGCCGGGCGCTGAGCCGGCTGGGCCTGCTCCTCGGTGGCGCCGAGCGGGCCGAGGCCCGCCGCTGGACCCGTCGGCTGCAGGTCAAGGCCTCCCGCCTCGCCGCGCCGGTGGCCACCCTCTCCGGCGGCAACCAGCAGAAGGTGGTGCTCGCCAAATGGCTCGCCACCGAACCCCGCATCCTGATCATCGACGAACCCACCCGCGGCATCGACGTCGGCACCAAGGCCGAGGTCCACCGGCTGCTGTCCGAACTGGCCGGCGAGGGGCTGGCCATCCTGATGATCAGCAGCGAGCTGCCCGAGGTGCTCGGCATGGCCGACCGGGTGCTGGTCATGCACGAGGGACGGGTGGTCCGCGAGCTGCCCCGGGCCGAGGCCGACGAAACCTCCGTGATGTTCGCCGCCACCGGCCAAGGAGCCGTCTCATGAGCCTCACCGACGCAGGGGCACCCACGCAGGCGGCCGAGAACCCGCCACCCGGCCCCGGCCGGCGGCGGCGCGGCCTCACCGAGCGGCTGCTCGCCGTACGCGAACTGAGCCTGCTGCTCGCCCTCGGCGCGCTGATCCTGGTCACCACGCTGCGCAACGACCGGTTCCTCAGCGGCCAGAGCATCAAGGACCTGCTGCTCGGCTGCGCCATCCTGGTCATCCTCGCGGTCGGCCAGACCCTGGTCATCGTCACCCGCAACGTCGACCTGTCCGTCGGATCGATCCTGGGGCTGGTCGCCTTCGCCACCGGCGAGCTCTTCCTCGCCGCACCCGGCACCCCCTGGCCGGTCGCCCTCCTGCTCGGCGTCGCCCTCGGCGCGGTCTGCGGAGTGGTCAACGGCGGGCTGATCGCGGTGGCCAAGGTTCCGGCCCTGGTCATCACCCTCGGCACCCTCTACGCCTTCCGCGGCGTCGACTACTACTGGGCGGCCGGCCGCCAGATCAACGCCGCCGACATGCCCCGCTCGTTCCTGCGGCTGGGCAACCAGACGGTGCTCGGCGTACCCGTGCTCTTCCTGGTCGCGCTCATCGTCGTCGCCGCCGTCGGCTTCTACCTGCGCTCCTACCGCAGCGGCCGCGAGCTGTACGCCATCGGCTCCGAGCCGGCCGCCGCCCGGCTGTCCGGCGTCCCGGTCGGCCGGCGCGTCTTCGCCGTCTTCGTCGCCAACGGCGCGCTCGCCGGCCTCGCCGGGGTGCTCTACGCCGCCCGGTTCGGCACCCTCGACGCGGCCGCCGGCACCGGCCTGGAACTGCAGGTCGTCGCCGCCGCGGTGGTCGGCGGGGTGGCCATCTTCGGCGGCAGCGGCAGCGCCTACGGCGCCGCGCTCGGCGCCGTCCTGCTCACCACGATCGGCAGCGCGCTGGCCGTCCTGCGCATCGACCCGTTCTGGCAGCAGGCCGTGGTCGGCGCGCTCATCCTCGCCGCCATCGGCCTGGACCGGCTCCTGGCCCTCCGGATGGCGGCCCGGCTCCGAGGGAGAAGCGCCCATGGCGCATGACAGCCTGTACGCCGCACCGCCGTCCGCCGCGGACCCCGAGCGGGAGGCGGGCCGCCTGGCGGGCCTGCGCGGTGCGCTCGGCTCCTGGGACGCGGCGATCGTGGCCGCCCTGGCGGTGGCCGTACTGCTGGCCGGCCTGTCGGTGCCGAACTTCGCCACCGGCCGCAACGCCCAGTTCCTGCTGCTCGACCTGGTGCCGCTGGCCCTGCTCGCGCTGCCCATGACGCTGATCGTCATCACCGGCGAGATCGACCTGTCGGTGGCCAGCATGGTCGGCCTGGGCAGCACGCTGATGGGGCAGCTGTGGCTGTCCAGCGGGCTGTCGCTGGAGCTGATCTGCGTGCTGGTGGTGCTGCTCGGCGCCGCGCTCGGCGCGGTCAACGGCCTGTTCGTCACCGGGTTCGGCCTGCCGTCGCTGGCGGTGACCATCGGCACCCTCGCCCTGTACCGGGGACTGTCCTTCGTCGTGCTCGGCGACCAGGCGGTGGCCGACTTCCCGGCCAGCTGGACCGCTGCCGCGGTGCAGACCATCCCGGGCACGTCGATCCCGGCCGCGGTCGTCCCGGTGCTGCTGCTGGCGCTGGTGTTCGGCGTCGTGCTGCACGCCACCCCGGCCGGCCGGGCGCTGTACGCCATGGGCAACAACGACGAGGCCGCCACGTTCGCCGGCGTGTCGGTGGCCCGGACCAAGTTCTGGCTGTTCGTGGTCTCCGGTGCGGTCTGCGGGCTGGCCGGGGTCTTCTGGACCCTGCGCTACGCCAGCGCCCGCGGCGACAACGCCACCGGCCTGGAGCTGACCGTGGTGACCGCGGTGCTGCTCGGCGGGGTGTCCATCTTCGGCGGCCGCGGCGGGCTGCTCGGCGTGGTGGCCGGTGTCCTGCTCCTCGGGGTCCTGCGCAACGCCCTGCAGCTCGCCGATGTGGACGCCAACGCGCTGACCATCGTCACCGGAACCCTGCTGATCGTCTCCGTGGTACTGCCCAACGCCGTCGCGGAACTCCGCGCCCGGCTGCACCGCCGACGGCGACGCGCGCACCTCACCGCGTCGTGACCGTCTCCGCACCCCACCTCCCTGGAAGGATAACGATGTCCACGTACAGACGGCTCCGCGTCGGGGCCACCGCCGTCACCCTCGCCGCGCTGCTGCTCGGCTCCGCCGCCTGTGGCGGCACCACCCGGGAGAACTCCGGCAACGACACCGGCGGCGGCGCGCAGGCCAGCGGCGCCGCCAACCCGGACGCCAAGCTCAAGGAAGGGCTCAAGATCGCCTTCCTGCCGAAGCAGGTGAACAACCCCTACTTCACCACCAGCGACAACGGTGGCAAGGAGGCGATCACCGAGATCAAGGGCGAGTACAAGGAGGTCGGCCCCTCCGAGGCCAGCGCCTCGTCCCAGGTCAGCTACATCAACACCCTGTCGCAGCAGGGCATGGACGTGATCGTCACCTCGGCCAACGACCCCAACGCGATCTGCGGCGCGCTGAACCAGGCGAAGGCGGCCGGTGCCAAGATCGTCACCTTCGACTCCGACACCAAGCCGGAGTGCCGCCAGATCTTCGTCAACCAGGTGACCGCCGAGGGCATCGCGGAGAACCAGGTCAAGCTCATCTCCGAGCAGATCGGCGGCGCGGGCGAGATCGCCATCCTGTCCGCCACCGCCAACGCGACCAACCAGAACGCCTGGATCGCGCTGATGAAGGAGGAGCTGAAGAAGCCCGAGTACAGCAAGCTCAAGCTGGTCACCGTGGCCTACGGCAACGACGACGACCAGAAGTCCTTCCAGGAGACCCAGGGCCTGCTGCAGTCCTACCCCAACCTGAAGGGCATCATCTCGCCGACCACGGTCGGCGTCGCCGCCGCCGCCCGCTACCTCAGCGGGTCGCAGTACAAGGGCAAGGTCAAGCTGACCGGCCTGGGCACCCCGAACCAGATGCGCGAGTACGTCAAGGACGGCACCGTCGACGGGTTCGCCCTGTGGAACCCCGCCGACCTCGGCTACCTCGCCGCGTACGCCGGCGCGGCCCTCGCCTCGGGCCAGATCACCGGCGCCGAGGGCGACAAGTTCAAGGCCGGCAAGCTCGGCGAGTTCACCGTCGGCAAGGACGGGGTGGTCGTCCTCGGCCCGCCCACCGTGTTCGACAAGAACAACATCGACCAGTTCCAGTTCTGACCGCCCTGGCGGTGCCGGCGCCGGTCGCGCCGGCACCGCCCCGGGGGCGCCCGACGGGAGAACCATGCCCCGCATCTGCTTCACCCTGCAGGTCGACCCGGCCCGCCTCGACGAGTACCGCGCCCGGCACGAGCGGGTCTGGCCGGAGATGCTCGCCGCCCTGGCCGAGTGCGGCTGGCACGACTATTCGCTGTTCCTGCGCGAGGACGGCCTGCTCGTGGGGTTCCTGGTGACCGACGACTTCGCGGCGGCCCAGGCCGCCATGCAGGCCCGTGACGTCAACGCCCGCTGGCAGGCGGAGATGGCGTCCTACTTCCTCGACCTCGACCAGGGCACGGCCGACCGGGCCATGCGGCCGCTGGACGAGGTCTTCAACCTCGAGGCGCAGCTCGCCGCCCAGACGGGAGAGTCACGATGACCCAGTCCGACGCGCAGACCCACGACCGGGTCAAGCAGGCCCTGCGCACCCAGCGCATCGAGACCCCGTCCTGGGCGTACGCGAACTCCGGCACCCGGTTCAAGGTCTTCCCGCAGGAGGGCGTGCCGCGCAACCCGTACGAGAAGATCGCCGACGCGGCGGTGGTGCACCGGCTCACCGGGGTGGCGCCCACGGTCGCCCTGCACATCCCGTGGGACCGGGTCGACGACTACGCCGACCTGGCAAAGTACGCCGCCGACCAGGGCGTCGCCCTCGGTGCGATCAACGCCAACGTGTTCCAGGACAACGACTACAAGCTCGGCAGCGTCACCAACCCGGACCCGGGCGTGCGCCGCAAGGCGATCGACCACCTGCTCGAGTGCGTGGACATCATGGACCGCACCGGCTCCCGCGACCTCAAGCTCTGGTTCTCCGACGGCACCAACTACCCCGGGCAGGACGACATCCGCGCCCGGCAGGACCGGCTCGCCGCCGCGCTGCGCGAGACGTACGACCGGCTCGGCGACCACCAGCGGCTGCTGCTGGAGTACAAGCTGTTCGAGCCGGCCTTCTACACCACCGACGTGCCGGACTGGGGCACCGCGTACGCGCACTGCCTCGAACTCGGGCCGAAGGCGCAGGTCGTCATCGACACCGGGCACCACGCGCCCGGCACCAACATCGAGTTCATCGTGGCGTTCCTGCTGCGGGCCGGGAAGCTGGGAGCCTTCGACTTCAACTCCCGCTTCTACGCCGACGACGACCTGATGGTCGGCGCCGCGGACCCGTTCCAGCTGTTCCGCATCATGTACGAGATCATCCGCGGCGACGCGCTGCGCCCGGAGGCCGGGATCGCGTTCATGCTCGACCAGTGCCACAACATCGAGCCGAAGATCCCCGCGATCATCCGGTCCGTGCTGAACGTGCAGGAGGCCACCGCCAAGGCGCTGCTCGTCGACGCCGCCGCGCTGGCCGCCGCGCAGCAGGCCGGTGACGTGCTCGGCGCCAACGCGGTGCTGATGGACGCCTACCACACCGACGTGCGGCCGCTGCTCGCCGAGCTGCGCGCCGAGCTGGGCCTGGACCCCGATCCGATGGCGGCGTACGCCCGCTCCGGCTACTTCGACAAGATCCGCGCCGAACGCGTCGGCGGCCAGCAGGCCGGCTGGGGCGCCTGACCACCACCGAGAACGCAGACAGGGGACATGAGGACGATGCATTCCGAGGTTCAGGCGCTCATCGCCCGCAGCAACCGGCTCGGCGCCGACCCGACCACCACCAACTACGCCGGTGGCAACACCTCGGCCAAGGGGGAGGCCACCGACCCGGTGACCGGCGGCCCCGTCGAGCTGCTCTGGGTCAAGGGCTCCGGCGGCGACCTCGGCACCCTCACCGAGGCCGGCCTGGCCGTGCTCCGGCTCGACCGGCTGCGCGCCCTCGTCGACGTCTACCCCGGCGTCGAGCGGGAAGACGAGATGGTGGCCGCCTTCGACTACTGCCTGCACGGGCGGGGCGGGGCGGCACCCTCGATCGACACCGCCATGCACGGCCTGGTCGACGCCGCCCACGTCGACCACCTGCACCCCGACGCCGGCATCGCGATCGCCACCGCCGCCGACGGGCCCGAACTGACCAAGGAGATCTTCGGCGACCGGGTGCTGTGGGTGCCGTGGCGGCGCCCCGGCTTCCAGCTCGGGCTCGACATCGCCGCCGCCGCGTTGGCCAACCCGCAGGCCATCGGCGTCATCCTCGGCGGGCACGGCATCACCGCCTGGGGCTCAACCAGCGAGGAGTGCGAACGCCACTCGCGGGAGATCATCCGCACCGCCCAGGCGTACCTCGACGAGCACGGCCGTCCCGAGCCGTTCGGCCCGGTGATCCCCGGCTATGAGCCGCTGCCGCCGGAGGAACGGCGCGCCCGCGCGGCGGCGCTGGCGCCGATCATCCGGGGCCTGGCCTCCACCGACCGCCCCCAGGTGGGGCACTTCACCGACAGCGACGTGGTGCTCGACTTCGTCACCCGCGAGCGGCACCCCGCCCTCGCCGCGCTCGGCACCTCCTGCCCGGACCACTTCCTGCGCACCAAGGTCCGCCCGCTGGTGCTCGACCTGCCACCGACCGCCCCGCTGGCCGACACGGTCGCCCGGCTCCGGGAACTGCACGCCGCCTACCGCGACGACTACCGCGCCTACTACGAGCGGCACGCCACCGGCGACAGCCCGCCGATGCGCGGCGCCGACCCGGCCATCGTCCTGGTGCCGGGCGTGGGCATGTTCAGCTTCGGGGCCAACAAGCAGACCGCCCGGGTCGCCGGGGAGTTCTACGTCAACGCCATCAACGTCATGCGCGGCGCCGAAGCCGTGTCCCGGTACGCCCCGATCGACGAGGCCGAGAAGTTCCGCATCGAGTACTGGGCCCTCGAAGAGGCCAAGCTGGCCCGGATGCCCAAGCCGAAGCCCCTCGCCACCCGGATCGCCCTGGTCACCGGCGCCGGCTCCGGCATCGGCCGGGCCATCGCCCACCGGCTGGCCGCCGAGGGCGCCTGCGTGGTCGTCACCGACCGGGACACCGCCGCCGCCGAGACGGTCGCCGGTGAGCTGGGCGGCCCGGACGTCGCGGTGGCCGTACCGGTGGACGTCACCGACGCCGACGCGGTGGCCGACGCGGTCCGCGCGGCGGTCCTGGCCTTCGGAGGCCTGGACCTGGTGGTCAACAACGCCGGACTGTCGCTGTCGAAGTCGCTGCTGGAGACCACCGAGGCGGACTGGGACGTGCAGCACGACGTGATGGCCAAGGGCTCCTTCCTGGTCTCGCGGGAGGCCGCCCGGGTCCTCATCGACCAGCAGATGGGCGGCGACATCGTCTACATCGCCAGCAAGAACTCCCTGTTCGCCGGACCGAACAACGTCGCCTACGGCGCGGCCAAGGCCGACCAGGCGCACCAGGTCCGCCTGCTCGCCGCCGAACTGGGCGGCCACGGCATCCGGGTCAACGGCGTCAACCCCGACGGGGTGGTTCGCGGCTCCGGCATCTTCGCCGCCGGCTGGGGCGCCCAGCGCGCCGCCGTCTACGGCGTGCCGGAGGAGAAGCTGGGCGAGTTCTACGCCCAGCGCACCCTGCTCAAGCGGGAGGTGCTGCCCGAGCACGTCGCCAACGCCGTCTTCGTGCTCACCGGCGGCGACCTGTCACACACGACGGGTCTGCACATCCCGGTGGACGCCGGCGTCGCCGCGGCCTTCCTCCGCTGATCCGGCCCGGTGCGGGAATGAGGACGACGATGCTCGTGGAGAATCCGGTGCTCGACGAGGAGGACCTGCGGCTGCTGCGGTTGCTGGCCACGGGCGTGCCGCTGGAGACGGTGGCGCGGCGGTCCGGGCTGTCCGAGCGGACCGTGCGCCGCCGGATCCGGGCCATCTGCGACCGGCTCGGCGTCACCGCCCCGATCCAGGCGGTGGTGTGGGCGGCCCGGCGAGGGATGCTGTGACCGACCTCCACCTCGCCGCCGTCGACCTGGGTGCGTCCAGCGGCCGGGTCATGCTCGGCCGCGTCGCACCAGGCCGACTGGACCTGACCGAGGTGCACCGGTTCCCCAACGAACCGGTGCGCCTCGGCGACACCCTGCACTGGGACGTCCTCGCGCTGCACCGGGGCGTCCTCGACGGCCTGCGCGCCGCCGGCCCGGTGACCAGCATCGGCATCGACTCCTGGGCCGTCGACTACGGGCTGCTCGACGACACCGGGGCGCTGCTCGGCAACCCGGTGCACTACCGTGACGCCCGCACCGACGGCGTCGCCGAGCGGGTCATCAAGCAGCTCGGTGCGGAGCGGCTCTACCGCACCACCGGGCTGCAGCAGTTGCCGTTCAACACCCTCTACCAGCTCGTCGCGGCGGCCGGCACGCCGCAGCTGACCGCGGCGCGGTGGCTGCTGCTGATCCCCGACCTCATCGCGTACTGGCTCACCGGCGAGGTCACCGCCGAGGTCACCAACGCCTCCACCACCCAGCTGTACGACCTGCGCCGCCGGGCCTGGGCCACCGACCTGATGGCCGACGCGGGCATCCACGCCGACCTGTTTCCGCCGCTGCGTGAGCCAGGCACCAGGATCGGCCCGGTGCGGCCCAGCCTGAGCCTGCCCGGCACCCCCGAGGTGGTGGCGGTCGGCTCCCACGACACCGCATCGGCAGTGGTGGGCGTGCCGGCGGCGGGGGAGCGCTTCGCCTACGTCTCCTGCGGCACCTGGTCGCTGGTCGGCGTCGAGCTCGACGCCCCGGTGCTCACCGAGGCGAGCCGGCAGGCCAACTTCACCAACGAATCCGGCGTCGACGGGACGATCCGCTACCTGCGCAACGTCATGGGCCTGTGGCTGCTGCAGGAATCGCTGCGCACCTGGGGCGCCAGCGACCTGCCCGACCTGCTGCGCCGGGCGGCCCGGGAGCCGGCCTTCCGCTCGGTCGTGGACCCCGACGACCCGCGGTTCCTGCCGCCCGGCGACATGCCCACCCGCATCGCCGATGCCTGCCGCCGCGCCGGCGAACCGGTACCCGCCACCCCCGCCGCGACCGTCCGCTGCATCGTCGACAGCCTGGCCCTGGCCCACCGCCGCGCCGTACGCCAGGCGCAGCAGCTGTCCGGCCGGCACGTCGACGCCGTGCATGTCGTCGGCGGCGGCGCCCGCAACGAACTGCTCTGCCAGCTGACCGCGGACGCCTGCGGACTCCCGGTGTTCGCCGGGCCGGTCGAGGCCACCGCGCTCGGTAACATCCTGGTGCAGGCCCGTGCCGCCGGCGCCGTCACCGGCGATCTGGCGGCCCTGCGGTCCGTGCTGCGCGACACTCAGCGCATCGTGCGGTACGAACCGCGCGGCGACGAGGCGGCGTGGCGGGCCGCCGAGAATCGGATGGGCGGTTGAGGATGCGGATCGCGCTGTTCGTCACCTGCCTCGCCGACACGCTCTTTCCCGAGGCGGCGAAGGCGACGGTGCGGCTGTTGGAGCGCCTCGGCCACGAGGTGGTCTTCCCGGCGGACCAGACCTGTTGCGGGCAGATGCACGTCAACACCGGTTACCCGGACGACGCGCTGCGGCTGGTCCGCCGGCACGTCCGGGTCTTCGCCCCGTACGACGTGGTGGTCGCCCCCTCCGGTTCCTGCGTCGGCTCGGTTCGGCATCAGCACGCGATGGTGGCCCGCCGGGCGGGGGACGAGCGGCTGGCCAGCCGGGCGGAAGAGGTCGCCCGCCGCACCTACGAGCTGTCGGAGCTGCTGGTGGACGTGCTCGGGGTGACCGACGTGGGGGCGTACTTCCCGCACCGGGTGACCTACCACCCGACGTGCCATTCGCTGCGGATGCTCCGGGTGGCGGACAAGCCGCTGCGCCTGCTGCGGGAGGTCCGTGGCCTGGAGCTGGTGGAGCTGCCGCAGGCGGAGCAGTGCTGTGGGTTCGGTGGCACGTTCGCGGTGAAGAACGCGGACACCTCCACGGCGATGCTGGCGGACAAGATGCGCAACGTCCTCGCCACCCGTGCGGAAATGTGCACGGCGGGGGACTCGTCGTGTCTGATGCACATCGGCGGCGGGCTGTCCCGGCTCAGGGCCGGCGTGCGGACCGTGCACCTGGCGGAGATCCTGGCCAGCACCGAGGGGGCCGAGACCGCGGGGGAGCGGGACCGGTTGGAGGTGGGGTCGTGACGCGGACGTTCCTGGGCATGCCGGCCACCGCCCCGCGCGGGGTGGGCAATCTGCGCGGCGAGGAGTCCTTCCCGGCGGCGGCCCGCCGGGCGCTGGGGGACGCGCAGTTGCGCCGTAACCTGCGGCATGCCACCACCACGATCCGCGCCAAGTCGGCAGCGGTGATCGGCGAGCTGCCCGACTGGGCGCAGCTGCGCGCCGCCGGCTCCGCGATCAAGACCGACGTCATGGCCCGCCTGCCGGAACTGCTCGAGCAGCTCGAAGCCGCGGTTACCGCGGCCGGCGGCACCGTGCACTGGGCCGCCGACGCGCTGGAAGCCAACCGCATCGTGACCGACCTGGTCCGGGCCACCGGCGCGCAGCGGGTCATGAAGGTCAAGTCGATGGCCACCCAGGAGATCGGCCTGAACGAAGCCCTCGAGGCCGCCGGGATCGAACCGGTGGAGACCGATCTGGCGGAGCTGATCGTGCAGCTCGGCCGGGACCGGCCCAGCCACATCCTGGTTCCGGCCATCCACCGCAACCGGGCGGAGATCCGGGAGATCTTCCTGCGCGAGATGCCCGGCGTCGACCCCGCCCTCACCGACGAGCCGGCCGTCCTGGCCGCCGCGGCGCGCCGGCACCTGCGCGAGACCTTCCTCAGCACCCGAGTGGCCGTCTCCGGGGCGAACTTCGCCGTCGCGGAGACCGGCACCCTGGCCGTGGTCGAGTCGGAGGGCAACGGCCGGATGTGCCTCACCCTGCCGGAGACCCTGATCACCGTGATGGGCGTCGAGAAGGTCATCCCCACCTGGGCGGACCTCGAGGTGTTCCTGCAGTTGCTGCCCCGCGCGTCGACCGGGGAGCGGATGAACCCGTACACGTCGATGTGGACCGGGGTCACCCCCGGCGACGGGCCGCAGCAGGTGCACCTGGTGCTGCTGGACAACGGCCGCAGCGCGGTGCTCGCCGACGCCGTCGGCCGGCAGGCGCTGCACTGTATCCGCTGCTCCGCCTGCCTCAATGTGTGCCCCGTGTACGAGCGCACCGGCGGGCACGCGTACGGCTCGGTCTATCCGGGGCCGATCGGGGCGGTGCTGTCCCCGCAGCTCACCGGGGTGCCGGACAACGCCTCCCTGCCGTACGCGTCGTCGCTCTGCGGCGCCTGCTACGACGCCTGCCCCGTGATGATCAACATTCCGGAGCTGCTGGTGCACCTGCGCGGCCAAGCCCCCCACCCGGCCGGCGAGAAGGCCGCGATGGGCGCCGCCGCGTACACCATGGACCATCCCCGGCTGTACGCGGCCGCGCAGCGCGCCGCGGGCCTGGCCCGGCTCGCCGGCCCTGCCCTGCCCCCGCCGCTGAACGGCTGGACCGCCAGCCGTGACCTGCCGGCCGCGCCACCCCAGACCTTCCGCCAGTGGTGGGCCGAGCGGTGACCGCACGTGACCTCATCCTGGGCCGGCTCCGGGGCGCCCTCGGTGAGCCGCCGGCGGACCCGGCCGCGGTGCCCCGGGACTACCGGCCGGCCGGTGCCGTCGCCGTCGACCTCGACCTGCTGGTGCACCGGCTCACCGACTACCGGGCCACCGTGCACCGGTGCGCGGACGCCGACGTCGCGCAGGTCGTCGACGAGGTGCTCGGCGGCCGGCGCGTCGTGGTCCCGCCCGGGCTGCCCCGGCACTGGCTGCCCGCCACCGTCGCCGCGGTGACCGACGAGAACCTCACCGCGGCGCAGATCGCCGCCGTGGACGGGGTGGTCACCGCCGCGGCCGTGGCCGTCGCCGAAACCGGCACCATCGTGCTCGACGCCGCCCCGGACCAGGGCCGGCGGGTCATCAGCCTGCTGCCCGACGTGCACGTGTGTGTGCTGCGGGCCGACCAGGTCGTCGCCACGGTGCCGGACGCCGTCGCCCGGGTCGACCCGCGTCGCCCGCTGACCTGGATCAGCGGACCCTCGGCCACCAGCGACATCGAACTCAACCGGGTGGAGGGCGTCCACGGCCCTCGACATCTGCACGTGGTCGTCGTCTCGGCGGATGCGGCGCCTAACGGGTGACGGGCCGCCGCGTCACCGGTCCCGGGTACCCGCTCTGGACTGCCCGGCGTCGCGGTCGATCCGCAGCTCCCGCTCCAGGTCGGTCACCAGCGCCCGCAGGTCGTCGAGCCGCTGGCTGATCATGATCCGGTCGATCTCGTCCGGTACGCCGTCGCGGTCCTCGTCCACCGCCATCCGTTCGGTCATCTCCAGCCGGCGAGCCTCCTCCATCGAGTTGACGATCACCGCGATGAGGATGTTCACCAGCAGGTTGACGGTGATGAGCACGAAGCTGACGTAGTAGACGAGGGTCCACGGCGACAGTGCCATGCCCTGCTCGATCAGGTCGGGCAGCGTCTCCAGGGACAGCAGCACGAACAGGGTCAGCGCGGCCCGCCCGATCGTGCCGTAGTCGTCGGGATACGCCTCTTTGAAGATGAGCCACCCGGCCATGCCGTACACGTACAGGGTCACCAGGGCGAGGGCGAGGAACCCACCGACCCCGGGAAGGCTGCGCAGCAGCGCCGTCACGATGGTGCGCAGCCCGGGCGAGAAGCGCACCAGCCGCACCACCCGGGCGATTCGGATCACCCGCAGCCCAGCCGACTCGCCGTGCAGGCCGGGGATGAACGCCGCCGCGGTCACCACGAAGTCGAAGACGTTCCACCCGCGCCGGAAGAAGTCCTGGGGCCGCCGACCGTGCGCCAGCAGCCGGATGGCGATCTCGACGATGAACACCGTGCGGAAGAACCACTCCAATGCCCGCAGCAGTGTCCCGAGCGACCCCGGGTGCGGGTAGGTCTCGACGCCGAGCACCACCGCGTTCGCCCCGATGACGACGACGATCGCCACCTCGAACCAGCGTGAACCCTCGACGCGGGCACACCACAGCGCTACCCGCGACCGGCGCGACGCGGACGGCGGCGGGACAGCCCGCTGCCCGGGTACGGGCAGCCCGCTCACCACAGCGCCCTCGCCGCGCCCGCTCCGGCCGCTGCCACGACGGACCGCCAGGCGGCCGCACCGCCCTTCCTTTCGAACGGCACGTCGGGCGACCGGCGACGTGCCGCGGTGTCGACGAGGCGCGGCGTAAAGATCACCGGCACAGCCTACGAGGACCGACGCCGCGCCTCGACCCGGCTACGGGTCCGCCCAGGCCGACGCCGACGCCGATCGCCCGCGGTCACCGCAGTTTCGGGTCGAGGGCTTCGCGGACCGTCTCGCCGAGCATCACGAAGCTGAGCACGGCGGTGACGAGGAACGCGGCGGGGAAGAGGAGCAGGTACGGCGAGACCCGGATGTAGTTCTGCGCCTCACTGATCATGATGCCCCAGGACACGACCGGGGTCTTCAGGCCGATGCCCAGGAAGGACAGGGTGGCCTCGGCGCCGATGAAGGAGCCGATCATGATCGTCCCGTACACCAGCAGCGGTGCGACGCAGTTCGGCAGCAGGTGCTTGAGGACGATTCGGCCGGTGCCGGCACCCAGGGCCCGGGCGGCCAGGATGTAGTCGGCCTCCTTGGTGGCCAGCACGGAGGAGCGCATCAACCGCATCACCACCGGCCACAACAGGACCACGAGCGAGACGATTACCAGGCCCATGATCTGCGACTCGCTGTTGTCCGTGCCCGAGCCGTTGAACGTGGTCAGGATGACGATGGCGCCGAGCATGAACGGCAGGCCGAAGAAGACGTCCGCGATCCGGGAGAGCAGACTGTCGACCCAGCCGCCGCGGTAACCGGCGACCGTGCCCATCGCGCCGCCGATGAGCAGCGTGCCGATGGTGGAGAGCAGTGCCACCAGGATGGAGGCCCGGGCACCGTAGATGGTGCGGGCGTAGACGTCGCGCCTCTGTACGTCGTAGCCGAACCAGGCGGACGCCGAGGGTTCGGCGCGGCTGTGTGCCAGGTCGCCGTTGATCGGGTCGCCGGAGGTGAACAGCCAGGGGAAGGCCGCCATCAGCACGAAGACCAGGATCAACGTGGCGGAGATCCAGAACAGCGGCTTGCGGCGCAGATCCCGCCACGCGTCACCCAGCAGGCCACGCGGCTGCTGCTGTCGCGCGGACTCCGGCGGGCCGGCGGCGGCCGGTGCCCCGGTCTCGCCCGGCTGCTCGGGACGCGGGGTGCTGACCAGCGAGGCACTCGGATCACTCATCGCGAATCCTCCGGTCCAGGCCGGTGGCGTGCCGCTACACCAGCAGGTCGTCGAGAACAGCCGAGCGTCAGGAATCGACCACGATGACCACACGGTAACGGCGTAGGGCACGCTGCGCATCGGACAAACGTTTGACAACCATCACTGGGCGTCCTGTCAACTGCGAATGCGTATCGAATTGCCGGGTGGACTGTGCCTCGCCGCGCGACCTGTGCGGTCCGCCAGTCCCTGTATCGCCAACCTGTGCGTCCTCGGCTCGTCCGCAAAGGACGCCCTGCGTGCCCAATCCGTCGCCATCAACGTCACCGGAGCGATCCTGGTCAACTGCTTCCTCCTTGTTGCTCATAACTGAGCGGTTCGGATGTTTCGCTCTCCGCTCGGCCGTGGTGGTCGGGCTGGAGTCCTGGACCGGCAGTCTGGTCCGGTGGCGATCGGTCCGGTCCTGCAGGATCTGCTTCACCCGCTGGTGTGGGGTGTGCAGGGCGATGTCGGGGTCGCCGGCTCGGTGCAGGATGTTGATCGCGGCGTTCACGTCGGCTTGCCACACCACCCCGCATCGGGTGCAGTGAAACCTGTTCCCGTCGCGGCGGCCGAAGTCGCCGCAGCGGTGGCAGGTTTGTGAGGTGTAGGCGGCGTTGACGGGAACGTGCGCAGAACCTCTGCGCTCCGACACGCTTTTCAGGGCCTCAGCGGTGACTCCTTTGGTCCATGCCGCGAGACGCCGGTTGATGTTCTTGGGAAGCTTCTTTCGCTCGGCGAAGCGTTTGGTGAGGTCCTCGGCGACCACGGTGGCGGCCTTGTCGACGACCTCGTGCACGGCGGTGAAGATCTCCGTACGCACCCGGGCGCGGTGGCGGGCGGCCTGCCGGTCCCGCTTGATGGTGCCGAGGTTGTTCGCCTTGATCCGCTGCGCCTTGGCGTGGTCACCGCGCAGGGCGGCGGTGTTGGCGATCGAGCGCAGCTTCGCCCGGCGCCGGTTGCGTTCCTTCGACCGATCCGACTCACGGGCTAGCAGTTCGCCGAGCTGTTCACCGTGGGGCTGGCCGTCGGAGTCGGTCAGCGCTTCGGTGTAGCCCTTGTCCACACCCAACGTCTGGTCACCGCAGGGCCGCTGCGACGACCGCATTCCCGCCGCGTCGATCTGGTAATGCACCTCGACCCGGCCGCCGCGCAGAATCAGCCGTAGCGTGCCCGTCGGGGCGACAGTGGTCGACAGTGGGATTCGGACCATCCGCCGAGGTTCGAGGCCGGGAACGGCCAACCATAACCGGCCACGCCCATCGGTGAGGGTGTTGTAGTTGTCGGCGCGCACGACGATCTGATCGTGGGCGCGGTTGTGGCCACGCTTCCAGTGCTGGCGCATCTGCCGCGCCAGGAAAGGATCACTGGCCCACCGGCCGGCCTTCAGCGCGGTGAACATGCGCTTGCGCTCGGCCGGGTCTTTGGTGCGCCGACCGATGGCCCGCCGGACCTCGACCTTGGCCGCCTCGAGGTTCGCGGCGATGTCGGCCATCGTGTCGCGGACGGTTTCCTTCCACGCATTCGCCAACACAGCAAACGATGCGTGGGTGCCGTCGGCCAGCCACCGGTCGCGCACCTGCCGGTCCCGCAGCCCGGATCCGACACCGTTGATTGACCCGTATCGCTGCCACACCTCACTACGAACCCGACCCAACCGACGGGCCTGCTCCACCAGGGCGGCGTACTTGCCCGGGTTCATCCGGGCCGACTAGGCAATGCGAGTGACCTTCACTGATCATCCCCCACGGTCCCGTCCGCCCCTTCGAGTTCCTTCTCATAGCGGCGCAGCCTGTCCAGCCGCCAGGAGAAGGAGTGCACGATTGCAAGCAGGTCCTCCACTACTTCCTGCTGTGCGGATAGTGATTCCTGGTTGGCGACGATTTCGCAGCCGCCACGTGCCCCAGAAGTCGAAACCGAACCGGACCAGCCTGCCCTGGTGCGGACCACCAGCCTGCCAACCTCCCCCCGTCCACGCCCCAGCCCACGGGCTAAACAGAACTGCTGCATCACCCTCACTTGCGAGGCCAAGTCAGGCTTCTGAACCGGCGACGAGACACGGTAATACACCACGACTTTCCGTCGGCCGCCGTCGAAACCCGGCTGCAGCACCTCACGCATATCGGATCCATCTAGGTACCGCTGACCCGCTGGCTAGCGGCGGGCCACACTCGACCCTCTGCCTCCCACCGACGCACCATGCTCACCGAGCTGCCCACCGCTCGGCCACACACCGATCCGATACACGCTACCCACGACAATCAATTGTCGATAGCTCTACAGGGGAAAGCAACCACCAGTCGCTGCTCCACCAGCAGCGAGGCGGCACTGGCCGGCGGCGAGTCGGGCACCGCATTCATCACCGCCACCACCATCGGTGGGCCGGCCCGCCCGCCGGCTTCGCCGTCCACAACACAAGCGCGTTCAGCCCGGCACCGGCCAACCAGTCCGCCGGGACCGTCCCTACACGCAGCGCGATGGCTGAGCGGCCTCGCTCAGCGGCGGCTCCGCCGCTGACCGTACAGCTGCAGCGCGTTGCAGACGTCGACGACGCCGGGAACCTCCCACGCCAGCTCGCCCGCCGCCCGGCGGGTCTCCACGTTGGCCACCATCCCGGCGAGGATCACCACCCGGTTCTGCACCGTGATGGTGATCTGCTGGCGCCGGGTGATCCAGTCGATGCTCAGCCGCTGCGCCACCAGAGCCGCGAGGCGGAGATCCTCGCTCTCCGGCGCCGACTCCTCGTTCGTCGGCTGGGACGGGTTGTCGTCGGGGAACGGCGGAAATGCCCAGGGCATCACCATGGCGACTCCTTGACTGTCGAGGGTGCAACTGCCTCGCGGCCCACCGGTGCCGTGCCGGCCGACGCGGGGTCGGCCAGGTCGCGCAGGGCGGCCGCGCGGCTCTCGTAGAGCGGAAAGACGTCGTCCAGCCGCATGGTGTGCAGCACCGTGAGGACGAACCGGGTGGGCGCCACCAGACACAGCACCGCGGCCCGCTGCCTGGCCTCCTGGTGCGCCCGGACCAGCAGACCGAGCCCGGCCGGGTCGACCACCTCCACCTCGCTGAGGTCCACGAGGACGTGGTCACCGAGGTGGATCGCCTCCGCCAGCGCTCGGCGCACCGCCTCGGCCGGATCGGCGGCCCGCGCGGCGGGTGCGGCAGCGACCTCGTCGAGGTAGTCGATGCCCAGGCCGGCCGTCGACCTGCCGGCACCGTTCGCGCCGCCCAGCTCGGCAGCGAGAGCGCAGCGGGGGCAGTGGTGCGGGCCGGAGGCGAAGGGCGAGCCGACCCAGCCGTTGTCGAACACCAGCGTCCAGACGACCTCCGCGTCGGGCAGGACACTCGCCGCCGCGGTGACGGTGTCACCGCAGCCGTCGCAGATCAGAGTCATCAGGTGATCGGCCGGTACGACCGTCATAACCCATCCTCTCGTTCTCTCCGCTCGCCGGCGGCGCTGGAGGGCGGCGGCGCCGGGGCGGACGTGCGGAACAGCGGTGCGTATCCGTCACGCCGCGACTGCCGCTCGGCGGCGACCACGGCGAGGACCACCGCGACACCTGCGAAGCCCGACTGCGCGACCAGCCGCAGGACCGTGAGTTCGGCCAGGTCGGCGCCGAGGAGGCGGATGACGACCGAGCCGAGCAGCGCGGCGGCCACGCCGAGCGCGACCGTCAGCCAGACCGGCGCCACTCTGCGCCCCGGCACGAGCAGCCGACCGGCCAGGCCGACGGCGAGCCCGATGGTGAGTGCGCTGATGAGCGCGCTGCCACTCACTGCTGCCTCCTCGCCGGGCGCACGCCGGCCTCAGGAACGTACGGTGACCGTCGCTCGTCCTTGAGCGACCGGAACCCCCGCCGGGCGCTGCGTGGTCGGGTCCTGGTCGACCACATCCGAGCGGGACCGCCCGGGCGGATCCAGGATCGGCAGGACTTGGTCCAGCCGGGTCGTTTCCAGGATTCGACGGATGCGCGGGTTGGGGCTGCGCAGTTTGACCGCGCCCTGTCGACGGAGCATGCGCCGGTGCACGTCGAGCAACAGTCCGATGCCCGCGGCGTCGATGTGCCGGCACCCCGACAGGTCGATCACCACCGCGGCGGGTCGCAGAGACAGGATTCGATCGAGGACGTGACTGACCTCGGAGAGGCGCGCCAGGTCCAGTTCCTCGGTGATCTCCACCTCGACCAGCGGCACGGCGCATTCCGGTGGAGGCGGTTGCGGCCCGGTCATGTCTCCTGCTTTCGTGCGCGTTGTCCGGCTGGTTCACCAGCCTGTGCGGCGACCTTGGAGGGGAGCCCGCAATTTCATGACAGTTGTGTGACAAAACCCGGGAACGGCTGACACGGTTGGGCCACGGCCACCGGTCCGTGGATGATGCCCGTATGACGGCCGTACTGGTGATCGAGGACGACGACCGGATCCGGCTCGCGCTGCTGCTCGCCCTGGAGGAGGAGGGTTACACCGCGCACGGCGCGGCGACCGCGGAGGAGGGACTGCGGCGGCAGCGGGAGAACCCGGCCGACAACGTGCTCGTGGACCTGATGCTGCCGGGGCTCGACGGCTTCGAGTGCATCCGGCAGATGCGCCGCGACGACGACGTGCCCATCGTGGTCGTGAGCGCCCGGGACGACACCCACGACATCGTCGCCGCGCTGGAGGCGGGCGCCGACGACTACCTGGTGAAGCCGGTGGCGATCAAGGAACTGTCGGCCCGGCTGCGGGCTTTGCGGCGGCGGGGACGGGCGCTCGTGGCGCCGGTCCCCGCGCAGGTCTTCGGTGACCTGGAGATCAGCCCGGACGCCGGCGAGGTACGCCGGTCAGGCCAGCGGGTGGCGGTGACCCGCACCGAGTTTCGGTTGCTCTGCGAACTGGCCGAGCACGCCGGTCGGGTGTTGTCCCGGCAGCAGTTGCTGCAGCGGGTCTGGGGATACGACACGGGCGACGAGCGGCTGGTCGACGTGCACGTGGGTCGGCTGCGGCAGAAGATCGAGGCCGACCCGGCGAACCCGCGGCACCTGGTCACGCTGCGTGGCCTTGGCTACAAACTTCAGCGATGACCCGGCTCGGACTCCGCGCCCGGGTCACCGCCGCCTTCGCGGTCGGCGCGTCGCTGCTCGCGGCGTCGATGGCGTTGTTCTCCTACGACCTGACCCGCCGGTCGCTGCTGGACGAGCGGGAACGGGCGGCGGTGCGGGCGGCCTACTTCGACGCGGCCGTGGTGCGGACCGGGCTGGACACCGACGCCCCCGACGTGGTGGAGGTGCTGCGCTCCCTGGACACCGGCAGCATCCGCCGCCCGCTGCTGCACTTCAACGGTCGCTGGTACGGCCGCTCGGCGGACATCGGCGCGAGTTCGGTCCCCGGCGAGTTGCAGCAGCTGGTCCGCTCCGGGGAGGCGGGCGTGCAGCGGGTACGCCTCGACGGCCAGCCCACCCTGCTCGTCGGAGTTCCCTTGTCGGCGTCCACCGGCTATTACGAGCTCACGTCGCTGCGCGAGGTGGAGCAGACCTTCCAGGTGATGGCGCTGACCCTCACCGCGGTCGGCATCATGGTCGCCGGCGCCGGCGCCGCCCTCGGCTGGTACGCCACCCGCCACAGCGTGCGCCCGTTGACCGCCGTCGCGGACGTCGCCGAGCGGATCGCCGCCGGTGACTTCACGACCCGCCTCGACCCCACCACCGACCCGGACCTGACCCGGCTCTCCACCTCGTTCAACGACATGGTCGACCAGCTGGTCCGGCGGATCGAGCGGGACCGCCGGTTCGCCGCCGACGTCAGCCACGAACTGCGGTCGCCGCTGCAGACCCTGGCCGCCGCCGCGGACGTGCTCACCCGCCGCCGCGACCACCACGACGAGCGCACCGCCACCGCGGCCGGCCTGGTCGCCGACGAGGTCGCGCGCTTCCAGCGTCTGGTCGACGACCTGATGCAGCTGGCCCGCACCGAACGGCCCGCGCAGCGCGAGACCGTCGACCTGGCGGCCCTGGCCGGGGAGGCGTGCCGCAGCCGCTCCCTGCCCGGCGACCTGGTCCGCATCCCGCCCGGCACACCGAGCCGCTGGCTGGTCGATCGGCGCCGGGTTGAGCAGATCCTGCTGAACCTGCTGGACAACGCCGTCCGCTACGGGGGCGGCCCGGTCGCCGTGCACCTGCGGGTGCAGGACGGCACCGGGGTCATCGAGGTCGACGACGAAGGCCCCGGCGTGCCGGTGCAGGATCGCGAGATCATCTTCGACCGCTTCGTCCGCGGCCGCGCGGCCCACGCCCGGGCGGACACCAACGGCACGGGTCTCGGCCTGGCACTTGTCGCCCAGCACACCGCCGCGCACGGCGGCCGGGCGAGCGTGACGGACCGGCCGGGCGGCGGCGCCCGGTTCCGGGTGGAGCTGCCCGGGAGCCTGCCGTGAGCCGGGCGTCGCGAGCCCTGCTGCTCGTCGTGGTCCTGCTCGCCGGGTGCGGGGTGCCCATCGACGAGTCCCCCCGCCCGGTGCAGGCGCCGCGCGGACGGCTGCCGGCACCGGTGACCGGCACCCCGACCGGATCGGTGGGCCGGGTGGACGAGACGCTCTGCTTCGTCCGCGACGACCGGCTGTACCCGATGGTGCGCCGGATCGACGCGCTTCCCCCGGTCGACGTCCACCTGCAGCACCTGCTCGCCGGGCCGTCGAGCACGGAACGGGACAGCGGAGTGACCAGCGCGCTGCCAGGCACGGTCGTGGTGGCCGGGGCCCGGGTGAACGGCCGACTCGTCGAGGTCGACATCCAGGAGGCCGTCGACGAGACGGGTCGGAGCGACGAGATCCTCGCCTTCGGTCAGATCGTCTGCACGCTCACCAGGCGGCAGGACGTGGACGGGGTGTCCTTCCAGCGGGCCGGGCGGCCGTTGGACGTGCCCCGCGCGGACGGTTCCCTGTCCCGACAGCCGCTCACCGCCGCCGACTACCTGCCGCTCACCCGGCAGCGGTGACCCGCGCCGGGACGACCTGACCGGCGGAGCTGGCGGCCGGTCGGCCGACCCCCTGCCGGGCGGACGGTGGCGGCGGACCGGCGGCACGGGGACGGCGCTGGTATCCGACGAACCGCCGCTGTGCTGAGGATCACGGTGCCGGTGTCGCCCCGGTATCCGGCGGGACAGGGGCGCGCGCTCGGTCGCCCCGCCCGCCTTCCGCCCCGCGCCGTCGGCCGCGAACGGAGACCTGAGGCGCCGCGCCGGCCGTGGCCCGCGACCGCGCGCACCCCGGCCGGGCCTGCCTCCGGCGCCGGGCCGAGGCTGCCGGGGGCGGTGCAAACAGCGCTCTGACCAGCGCGGTTTGCCACCGATGCGCGGCGGGCCCGGACGACACGGCAAGGCCCGGCGTCGATGTCTCACAGCCAGCGCGGAGCACGATACGGCGGACGGCTGCGGGTCCGCCGCGGTACGGCGCCGGCCCGCGGTGGGGCGTCCAGACCCGCGGGCGCGGCGACGCGCAGGGCGTGGGCTCGCCGGTGGCCGGCGCTGACGGGGCCAACCAGTGTGGGTGGTCACGGAGAATCCGAGCGCGAATTGTCGCCCGCAGTCGCTACTGTGCCAGCGGACGTCGCCCCTCCTCGTGACTTCCCGTGCTCGCCAGCGCGGTGCCGCCACCGCCCCCGATCAACACGAACCCAGGAGACTGTTAGTGACCCAGCAACCCGCCGCGACATCGGACAAGCTCGACGCCGCGGTTCTCACGGTGGCGGGAGTCGTCGTTCTCGGTGCGATCATGTCGATCCTCGACGTCACCGTCGTCAGCGTCGCGATTCCGACGTTCCAGAGCGAGTTCGACGCCACCTACGCCCGAGTCGCGTGGACCATGACCGCCTACACGCTCGCGCTGGCCACGGTGATCCCGCTCAGCGGCTGGGCCGCCGACCGGTTCGGCACCAAGCGCCTCTACATGATCGCGCTGGCGCTGTTCACGATCGGGTCCGGGCTGTGCGCCACCGCCGACTCGATCAACCAGCTGATCGCCTACCGCGTCCTTCAGGGGCTCGGCGGCGGCATGCTCATGCCGCTGGGCATGACGATCATGACGAAGGCCGCCGGTCCGCACCGGATCGGCCGGCTGATGGCCGTCCTCGGCATCCCGATGCTGCTCGGCCCGATCGGCGGTCCGATCCTCGGCGGCTGGCTGATCGACACCGCGAGCTGGCACTGGATCTTCCTGATCAACCTGCCGATCGGCGTCATCGCGCTGATCTACGCGCAGCTGGCCCTGCCGAAGGACAACCCCGAGCCGTCCGAGTCGTTCGACTTCATCGGCATGCTGATGCTCTCCCCGGGCCTCGCCCTGTTCCTCTACGGCATCTCCTCGCTGCCCGAGGCCGGCACGATCGCCGAGACCAAGGTGTGGGCGCCGATGCTCGTCGGCGCCGCGCTCGTGGTGGGCTTCATCGTCTACTCGTTCAAGCCCCGGCACCCGCTGGTCGACCTGCGGTTGTTCGCCAACCGCAACCTGACCATCGCGTCGGTGACCCTGTTCGTGTTCATCATCGCGTTCATGGGTGCCGGCCTCCTGTTCCCGAGCTACTTCCTGCAGATCCGCGGCGAATCGACGCTGACCGCCGGGCTGCTGATGGCGCCGCAGGGCATCGGCGCGATGCTCACCATGCCGATCGCCGGGATGCTGGCCGACCGGGTGCCCGTCGGCCGCACCGTGCCGTTCGCGCTGGTGCTCATCGCCGCCGGGTTCTTCACCTTCACCCAGATCGACCCGCACACCTCATACTGGCTGCTCTGCGGTTCGCTGTTCGTGATGGGTCTGGGCATGGGCGGCACGATGATGCCGATCATGACCTCGGCGTTGAAGACCCTGCACGCGCAGGAGGTGGCCCGCGGCTCCACGCTGGTCAACATCCTCCAGCAGATCGGCGGGTCCGTGGGCGCCGCGGTGATGTCGGTGATCCTCACCAGCGAGCTGAACGGCTCCCAGCCGATCCCCGGTGCGGTGGACCCCACCAGCGGCAAGCCGGTCACCGAGTCCGGGCTGGCCATCGCGGCGCAGCTGCAGCCGGAGCTCCTCCGGCAGTTCCCGGTGCCCGCGCAGCTCATCGAGCGCGGGCTGGACTTCGCCGCCAGTTCCTTCGCCACCACGTTCTGGGTCGGGTTCGCGCTGGTGCTGACCACGTTCATCCCGGCCGCGTTCCTGCCCCGCCGGCGCAAGCCGGCGCAGCCGCTCGACGGGCAGCAGACGGAGCAGACGCCGGCGCCGGTCGTCATCCACTGATCCGCCGTCGGGCCGCCCGGCACTCCGGGTGGCCCGACGGCTGGGCATGAGCCACGCTGCGGCCGGGGCTGCCAGGGATTCCTGGCAGCCCCGGCCGTCTTCACTGTGCGGCTGCCGGCGAGCACGGCTTGGCCCCGGTGGCTCGACGCGATGGCGGCGTGCCCGGTGGCGTGGGGCCCAGCACGGACCGGCGGCGCATGGTCGCATCGGCCCGCTGATCGTGGCCGGGACGGATTCGCCCGCCCGATCCCGCCGTCGCGCTCAGCCGCCCACCGACCTGCCGAGCCGGGCGGCCGCGAACTGCACCACCGGCACGAGGAAGATCAGGAGCAACCCGGCGATCGGCGAGACGACCGCGGCCAACGTCGCCACCGCGAAGACCACGGACAGCGCCACGGGCGGTAGCAGTGCCGGAGCCGTCTCCGGCCCCGGGGACGTACGCAGCTGGGGGCGGCGACCGATCCACCAGGTCTGCGCGAGCGCGAGGAGGCTGATGGCCAACATGTTGGCGACATAGAAGGCCGCGGAGTCGGCGCGCAGGCGGGTCTCCACGAACAGCCGCGCGGTGGGAAACGGCAGGAAGACCACCAGCATGATCCAGATCGTGTTCAACACAACGAGGACCTCGTCGTAGTCGACGAGCCGTTCGTACAGTTGCCGGTGCGTTCGCCAGAACAACGCGATGACCAGGAACGACACGGCGAAGGAGAGAACGTCGCCGAGATGTTGGTGGACCAGGTCGGCCACCGACTGCCGGGCGCTGCTCTGGTCGGCGAAGTCGACGAGGGGGAGCGCCAGCAGGGTCAGGGCGATCGCCACGGCCGCGTCGGTGAACGCGATGACCCGTTGCAGCGTACTCCGGCGTTGATCGCCGTCCACGGACTGCCGTCGACCGGCTTCGGCTGGCTCCTGGTGCATGCCCTGATTCTGGCGAATCCGACCGATTCCTCGGGCCGGCCTCGGCGAACCCGGCGACGTGCTCCGGGCCCGCGTCGGCAGCCGTGGTCGACGACCACCGTCGCGACTCGGGAAACGGGCCCGCCGATTTCCGGTCCGGCCGGGCGGTGGACGGGGGAGCGGCTCAGACCTGGCCGGCGGCCTGGGCCCGGGCGGCCCGGCGGATGTCGAGCAGGTGGTGTTCGCCCTCGTGGATCGTGTGCTGGCCGAGCCAGAGCAGCGTCCGGGCCTGCGGCTGCGGCCAGGGGTAGCCGCCCGTGCGGGCCAGCTCCGACGGACCGAGCACGCCGAACCGGGCGGCCAGGTCGTCGGCCGCCGCGGCCAACTCGTCGAGCACCACCGCCGGGTCCTGCTCGTTGTACGCGTCGGCGACGGCGCGCTCGTCCCGCCCCATCGGCGTGAACTCCGGCGCCTCGACGGTGAGGGCCAGCGCCAGTCGCTCACCCTGGATGCGGAGCACGTCCCGCACGTGGCAGGTGTACTCCAGCGGCGACCACACCCCCGGGGCGGGTCGCCGGCGCAGGTCCGGCACCTCGCTCAGCGCGGCCGCGTACCGCGCTCGCAACTCGCGCAGCAGTCCCGGCAGCTCCTGGGCGGACACGCTCGCGTAGACGAATGTGCACTCGTCGCACCGATCCACCGGCCCAGCGTACCGGCGTCTCCCGCCACGCCGCGGGGCGCGAGCGGTGCGGGAACGGCCGGCCAGCGCGCGCCATCGGCAAACGGCGGACGGCGCCGCCTCCCCCCATGCGCGGCGGCGCGTGCGTAAGGTGAGGTGACCGCCTGCGCCGGAAGCCTGTCGATCGGCCCTTTCCGAGCCTGCCGGGCGGACGGACATCCGCACCGCACCCAGTAGCCAGGACGGAAGGATCACCGTGACCGCCACCGAATGGACCACCGAGGCCAAGGGCGCTGGCCAGTACGCGGAAGTGAACGGCATCAACCTCTACTACGAGACGCACGGGTCCGGGCGACCGCTGATCCTGCTGCACGGCGGCCTGGGGTCGGGCGAGATGTTCGGAGCGGCCCTACCCGTGCTGGCCGCGCGCCATCAGGTCATCACCGTCGACCTGCAGGGGCACGGCCGGACCGCCGACATCGACCGACCCCTCGACATCTGGTTCATGGCCGACGACATCGCGGCGCTCATCGACCACCTCGGGCTGGAGAAGCCGGACCTGGTCGGCTACTCGCTCGGCGGTGGGGTGGCGCTGCGCGCCGGAGCCCGATACCCGGGCAAGGTGGGCCGGCTCGTCGCCGCCTCGGCGCACATCCGGTCCGACGCGATCTACCCCGAGATGCGGGCACAGCAGGGACAGGTGAGCGCCGCCGCCGCCGAGTTCATGAAGGACACGCCGATGTACCAGCTCTACCAGCGGGTGGCGCCGCGCCCCGAGGACTTCCCCCGGCTGCTGGACAAGATCGGCGAGGCCATGGCGCAGGATCTCGACCTCACCGAGGACATCCGCGGCCTCCAGGTGCCGACGATGATCGTCGCCGCCGATGCCGATATGGCGCCGCCGAGCCACTACGTCGAGGTCTTCAAGCTGCTCGACGGCGGTCTGCGCGACGGCGGGTGGATGGGGGAGGGCCGGCCGAAGGGCGGGCACGCCCTCGCGATCCTGCCCGGCCTGACCCACTACAACATCTTCAGCTCGCCGCTGTTCGCCGAGGTCGCCCTCGCCTTCCTCGACGATCAGCGAGGCTGACGGAGGAGAGGCACGACCGCACGGCCGCGAGGTCGGGGCGCTACCGCGTTGTCGAGGTGAGCGACCGCCCTCACGACCGGGTGGTGTTGGCCCGCTCGCCCGCCGGGGGCGCGGCGGTGGGCGGGCCAACAGCATGGGGCGCCGTCCGGCCGCACGTCGCGGACCAGCAGGTCAGCGTTCTGCCACCGCCGCGCGGTACCGCTTGATCCACTGTCGGTTCAGGTCGTCGGCCTGCCGGTGATGCTGGGCAGTGATGGGGCGTCCGGCCTCAGGACGGTCGAGGCCGAGAAAGCCGAGGATGCCGCGTGTGGTGGCGACCATGTCCCGGTCCAGGTCCTCGTAGCGCACGACGTGCGGTCGGATTCCCCACGAGGCGAACCACGCTTCCCAGGCCGCGTTGTGCTGCCGGATCACGGTGAGGTAGTGCGTGATCCCGTCCGCGTCGAAGTGGGGTGGGGCGCCGGTGCCGGTGTTGCCGCTGATCTCTCCGTTCCCGCCCTTGAACCAGGTGCCGGTCTGTTCGGCGCATAGCCAGGACACCGCCTGTGCCAGGACGTCCTTGCGTCGTAGGAAGACGAAACGGGTGCGGCCGAATGCCCGGCCGAGCAGCGTGACCGGGCTGCCGTGAAGGCCGGGATACGTCGCCGCAAGCTTGTCGACCAGTTCGTCCAGCGTCCCCCACATGAGTTTCGCGCCGAACACGCCGTTGTCCGTCCGGCCCGCGGCGAGCGCGGCCTGCACGTAGGCCACGTAGTCGAAGCGGCCCTCCGCGGTGCGGGGAATCCCCCACCGGTCGGCCCACAGCGGCTCGTCGGGCGAGCGGAAGTAGGCCTGAGGGTTACCGGCGAGGCCCGTGGACGCGAGCAACCCCAGCAGAAGAGAGCTGCCGGTGCGAGGGGTCGCGCAGACGAAGTACGAGTCGACCCCGTCGGCGCGGCCCGTGAGCATGACCGTAGGCAACCGCACTGCCCGCCAACCGGCAACTGAATTGCGTACCAGCGGCGTCAGGTGCGGTCAGGTGCGAGTTTCTTCTCGAACCAGTGGTGGGCGTAGTGCTCCGTGTTGTAGGGCTCGATCTCGTGGTAGCCGGCGGCGCGGTAGAGCGCGATCGCCTCGGTGAGGTTGCGATTGGTGTCCAGCCGGACGGCGCTCCAGCCGCGGTCGGCGGCATAGCGTTCCAGTTCGCCCAGTATCCGGCGGCCGAGCCCGAGCCCACGCACCGCGTCGGACACCCAGACGCGCTTGATCTCGGCGGGTGCGCCGCGGTGGAGTTTCACCGCGCCGCAGCCGACGGGCTCGTCGTTGAGCGTGGCGAGCAGGAACACGCCGGCGGGTGGGACGAGCGCGTCGTCGTGGACGGGATTGCTCCGGGCCGGGTCGAAGCCGTCGTCGAACCGTCGCGCGACTTCCCGGGCATAGGCCCGCACGCACGCCCTGGCTCGCGGGTCGCTCGGCGGGCACGGTGCGATCACCACCATCGACGCGACGAGCAGCCGCTCGACCTCGGCCATCGCTGCGACGAGTCGCTGGCGGCGGTGCGGGGTGAGCGGCTCGAGGATGGTCCAGGCGAACTCGTCGGAGCGTTTGTCGAGCTCCGTCCACTCGGCCCGGCCGGTCTCGGTGAGCGCGGCGACCCGTACCCTCCCGTCGCCGCCGATCTGGTCGGCCGGCCCCACGGTGACGAGCCCGTCGCCCTCGAGGGTGCGCAGGAGTCGGCTCAGGTGACCCGAGTCCAGGCCGAGCCGCGCGCGCAGCGCGGCGACCTCGGCGCCGCCGGGGCCGATCTCCCACAGCAGGCGCGCCTGCGCGAGGGGACGTCCGCGGGCCATGTACCCGTCGTCGAGCGCCCCCACCCGCTGGGTCACCGTCCGGTTGAACCGCCGTACGGCGGCGATGAGCTCGGCATCCATATACCTGACCTTAGTCAGGTATCTCCGGCGTCGCCAGCGTGGACCATCAGACCTCGGGGAACTCATCGACCATCGGGACCAGCGACTCCGCCCGCTGGGGACGGTCGTATGCGTCATGCCGGGCAGGATCGCCAGCCGGCACGCCGGCAACTCACCGAGGCCAGCACCAGCCGGCCGACCCACGACGCGTAGTCGGCGCCGAGCCGCGACGCCACCATTGCGCCCATGCGCCAGCGGCCGGTTCGTATCGGGTGCCGCGTTCTGACGGAGGAGCGGCCCGAGCGCGAGCGCGAACCTTCCTACTTGTCGTGCGCTCGGCGCACCATCTCGTTGATCCAGATGGGCGCGAACGGGGACGTGCAGCCCGGGGACGTCGGATAGTCCTTGAGCACCTCCAGACGCTCACCGATGTCGACTGCACGGGCGCGGTACTCGGCATGCTCGATCCCGATATGACCCAGGCACTCGTTCATGGCCCACTGCAGGCGATCCGGGGCGTCTTTCATCTCCGCCTCGATGACGTCGAGCAGTCCTGCGAGGTCGAGGCCCTCGGGCGTCTTCGTCACGCGTTCGGTGGTCAGCGCCCAGCCGGCACTCGCGATTACGGGATCCGGATCGGCGGACCAGGCCAGGCGCAGCTCTTCGGAGTGCGGGTTCTTCTTCACCACGTAGTTCACGAGCCAGTCGTGCACCTTGGGGGTGCGCGCCTCGCGCAACATGACGTCCAACTCGTCACGCCCGAACGCCTTCGGGCGGCAGATCAGGACCGCCAGCAGTCTCGCCGCGGTGTCATCCGTCTCCCAGAGCCGGCACGCGAGTTCCTGCTGCGTCTTCAGCCGCTTCGCGAGCGCGCGCAGCTTGCTGAGGTTCACACCGTGATCGTCACCGTGCTTCTCGTTCACCTCGCGTGTCTTCGGGTCCTCGAGCTCGACCAACTCGGCCATCACCTTGGCCACCATCGTCTCGGTCAGCGTCGTCTCGGCCACCTCAGCCTCCCGTCCATCACGTGGCGAGCCTACGACGGGCTCAGCCCCTGCGAGACGGGTGGCGCCGCCAACATGTTCGACCGCTTCCTCGTCAGCCCTTGGCTGCCGCGATTCCGTGCGGGGCGATGAACACCTTGTCAGCCGTGCCGTTCCGCTGCGCTTCGAGGGCCTCCGGTAGCTGGTCCAGGCCGTAGAAGGCCGGACGCAGCCGGTCCAGGCCCAGGGTTGGCAGCATCTGCACCGCGCGGTGGTGCGTGTACGGGTTGATCACCGCACCGACGAGCGTCAGCTCCCGCGCGAAAATCTCGTTGGGGCGTACCCGGGCCTCGTCGTCGGGCCGGGCAACCCCGAAGACGAGAATCCGACCACCGCGCGACGACGCGGTGATCGCCGATTCCAGGATCCGGCCCGAGCCGACCGCGTCGATCACGTGCGGAAAGCCGAGCCCGTCGGTCAGCGCGATGGCCTCGTCCAGCGACGCCGGGTCGAGGGCGACGTCCGCGCCCATCCGCAGGGCGGCCTCCCGCCGGTCGGCGCGCGGGTCCAGCACCACGACCGGTGCGAGCCCGCGCGCCTTGGCGAGGGCGATCATCATCGCCCCGGCCGGTCCGGCGCCGAAGATGAGGATCGGCAGCCCGGAGCGCGGGTTCAGCTGATCCATGCCGTGCAGGCAACAGGCGAGCGGCTCGGTCAGCGCCCCGATCCACGGCGGCGTCGCGTCCGGCAGCCGGTAAGCGATCCGCGCCGGCACCGTCATCCGCTCGGTCATGCCGCCGTCAAGCTTCACGCCATACCCCCGCTTGCTGTCGCAGAGGTGTTCCTGGCCGAGGCGGCAGTAGGTACACCGGGTGCAGTAGTCGTGCGGTTCGACGGTGACCAGGTCGCCGACGGTGAGCCCGTCGACCGCGGCACCCACCTCGGTGATCCGGCCGCACACCTCGTGGCCGAGCACGACCTGGGGCGCGGCGGCGAAGCTGCCGGCGACGATGTGGCTGTCGGTGCCGCAGACGCCGACCGCGAGGGGCGCGATCGCCACCTCCGTCGGGCCGAGCGGCGCCGGCTCGGACTTGAGCAGCCGTACGTCGCCGGTGCCGAAGAAACGGGCCTCAGTCAGCAGCACTGAGTAACTCCTTCAGTCGGTGGATGTGTGCGCGGGCGGCTTCCTCGGCGGCTTCCGGGTCGCCGGAGCCGATGGCCTCGAAGATGGCCTGGTGGTCGTGAACGGCCTGGACCATGCCGCCGGTCAGGCTGGTGGAGCGCATCGCCACCAGGACCCGGCTCTGGACGCCGTCGAGCATCCGGGCCAGCACCGGGCTCTTCGCCGCCTGCCGGATCTCCCGGTGGAAGGCCGCGTCCAGTTCGAGGTGGCGGGCGAAGTCGCCCTGCTCCGCGACCGTGCGGTGCTCGGTGAGCAGCGCGAGCAGGCTACGCCGCAGCGCGGCGTCGTACTTCTCCGTCGCCAGCCTGGCCACCGCTCCTTCCAGGACCTCGCGGGCCTCGTAGAGGCTGACCAGTTCGGCGCGGGAGATGCGTGCGACCTCCGCGCCGCGGTTCATCGTCTCGGCGGCCAGGTTCTCCTGGACGAGGCGGATCACCGCGTCCCGGACCGGGCTGCGGCTGACCCGGAACTCCTCGGCGAGGGCCGGGACGCTCAGCCGTGTGCCCGGCCGCAGTTCACCGGAGATGATCCGGTCGCGAAGGGTCTTGTAGAGCACTTCACCGACGCGCTGCGGGTCGGCCTGGAGAGAGCTGGTCACTGAAGGAACGTCCCTGCGAAGTGGCGGTAGTTGGCAGCGACCGCCGCGATCGCCTCGGGCCGCGTCAAGTCGCCGGCCAGAAGTCCGCGCAGCGAGTCCCACCAGATGCTACGGCCGATCGCGAAGCCGGTGAACCCGTTGGCGGCGGCGTCGCTGAGCCAACCATCGACTGTGGCCCTCGGCGCGTTCGCGCCCAGCAGGATGCATTCGCCGCCGGTCTGCGCGGCGAGGTCGGCGGCGGTCCGGTAGTGCTCCGGCGCGCCCAGGTGCTCCAGCTTCCAGACGTCGACGGGTACCTCCTCGACGATCTCCGCCATCGCCCGGTGGATGAGCCCAGGCCGCACCTCGGTGTCGAACACCTCGCTCGGGATGTTCCGCTGCTCGGGTGTCGGCGGCACGAGCAGCTCGAAGAGGAACCGGCCCCCGGAGTCCCGGACCGCCTGCGACACCTTGGCCAGCCGGGACCGCTGTTCGCGGTTGTCCGACGCCGACCCCTCGACGTTGTAGCGGACCAGCACCTTGGGGAACTCGGGTCGGAAGTGGGCGAGGAACGCCGGCAGATCGGCTGGTTCGGTCTCGTACACGTCGCAGCCACCGCGCTCGACCGGCATGCTCAGCGTGACCTGATGGGCCCGGGCCCGCTCGGGTACACCCGCTCCGAGCTGCTCGTCGACCAGGATGCCGGCGTGCGCGGCCAGGCGGGGCTCGGCTTCGAGAGCGGCGAGCAGTCCTTCGAGAACCATGTGCTTGCCGTCGGTGATCGCCGCGCGCTCCGCGGGCAGCGCGGTCGCGGTGTGGCCGTACAGGGCCTGGGTGAGCCAGGGACGCTGGTCGACGGCGAGGATCAACAGGCTCATCGGGCTACCTCCGACACGAGATGGGCATCCGCCGACACGATGCAAGGCTTGACGTAGTCGCCGGCCACGAAGCGGGCGAACGCCTCGGGCAGCTCGGGCAGGGTGAGGGGCTTGACGATGAGGTCACGCAGCGACGCGCCCATGACGCGCAGCAGGTCCCAGTTCGCCTCGACCTCGTTGACAGGGAAGTAGAAGGACCGGACGGTGTAGCAGTCGGTCCGCCGCCAGCGCGGCGTAGCGGGCATCGTGTACGGCTGGTTCGACTCGCCGAGCGCGACGACCGTGCCGCCGGGCCGAACCACCCGTTGTGCCGTCTCCCGGGCCGCGTTCGCGCCGCTGACCTCGACGACCATGTCGTACTGGTTCTCGGCGGTCAGGTCATCGGCGGGCGTCGCGCCGAGTGCCGCCGCGGTCTCGAGGCGAGTGGGATTGGGGTCGAAGGCGTCCACGGCGATCCCCATGGCCTGGGCGACCGCGACGACACCGAGGCCGAGCGGCCCGGCGCCGACGACCAGCGCCCGGTCCACCGTGTCCTGCGTCCGCAGCGCCAGGCGCAGGGCGTGTGCGGCAGTGCCGACCGTGTCCAGCCCGAGGACCGCGACCGACAGCGGGATGTCGTCCGGCACCGGCAGGACGCACCGCGCCGGGACGTCCACGTGTTCGGCGAATCCGCCGTCACGCTGCCAGCCGATCAGCTGCGACAGGTTCAGGCACTGGTTCGTACGGCCGGCGGCGCAGCGTGCACACGTCCCGCAGAAGACCGGAATGTAGACGATGCCGCGCGTACCCTCGGGCAGCGCTCCGCCGACGACGGTGCCCCCGATCTCGTGGCCCGGAACGACGGTCGAGCCGCTGTGCAGCAGCCGCTTGTCCGACCCGCAGAGCGCGCAGACGTCGACCCGCAGGCGCACGTCGCCCTCGGCGACGTCGCCGAGCGCGACCTTCTCGAAAGTGATCTCGCCGTTGCCCTGGAAGCGGGCTTGCATGGACGTCACTTGACGGCTCCTCCGGTGATGCCGCGGACCAGCCAGCGCTGTGCGAAGACCGTCAGCAGCAGGGCGGGTGCGGAGATGAGCGTGCTCGCGGCCATCAGGCCGCCGAAGTCGTTGGATCCCTGGCCGATGAAGTTGAACGCGATGACGGTCAGCGGCAGCGTCCGCTCGTTGGCCAGGGCCAGTGCGAAGAGGAAGTAGTTCCAGCTGAAGATGAAGCTCAGCGTCAGCGCGACCGACAGCCCGGGCAGGGCCAGCGGCAGCGCGATCCGAAGGAACCGCTGCCAGGCGTTCGCGCCGTCGATCAGCGTCGACTCCTCGATGCTGATCGGGATCTCCTCGAAGAACGGCACCAGCAGCCAGATGCACAGCGGCAGCGTGATGATCAGGTGCGCGACGATCAGCAGCGCGTAGTTGAGTGCCACGCTGTCCGGGCCACCGATGCGGATCGAGAGCACGAACAGCGGCAGCACGAACAGCACGCCGGGCGCCATGCGGGCCAGCAGGGTGACGAAGCCCAGCGCGGCCAACTTGCGGCGCACGATCACGTACGCGGCCGGCGCACCGAGGACGAGCCCGAGGATCGTCGACCCGCCGGCCACGATGAAGCTGTTGGCGATGTAGCGGCCGAACGCGAAGCGTTCGAAGAGGTTGGTGAAGTTCTCCAACGTCAGCGGTGAGCCGATGTTGAACAGCGAGCCGGTGATGTCGACGTTGTTGCGCAGTGACGACCAGAGCATGAAGAGCACCGGGCCGAAGAAGACGATCGCGAAGACGAGGTATGCGGCGTACACGCCGCTGAGCCGCTTGGTCATCGCGAGGCCCGCTGCCGGAACCAGGTGAACCCGCCCGCGATCATGATCACCAGGACGAGCAAGGCGACCTGCAGGGCCGCCGCGTAGCTCGGCTCGTGGTCGACGAAGCCGGCGTTGTAGCCGTACACGTTGAGGGTGTTCGTGGAGTTCACCGGGCCCCCCTGGGTCATGATGTAGATCGTGTCGAAGAAGCGCACGAGGTCCACCGTGCGCAGCAGCATCGCCACCGTGAGGACCGGGCGCAGGAGCGGGAGGCCGATGTTCCAGGCCGTCCGCCAGCCGCTCGCCCCGTCCAGCGCGGCGGCCTCGAACGGCTCCTCGGGCAGCGACCGGATCCCGGCCGAGATGATCAGCGCCATGAACGGCGTCCACTGCCAGATGTCGACCAGGGCGATGGACCAGGGCGCGATGTCCGGGTCGCCGAGCCACACCACCGGGTCGATACCCACCTTGGCGAGGATCTGGTTGGCCGCGCCGAGCGACGGGTCCATGATCAGCAGCCAGACCAGGCCGACCGCGACCGACGCCGTGATCGCCGGGACCAGCATCATGCCCTGGAAGATCCGCCGACCCGGCACGTCCAGGCTCATCACGTAGCCCAGGGCCAGCCCGAGGAGGGTTTCCACCAGCAGGCAGACCACGAAGAGGAACAGCGTGATCTTCAGCGAGTTCCAGAACTGCGGGTTGTCGAACATCTCGGCGTAGTTGGCGAACCCGAGGAACCCCGAGTTCGTCCCGTCGGACTGCCGGTCACTGACGGAGAGCCAGATCGTGTACGCGATCGGCACCAGCACGAGCACGGCCGTGACCAGCACGGCCGGCAGCGCGAACGGCCACACGCCCCGGGCCGTCGGGTCGACCCGGCGGCGACGCGGGGGCGGCGCCCCCGCCCCCGGCCCCGCGTTGGCGGAGCCGGAGGCGGTGGGCGACTTCGTCATCAGGTCGCTCATGAGACTTATCCGGCGTTCTTCGCCAGCAGCGGAGTGAGGCCGTCCTGGATCTCCTTGGCTGCGGCGTTGGCGTCCGCCTGGCCGAGGATCACCTTGCCGACGGCGTCGCCGACGACCTTGCGCATCTCAGGGGCGGCGACACCGACCGGGCCGACCTCCGTGGAGCCGTTCGCCTGCACGTTGGCGAGCGCCCTGCTCCACTCCTTCAGCGTCTCGGTGTTCAGCGTGTCGGTGTACGCCTTGTCCTGCGCGACCGAGGTCCGCGGCGGAGCGATACCGTCCGCGGTCAGCTTGAGCTGGGTGGCCTTGCCGGTCGCCCACTCGATGAACTTCCAGGCCGCGTCCTTGTGCTTCGAGTACGAGGACATGGCGATGCCCCAGTTCAGGACGGTCGACTTCGAGCCCGCCGAGCCGGCCGGGAAATCCAGCACGCCGATCTTGCCGACCACCTTCGAGGTCTTCGGGTCGTTGATGCTGCTGACCTCGTTGCTGGACTCCAGCTCCATCGCCGCGTTGCCGGCCGCGAAGAGCGCCGAGGACTGGGTGAAGGTGTTGTTGACGACGCCGGGCGGGCCGTAGTCCTTGGCGAGGCTCGCGTACCGGTTGATCGCGTCCGCGGCGCCGGGGTTGTCGAAGTTCGGGGTGCCGTCCGGCTTGGTCCACTCCAGGCCCTGGGAGTGCAGGAACGGGCCGAAGGTGAACGGCAGGGCGGCGGACTGGCCGCGCAGCGCGATCGGGGTGACCTTGCCCCCGGACTTCTGCTTGATCGCGGCGGCGACGGTGGGCAACTCGTCGAGGGTCTTCGGCGGCGTGATGCCGTACTGCTTGAACAGGTCCGTCCGGTAGTAGAGGACAACACCCTCGACATTCACCGGCGCGGCGATCATCTTGTCCTGGATCGTCATGCCGGTCTTGACCGCGGCCGGGAAGTCGGCGGCGTCGTACGCGGCGGACTTGCTCATGTAGTCGTCGAGCGGAGCGTAGTAGCCGGCCTTGCTGAACTGCAGGCCCTCGCGCGACGGCAGCGTCATGAAGACATCCATGGAAGAGCTGCGCGACTGCAGGTTCAACGAGATCTTGTCGCGCGCCTGCTGCTCGGCGAAGGTCTGCACCTTCACCTTGACGCCCGAGGCCTTCTCGAACTCGGGGATCAGCGGCTCGATGGCCTTCTGCCAGGGGTGGTTGGACATGACGAGGGAGATCTCGTTGGCGCTGCCGCCCGAGTCGCCGCCGCCGCAGCCGGCGGCGAGCCCGCCGACGAGGGCCAGGGCGAACCCGGCACTCAAGATCTTGTTTCGCATCTTTATGCCTTTCAGTTCTGACCGAGGAGTGGAGTGAGCCAGTCGTGGAAGTCGCCGAGGTCGGCGGGATTGGTACTGCGCCACTGCGGGGGTACGGGCCGGGTCCGGCCGGCCACCTCCGCGAGCGGCACCGGGTCGTACACGGTCTCGCCGGCGCTGCGGTGCAGGCCGACCATCAGGCCGGTGGCACGGTCGGCCAGCAGCTTCGCCGCGTGCCGTCCCGCCTCCGCCGCCTCCGCCCGGTCGACGTCGCTGGCGAGCGCGCCGCTGCTGCGCTGGGCCATGCCGAGCACTTCGCCGCGGGCGGCGACACCGAGCTCGGTGCTCACCAGCCCGGCGAGCGCCCTGGAGACGCCGCCGAGGATGATCCGGGTGTGGTTGACCGCCTCGAACGGATCGTCGGTCAACTCGCTCGCCGCGCCTTCGCTGACGACCACGAACGCCCGCCCGTGGGCGCGCAGGGCATCCTGCACGGTGGTGAGGAACGCCGCCCGGTCGAAGGCGAGCTCCGGGATCAGCACCAGGTGCGGCGCGTACGCCGGATCGTCGCGGTGCCAGGTCGCGGCGAGGGCCAGCCAGCCCACCGAGCGGCCGAGGGTCTCCACGATGCGGACCGGTTCGATGCCGGACATCGCCTCGTGGTCACGGGCCAGGTCCGGGACGACCTTCGTGAGGTAGCGCGCCGCGGACCCGTATCCGGGGCAGTGGTCGATGCCGACCAGGTCGTTGTCCACGGTCTTCGGGATTCCGACGACGCTCAGCTCCCGCCCGGTCGCGGCGGCCCGGTTCGCGAGGGCGTGCAGCAGCGCCATCGTCCCGTTGCCGCCGATCAGCGCCACGCCTTCGACACCGTTCGCGGCCAGGACGTCGAGTGCGGTGTCGAGGTCCCCTTCGGTGACCGCCCGCCGCCCGGCGCCGAGCCAGGATCCGCCGTGCCGGGCCGCGACGGCCGGCACGTCGGCGGCGGTGACCGGGGTGAGCCGGCCCTCGACCAGGCCGTCCGGGCCTCCCCGCAGCGCCAGCACGTCGTGATCCGCCGCCGCCTCGAGGAAGCCGCGGAGGCTGGCGTTGACGACGCTGGTCGGTGCGCCGGTCTGTCCGATGAGCAGGCGCATCGTCACACCTGCGCCTTCGAGCCGACGGACAGGAAGGTCTGGAAGGCCTCCAGGCCGGGGCGGCCGCCCTCGTAGCCGAGGCCCGAGTCCTGCACGCCGCCGAACGGGATCCACGGCGTGTTCGGGGTCCCGGTGTTGATGCCGACGATCCCGGCGGAGAGGCGGTCGGCGACGGCGTGGGCGCGGTCGAGGTCCGCGCTGCAGACGTAGCCGGCCAGGCCGTACCCGGTGGCATGGTGCAGGGCCAGCGCGTCGTCGAGGTCGTCGTAGACGTGGATCGGCGCGATCGGCCCGAAGATCTCGTCGGTCATCACCCGGCTGTCGACGGGCGCGTCCAGCAGTACGGTCGCCGGGGCGAAGTGGCCCTTCTCGGGGACGGCGCCGCTCGTGACCTTCCTCGCGCCCTTGCTCACCGCTTCCTCGACGAGCGAGGCCATCCGGGCCGGGTCCGAGGCCGGAGCGAGGGGACCGAGGTCGGTGGCCGGATCCGTGGGGAGGCCGACGACCATCTTCTCGGTCGCCGCGACGAACGCCTCGGTGAACTCGGCCGCCACCTCGCGGGCCACGAGGATCTGGTTCGCGGCGATACAGGACTGGCCGTTGTTGCGGTACTTCGCGACCAGCAGCGTCTGCGCGGCTGCCTGCGGATCCGCATCCGGCAGCACGAGGAACGGTGCGCAACCGCCGAGCTCCATCACCGTGCGCACGAAGCGCGGCGCGGTGGCGGCGGCGACCAGCCGCCCCACCCGGGTCGACCCGGTGAAGGAGACGACGCCGACGCTCCTGTCGGCGAGCCACGGGTCGACGACGTCGGCGGGTGTGCCGAGCACGGTCGACAGGACGCCTGCGGGCACGTGCCGTTCGACGACGGCGGCCAGCACCATCGACGACAGCGGCGTCAGCTCGGAGGGCTTGAACAGCACCGGGCAGCCCGCCGCCAGCGCCGGCGCGATCTTGCGAGCCGGGATGGAGACCGGGAAGTTCCAGGGAGTGAGGACCGCGGCGACACCGGCGGGCCGCGTGGTCACCCGGTGCGTGATCCCGGGTACGACGGACAGTTGCTCGGTCTCCTGCCGGTCCAGCAGGTCGGCCATGATCCGGAAGTAGGCGACGGTCAGCCCGAGCTCGGCCGCCGACTCGGCGAGCCGTTTGCCGCTCTCCCGAGTGATCAGTGCGGGCCACTCGGGCTCCGCGGCGAGCGCCTCGACGTCTGCGGCGATGGCCCGCAGGGCGGCCGACCGGGCAGCCCGCGGCGTACCCGCCCACACCGGCAGGGCCTGCTGCGCGAGATCGAGTGCCGCCGTCGCGTCGGCACCATTACCCGTGCTGACCTCGGTGAACGGCTCGCCGGTGGCCGGGTCGAGCACTGCGAGCCGCGGTCCGCCCGCCGTCCGGCCGGTCACGCGCACGGCAGTGGCGGCCGAGAGGATGTCGTTGACGATGGGGTCGGTCACGGTAGCTGCTCCTCGTACGCGTCGAGCTGGTCCTGGTCGAGATCAATGCCGAATCCGGGCCCGTCCGGCACGCGGACCGTGCCGTGGGCGGTGAGCAGGCCGTCGGCGGCCTGCCGCAGCGGGTTGGAGCGGATGTCCCACTCGATGAGCCGGGTCGCCGACGAGATCGCGCCGGCCTGGACGGTCGTGGCGGTGGCGACCGCGCCGTTGTAGAGGTGTGGGTTGACCGTCCGTCCGGCTGCTGCCGCGGCCGCCAACACGTCGAGGTACTCGGTGACGCCGCCGACCTTGCCGAGGTCGGGCTGGAGGATCTCGACGGCCTCCAGGTATGGGGTGAACGCCGCGGCGCCGTAGAGGTTCTCCCCGGTGGCCAGCGGCATCGCGGTGCGGCGGCTCAGCTCGGCCAGCTCTGCGGGGCGGTCGCCGGCCAGCGGCTCCTCGACCCACGCGACGCCGAGGTCGGCCAGCGCGCGGACCATCTCCAGCGCCTCGGTCAGCCGCCACGCCTGGTTGGCGTCGGCGAAGATCTGCACCTGGTCGCCGAGGATCCGCCGGGCGGTCCCGACGTTGGCGAGGTCGATGTCCGCGCCGAAGCCGACCTTGACCTTGACGGCGGTGAGCCCGAGCGCGGCGCAGCGGTGGGCGACCTCGGCGACCCCGGTTGGTCCGAGGCTGGAGCCGTACACCGGCAGCTCCGTGCGTGGGCTCGCGCTGAGCAGCCGGGCCAGGCTGGTGCCGGCGTGCCGGGCGGCGAGGTCCCACAGCGCCATGTCGACGCCGCTGATCGCCTGGTAGACCGGGCCGGGTGCACCCCACTGGCGGCCCAGCGGCGCCAGCGTTGCGAGCAGCGCGCGCTGGGCGGTGGTCGGGTCGGGAAAGCTGCGGCCCTTCATGAGCGGCGCGACGCCGTCGTGGATTGTGGCGATCCGCTCGCGCCACGCCCAGGACGGGTAGTTCGCCCAGCTCTCGCCGACGCCGACCGAACCGTCGGCCAGCTCGACCTCGATCAGGATCATCACGCGGTGGTTCAGCGGCGCGAACGACATGGCGATCGGCTCGGTGGGGCGTGCCCGGAAGACCCGGCACCGCACGTCCACCACTGCGGCATCCGGCAACGTGACCATGCGGGTCTCCGTGGCTGAGGGTGCGGCCTTGAGGTCCATGTGCCTTCTCTCACGTCGACGCTATCTGCATGCAGTGTTGAACGCATGTCACCCAGGCGTCAAGAGCACGAAACAAAGAAAAGGCGGAGAGTTGGCATCCGGCGAAAGGTGCCAATGCCTCATCGGGGCGCGTTCCGCTGTCGCCCGCTCCCCGTGAGGCCTCGGCAGGATTTCGCCACTACCGCAGCGGGTCTACACCGCGTTCGCGCAGTTCACTCGCTTATGCGGTCAGAACGCGGGTGCCGGTGCGGCGTGCGGCCGTGGCAACCGCAGCGGGCAGCGGACCGTCCACGACCAGGGTGTCGATGCGGTCGAAGCCGCACACCTGAACCGGAGCGGTGGCCGTCAGCTTGCTCGCGTCGGCGAGCAGCACGACCTCCTCGGCGATGTCCATGAGGGCGTGCTTGGCGCTCAGCTCGACCTCCGAGCGCACGTACGCGCCCCGTTCGTCGACGGCGCTGGCCCCGAGGAACAGCAGGCGCACCCGCATGCGCCGGACGAGATCCAGCGCCGCGAAACCCACCATCGCCTGGTTGTCGTGCAGCAGCTCGCCGCCGATCCCGATGACCCTTGACCTGGGCCGGGACAGCATGTGGGCCAGCACGGGGACGGAGTGGGTGATCACGCAGCCGTCGAAGTCCTCGGGCAGCGCATGGGCCACCTCGGCCGCGGTCGTGCCGCTGTCGATGCCGATCGTGTCGCCGGGCTGCACCAGGCGGACCGCCGCGGCGCCGATCGCCTGCTTGGCGCCGGCGTGGCTGAGCGCGCGGGACGTGTACCCGGGGGCCCCGACGCCGCCCGGCGGAAGACTCACGCCGCCATGGACCAGCTGGACCTCGCCAGCCTCAGCGAGTCGCCGCAGGTCACGGCGGATCGTCATCGAAGAGACGCCGAGCTGGGCGCTGATGTCGGCGACCGAGAGGAAGCCGGCCCGGCGCAGCGCGGCCATGATGTGCGTCCGCCGCTGCGGGGCGCCGTCGTAGCGCATGGCTTCCACTGACACGCCCGTAGTCTAGCCCCTGTTCTTCCAGCACCAATGGATGTTATTTTTCAAACATCCTTTGATCTCAGTGCCTCGACGTCGCCGACCTCGGCGGCGCCTCGGCCGCTCCCGCGCTGGAGGAACAGTGACCACCGACCCCTCGATCCTCGCCCGCACCTCGGGCGGCTACGCCATGCTCGCCGTCGACCAGCGCGAGGCGCTGCGCGCCATGTTCGCCGCACGCCAGCCCGAGCCGGTGACCGACGCGCAGCTGACCGCGTTCAAGGTGGACGCGGCACGGGCGCTCAGCCCATACGCGTCGGCGATCCTCATCGACAAGCAGTTCGGCTGGGACGCCGTGATCGCGGACAACGCCGTCGACCCGTCCTGCGCGCTGATCGCAGCGGCCGACGCGTTCACCCCGAGCGCCACCGAGTTCGTCGCAGACGTGGCGATCGACCCCGAGGTCGACCCCGCAACCGTACGCAAGCAGGGCGCGAAGGCCCTCAAGCTGCTCGTGCTCTACCGGCCGGACGAGGCGCCTGAGCCGCGGATCGCCATGGTCACCGACTTCGTCGCCCGCTGCCGCGAGGCCGGCCTGGTCAGCATCATCGAACCGGTGTCCCGTGGCCCGCGCGACGGCGGCGCGTACGACCACGAAGCGGGAATCCACGCGGCGGCCCGCGAACTCGGCAACCTCGGTGCCGACCTCTACAAGTCGGAGGTACCAACCCACGGCAAGGGCACCGCAGACGAGATCACCGCCGGGTGCGCCTCGCTGTCGTCAGTCATCAGCAGCCCGTGGGTGGTGCTGTCCTCCGGCGTACCCGCGGAGGTCTTCCCCGAAGCCGTGCGACTCGCCTGCCGGGCCGGCGCCTCGGGTTTCCTCGCCGGCCGCGCGGTCTGGGCCTCGGTGGTCGGCAGCCCGACCATGGCCGACGACCTGCGCACGATCTCGGTTGACCGGCTGCGACGCCTCGCCGACGTGGTCGACGACGCCGTGTCGCACTGAGATGGTGCCCGTCGCCGACGTGCTCGCGGTCAGCGCGGTCGCGCTCGGCGCCACCATGCAGAGAGCAACCGGCCTGGGCTTCGCCCTGGTGGCCGCGCCGTTTCTGGTCGTGATCCTCGGCCCCTTCTCGGGCGTGACCCTGGCCAACCTGCTCTCAGCGGCGATCAACCTGATCGTGCTGTCCATGACCGCCCGGGCGCTGCGCCGCCGCGTGGCCCTTCAGATGATCGCCGGGGTGATCCTCGCGCTGCCACTGGGGGTCTGGGTGGTCCGGGAACTGCCGGGTCCGATCCTGCTCGTCGGCATCGGCCTGATCACAGCGGGATCAGTGGCCTGGGTGGCGGTGGGCCAGAGCATGCCGTTCCTCCGGCAGCGGGGTGGTGCGGTGGCGTCCGGGTTCGCATCAGGCTTCTTCAACACGACGGCCGGGACGGGCGGACCGCCGCTCGCGGTCTACGCCGCGAGCACCGACTGGGAGCACCGAAGCTTCGTCCCGACCGTGCAGCTCGTCGGCCTGGTGACGAACGTGCTGTCGCTGGCGGCGAAGGGCCCCCCGGTCCTGTCGTGGAGACTGCTGTTGGCCTGCGGGGCGGCGATGCTGGCAGGGATCGGTGGCGGCCACTTCCTGGGGCGGTGGTTGCCGGCGACGGCTGCCCGGCGTTGGGTGCTGGCGCTCGCCCTCGCCGGAAGCGTCATAGCGATCGTCAAGGGGCTGGCGGCGTGGTGAAACGTCGTGCCTCAGCCCCGCACTCGGGCGGGCCGACGTCTCCGGGCGCGTCGACCCGGTGGCCTCGCCGCGTCTTCAGTCAGGGCAGCGACCCGGATCCGCGGTTCAGCCTCGCCAACGAGCGCACGTTCCTGGCGTGGATCCGTACCTCTCTGGCACTCTTCGCCGCAGGCGTGGCGTTGGAGGCGGTGAACCTGCCGATCGTGCCCGGGTTGCGCCGAGCGTCTGCGATCGTGCTGATCCTGCTGGGTGCCGCCGCCCCGGCCCAGGCCTGGTTCGGCTGGGTCCGCACCGAGCTCGCCCTGAGACGGGGGGAAGGACTCCCGCCACCGATGATGGCCGTGCCGGTCGGTGCGGGTCTCATGCTCGTCGGCGTCCTGGTCCTCCTGGGGCTCGTCCTGTGATCCACCTCGGCTCCTCGCCGTCGTCAGGCCCCTCCCCGGGGCCGGTCTCGTCTGGTGATCCCGGGTTGCAGCTGGAACGGACGGTGCTGGCGTGGCGGCGTACCGCAGCCGCCTTTGTCGTCGCGGCGGCCGGGGCCGGCCGTTTCCTCCTGCCGCACCTCGGCGGATGGATCTTTCTGGCCGCCGTCGCCAGCGCGATGACGGTCGTCATCGTCGCCGCAGCGGCGCTGCGCCGACGCCTTCCGCCCTCCGCCGCCCCGGCCGTGCTGAACTCGGCCCGCCCGCCCGGCCCCTGGCTGGCGGCGGTCACGCTCGCAACCGCCGCCGGCGGTCTCAGCGTGGCGCTCGCCGCACTAGCCGGATCACACTGACAGGCACCTTCTTGGACGGGGTCCGCGACCGGTCGACGCATCTGCCGTGCGAAGGCCATTGACTGTGCGCTATTGCCAGGGCCGGCGGCGCGAGGCCTGGACACCGCCCTTGGTGACACGGTGCGGCCATGTCAGCCGGTGGTGACCGGCAGCGTGGCGTAGCCGCGCAGCGCCAGGCGGTCGCGGCGTTCGCCCGGGGCGGCCAGCTTCAGCCGCGGAAGCACGGTGAGCAGCAGCGGGAACGCGACCTGCGCCTCCAGCCGGGCCAGCGGCAGCCGGCGGTCGATTGGCAGTTGGGTCACTACGGCGTGGGCGGCCTGCCCGGGCCCGGTGTCCCATTCCTGGTCACTTCTGATCGGTCCGCTGGCTGCTCACGACGCCGTCACGCCCGCCTCGTGCCTGTCGGCGTATCGCTCGCGCTGCTCGGGTGCCGGAGCGGTCGGACCGACACGCGGGCCGTGACACGCGGACGCCGCGCTTGACAGCGGCTGATTTCGCGATGATGCTGCCCACTAGTCCTACTGTCGTAGGACAATAGAGAGGATCGTCTCGAGTGATCGAGTTCGTGCTGGACAGTCGGTCGAAGGTGAACACTTACCTGCAGCTGGTGCAGCAGGTGAAACAGGCGCTCCGGGTCGGCCTGCTGGCCCCGGGCGACCAGTTGCCGAAGGTGCGTGACGTCGCGCAGTCGTTGGCGATCAACCCGAACACGGTGCTCAAGGCGTACCGCGAACTGGAGATCGAGGGCCTGGTCGCCGGGCGGCCCGGGGTCGGCACGTTCGTCGAACGGAGCCTGGCGGGCGCGTCCCTGCCCAACCAGGCGGAGCTGCGCGAGGACCTGGTGGCCTGGCTGCACCGGGCGCAGGCGGCCGGACTCACGCCCGAGGACGTCATCGCCCTGGTGGAGACCACCCTGCGGGCCGCCCTCGCCGACGACACACCACACAAGCAACCCGCGCGAGCGGAATGAGAGGACAGCCGATGGACGTGGCTCTGGAGACCGACCAGCTCGGCAAGAGGTACGGGAGCACCTGGGCGCTGCGGGACTGTTCGCTGCAGCTACCGACCGGGCGAATCGCCGCTCTGGTCGGCCCGAACGGGGCGGGCAAGAGCACCCTGCTGCACCTCGCCGTGGGCCTGCTCCGGCCGAACGCCGGGACGGTGCGGGTGTTCGGCGAATCGCCGTACGACAACACGAAGGTCCTGGCTGACATCGGGTTCGTCGCCCAGGACACCCCGCTGTACCGGGACTTCAGCGCGGCGGAACTGGTCACCGCCGGTGGGAAGCTGAACCGGCGGTGGGACGGGGCGCTGGCCCGCAACCGGCTGGCCCAGTTGGGCATCCCGCCCGACCGGCCGGTTGGCAAACTCTCCGGCGGGCAACGTGCCCAGGTGGCTCTCGCGCTCGCGCTGGCCAAGCGGCCCCGGCTACTGCTGCTCGACGAGCCGGTCGCCAGCCTGGACCCGCTGGCCCGGCGGGAGTTCCTCCAGTCGCTGATGGGCAGCGTCGCCGACGCCGGCACGACCGTCCTGCTCTCCTCGCACCTGTTGGCGGACCTGGAGCGGGTCTGCGACTACCTGATCGTGCTGCACGCCGCCCGCGTGCAACTCGCGGGCGCGGCCGACGACCTGGTGGCCGGGCATCGGCAACTCGTCGGGCCCCGCCACGACGGCGGTCCGATCGGCGGCGTCGCCGCGGTCGTCCGGGCCAGCCACACCGACCGGCAGTCCACCCTGCTGGTTCGCACCGACGGGCCGATCAACGATCCCTCCTGGACGGTCCGGGACGTCGGCCTGGAGGACGTCATCCTCGCCTACCTGGCCGACGGCGACCCGGCCGCGAGCCACACCGAATGGGGGGTGCCGGCATGATCTGGCTGGCCTGGCGGCAACACCGCAAGCAACTGCTGTTCACCCTGCTCGGGTTCGCGGCGCTCGCCGCCCTGATGATCCCTATCGGCCTGTCGATGCGGCACACGTTCACCGAGTTCGGGCTGCCGGACTGTGTCCGCCAGCTGGCCGACGCCGACGTCGCCCGGACTACCCGGGACTCCTGCGATGCGGCGTTCCGCCGCTTCAGCACCCGGTACGGCAGTTTGAACCTGGTGGCCGTCCTGCTGCTCGTCCTGCCGATGCTGGTCGGCCTGTTCTGGGGCGCCCCGCTGGTCGCCCGTGAGGTGGAGCACGGCACCCACCGGTTCGCCTGGACCCAGGGGGTGGGTCGCACGCACTGGGCGCTGGTGAAGTTCGGGCTGGTCGGCGTGGCCACGGTCGCCCTCGCCGTCTGCTACGGGCTGGGCATGTCGTGGTGGGTCAGCCCGCTGACCCAGGCCGCGCACGAGGGCCGGATGGGCGTCATCGTTTTCGACCTGCAGGGGATCGTGCCGATCGGCTACACCCTCTTCGCCGTGGCGCTCGGCATCTTCGCCGGCACCGTGTGGCGCAAGATGCTGCCTGCCATGGGCGTCACCCTCGTCGGGTTCGTCGGCGTACGGGCGGCGGCGGCGATCCTGGCCAGGCCGCACTTCCAGCCCGCCCGTACCCTCACCTTCCCGATCGAAGGGACGGAGGGGCCGAGGATCAGCCGGGGCGACTGGATCCTCGCCAGCGGCGTCCGGGATGCCGACGGCAAGATGGTGCTGGCCGACTCCCAGATCGTCTGCCCGCCCGGCACGAAGGGACCGGATGGCAGGGCCTGCGGCGCCGAACTGGGACTCGGGCCGGGCGCCTACAACTGGCAGCTCTACCAGCCGGCCGACCGGTTCTGGCTGTTCCAGAGCATCGAGACGGGCATCTTCGTGGCCCTCGCCGTGGTCCTGCTCCATCTCGCCATCCGCATGATCCGCCGGATCGCCTGAGGCGCATCAGCGGTGATCGCCGGTCCCTGCGGGGTCCGGCGATCACGCGTGTCGGCGGGTGCCGGCCCTGACCGATCACCGGTGGATCAGCCGCGTCCGGCCAGACCCCGGACAGCGACCAGCCCGGGCACCGCGACGCGGCCGAGCTCGTTGCCGGTGGCGGGATCGTGCCAGCTGACGGCCCCGGTCTGGCCCACGTAGAGGCGCTTGCCGTCGGGGCTCCGCACGAGGCCGGTGACCGGCTCGCGGACCGACCAGTCGGCGGCGGGGCGCAGTTGCTGGAGATCCATCCGCCGCACCACCGTGCCGGCGCCGAGGAACAGACTCTCGCTGTCCGCGGCGGCGTGCCCGGTGCCGCTGCCGCCGGCCACGATGGCCGTGCGGCGTACCGTCAGCTCCTCGGTGGAGATCTCCGCGACCGTGCCGGACGTGACGTCAGAAACAAAGAGCCGACCGCCTTGTGGGCTGATCGCCATGGCGTGGCCGCTCGCCGACGCCTCCCCGAACGGATGCGGCAGGTCCACGCAGTACGCCCACCGCTCGGTGAGGTTCAGCGTGTGGACGAACGCGTGTGCGTTGCCCGGCCGCCCGCTGACCAGGTCACGGGTGTGCTGGTGGCCGGGTTGGTGCGTGTAGAGGGTGTAGAGGGTTTGGCGGTCCGGCGCGAGCACGGCCTGGCGCCCGTCGCCGCGCATCTCCTCCTCGGCGCCGGGCGGGATCGCCGCCTTGTCCCGGGTGGTGAGCGGGCCCGGAGCCTTCGTGGCGAGATCGACGACGCGGACCCGGTACCGGTCGGGCGCCGCCGCCGGGAGCCACTCGAGGACGAAGAGTCCGGCTTGATCCCCGGTGAACGTCTCCGGCACGAAGTTGCCCCGTAGTTCAAGCTGGTGCCGCACCCCGGTGACGTCGGCGACCAGCACCGGCGTCACGTCCCGGCCGTCCGGGCGTCCCAGCGCCGCATTCGCCGCATCCGAGGTGAGCGCCACCAGCGCGCCGTTCGCCGAGACAGCCTGCGGCAGCCAGCGCCCGGGCAACCTGACCCGGTCCGACGTGTGGCCGGTGGCGGTGTCGACCCGCCAGAAGGCGGTGTCGGCGCCGTCGGGCGCGGTGGCGTAGATCGCCGACCCGTCGGCGGTGGCGACGGAGCGCGGGATCGACAACCGGTCGGGGCCTCGGAGCACGCCGAGTGCGTCGTCCAGTTCGACGAGCAGGGCGTCGGGAAGCGACACGGCGGGCGCTGTGTTCCGCACCGGATCGCAGCCGACGAGCGTGGCGGCGCCGGTGCCGGCGAGGAGGGCCAGAACGGTGCGACGCGAGATCCTTGTCGTTGCCATCATGCCCGGATGACACCGGCGAACCCGCCGCAGTTCCACCCGGAGCGGGGATGGAACCAGCCCGGCGTGAGCGGTGTCATGAAGGGTGATCGGGGAGGTTGTCACTGGACGACGGAGAGCTCGTCACCCGCGCTCGGGCTGGTGACCTGGAGGCGTACGAACTCCTGGTCGCCCGGCACACCGCGCCCGCGTATCGGACGGCGGTGTTGCTCGGCGCCGGCCCGGACGCCGAGGACGTCATCCAGGAGGCGTTCGTGAAGGGATACCGCAGTCTCGCCCGCTATCGGGGAGAGTCTTCCTTCCGTTCCTGGCTTCTGGCGATCGTCGCCAACGAGACGCGGAACCTGCACCGGTCCCGCGGCCGGCGGGATGGACTCGTCCTGCGGGCCGCGGAGGCGAACCGGGGATCGGAGGTCGCCGAGGACAGCGCGGTCGGCGCCGTCCTCGCCGGCGAACGCCGCGCCATGCTGGTGCAGGCCCTGCGCCGGCTGCCCGTGAAGGACCGCGAGGTGATTGTCTGCCGGTTCTTCCTCGACCTCAGCGAGGACGAGACGGTGGCGATGCTGGGCTGGCCCAGAGGCACCGTGAAGTCGCGGACCTACCGGGCGCTGGCCAAGCTCCGCGGCCTGCTCAGCGTCGAGGAGGTCCACCATGGATGACCTCGAACGAGAACTGCGCGACCTGTCCGCCTGGCTGGACACCCCCGAACCGCCCGACGTGACCGCCCGGGTACGCGCCCGCCTCGCCGTACCCGCGCCCCGGCGGCGGCGGTGGCGCTACTACCTCGCCGCGGCGCTCGTCGCCCTGCTCGTCGCCTTGCTCCCGCCCGGCCGGGCCGCCCTCGCCGACGCCGTGACGGGGCTGCTGCGCTTCGCGGGCATCACCATCGCCACATCGCCCGCACCGACCCTGCCCACCGGCGAACCGTCGCCGCTGCCCTCGCAGCGACCCGCCGCCCTGCACGAGGCGCAGCGGCTGGTCCACTTTCCGATCCGCCTGCCGGCGAAGCTGGGTTCACCGGAGCAGGTGCTGGTCGCCGACCCCGACCGGACCGGCGCGTACCGGGTGGCCACCCTGCTCTATCGCGGCGGCACGCTGCGGATCGATGCCTTCGACGGTCGTCTCGACCCGACGTTCCACAAGCTGGCCATGGGGCCGGGCGTAGAGTTGACCGAGGTCGATGCCGGGTACGCCATCTGGGTCGGTGGCCCGCACGCGCTGACCTACGTGGATCGCACCGGCACGGCCCGGGAGGAGACCGCACGGCTCGCCGCGTCGACTCTGATCTGGGAAGAGGCCGGGGTGAGCTACCGACTCGAAGGTGACCTGGCCAAGTCCGACGCGATCGAGATCGCCAACTCGCTGCGGTAGCGGACATGTCTCGGCTCGGCGCCTCGCTGGCGGCGTTGCGCACTGCGGTACAGGTGTGGACACGCTGGTGTTCGTATCCAGCGACGGTGAGGCGGCACGTGTGCTTGACCCCGTCCGGGGATGCTGGCCGCAGCGTTGAAAGCCGACGCGTCGCCGCACCGTTGGTTCCGTGTTGGCCGGTGTGTCGGCATCGGCACAACGTGTGGGGTTGCGGTGCGGGCAGTTGGTCACGACGGCGTGCAGTCGGCCCCCAACGCCGCGAGGTCCGGGGTGAGTATGCCTCTCCTGATCAATGTTGCAGAAGCAAATGAGGCCGGGCGCCCGTGAAGGCTAAATGCCCACCACGATGTGGACGGCTATTGGCGGAGTGCCCGGGCGATCAGCCTGCCGATGACCAAGTACACCAGCGCGGCGAGTCCGTAGTTGAGAACGAGCCCAACCTTGGCGTCGTTCGGCGTGAACACGTCCCCGAATCCCAGTACGAACGCCTTGGCAAGCACGTAGACGAATTGAACGAAGCTGTTGCTCTGGTTGGCACCCGCCAAGGAAAAGAGAACGTGCAAGGCGAAGATGAGAGCGACGCTGCTGGTCACGCCGACCATGACGCGGGCGACGATGGTAGCGGTATCTGTCTGATTCCGTTGTCGTGGCGCTGGCGCTGGCGCTGGCGCTGGCGCTGGCGCTGGCGCTGGCGGGGCCGGGTAGGGCTGTGATGGGTAAGCAGGTGGCGTATAGGGCGTCGGGGGTTGGGGGTAGTGCATCGGTGGCTGGGGGATGGGCGGCGCGGGGTGGGGGTACGGCGCTGGGGGTTGGGTGCGCGGCGTGGGGTGGGGGTAGTGCGCCGTGGGTGCTAGGCCATCGCCGTGGTGTACGTCCACGTACGCGATCCGCTGTGTCGGTGGGGGGTCGGGCGCCGTGGGTTGGGTGGGGAACCGGTGGTGTTGGTCGTCGGGGTCGTAGTTGTTGTACGACATGGATGGGCAGTCTACTGTCGGTCGGGAGTCGGCAAAACCTCTCTTTCCGATTAATCGGATCTCTCTACATCGTGTCTCTTGTTCACCACAATGCGTGAGTGTCCACTGCGTCCACCTCGATGCCTGACACATCATCACGACTGTCAGTGACCGCCGTGGCGTGGGTTGAGGTGGCCCGCTGGCCGGGTTGGTGCTCACCGGGCGAGGACGACGTTGTGCAGGTTGGCGATGCCGGAAGCGGCGTCGTTCAGCATGTAGGCGGCGCAGTGGGGCGCAGGACTATGCGGGTTACTTCCGGGAGGCGAAGACCACGACGGCGAGGGCCCAACCGACGAACAGTCCGTAGATCCCGCCACCGGCGGCCCAGTTGAAGGCGCCGCGCAGGCTGGTATCCACCTGGATGAACGCGGCCAGGAGGCCGGCGGACGCCGCAGCGAAAACGTAGGCTCCCCAGCTCGAGAAGAACAGCCTCGCGCTGCGCGATGACGCTGCCGCAACCATGAGCGACACGAAGACACCGGTCAGCACGATGAGCAGGATTGCCTTGATGTCGTTGGCGAGGATGGTCCGCACCGAATCGTCCGAGCTGAACGACCAGGTCGGCCATGCCAACTGCTTGAGAAAGAATCCCCACGCGTCGTTCGAGGTGTCGTTCTTCGCCCAGTCGGTGTAGGCCGGGTTGCCGAATGCCGCCACCAGGATCAGGGCGGCGAGTACTGCGGTGCCCGTCACGGTACGGACCCGCCCGGCTGCAGTGGTAGTCATACGCACAGTGTGAGGCGTGACTCCTAAGCAAAGCAATCCACGAGGATAAATGGCCACCCCTCCGGGAGCCAGGATGACCGCCAACACCAGCCCGATCGTTCGCCAACTGTCCGTGACACTCCGGACCGGTTGGTTGAGCCGGGCCAGCCGATGGCGGGCGGTCGCCATTTCTGGTAGCCGCCAGTGGTCATGCTGTCCGCCGCCGGTACGGCTCGACTATGAAAGGGGGGACGCATCTCTGATCACTGGGAGTCCCATGACCATGCCACTCTCGGCCCTGCACCGGGCGAGCGCCGCCGCCGTCACCTCGCTCGCCGTCGTGGTCGGCCTGCTCACCGCGGCGCCGTGGTCCACAGCGAACGCGGCGGCCTCCGCCGATGGCCTCGCCGCGGCGCCGGCTGCGCGGGTTGTCTCCGTAGGCGGCGGAGCCGAGGTCGCCCTGACGCCGCTCGGAGACACCGGCGCCACCTCGCTCGCCGCGCTGCCCAGCCCCGACGGCGTGACTCCTGGCCTTGTTGTCGCGACGAACAAGACAGGCACGACCGTGCAGACGACCGATGTCGCCAGCACGCCGACCGTGATCGAGGGCCACGCCGCACCTCTGGCCGCCAGCGCTGCCGACACCGTGCCGCTGCACTTCTCCGCGGTGGGCCGGGACGGCCGGGCCGCCCAGGCCTACATCACGGTTTTCGACCTTGAGCACGGCGCGGCGTGGACCCGCCAGTTGGTCACCGACCCGGCGCCGGGCAACGAGTGCTCCGAGGTCACCTTCGCCCGGACCACCTGCGTGCTCGTACCGCCCGGCGAGTACTCGGTGATGGCGTTCGTCACCACTCTGCCCGCCGAGAAGCCGACCATCGGAAGCAGCCGCACGTTCCAGAACATCTCGCTCGTGGGCGAGCCGGAGACGACGGTGAGCGGAGAGCGAACCTTCGCGCTCGACGCCCGCGATGCCCGGCAGCTCACGCTCAGGACCCCGGGGCGCAGCACCAAGGTGCCGCCGCAGGGTGCCATGCTCATCGGCTACGACCGCACCGCCGCGGACGGGTCCGCAGTCCACCTGGACATGCGCCCGGCATACCTCCTCGACCAGCACTTCTACCTGCAGCCGACACCGCAGGTGTCCATCGGGACGTTCCAGGCGCGCACCCGGGTCCGGCTGGAGGCCCCCGACATCACCCTGTCCGTGCCGACCGCGCCGGCCCTGCACCCGGAGTACGTCGACCGGACCTGGTTCTCCGACGTCGCTTCGGACTTCCCGGTCGTCAACGGCCGGTCCCGCCTCCCCGTGGTGGACGTCGGCCGCGCCACGGCGGCCGAACTCGCCGACCAGCAGCTGCACGGCGCGCTGGCGCTGGTCACGCACTCCGCCGACATGTCGATCGCCGAACAGTCCAACAATGCGGCCGCACACGGTGCGGGCGTGGTCGTGATCCGCAACGACGGCCCCGGTGACATCAGCGACCCGGGCGGCACCGGAGTAAAGCTGCAGGTGCCGACGATCCGGCTGAACCGGGCGGAGGGCCTCGCGCTCGCCCGACTCCCTAAGGGAGCCAGGGTGACCGTCGAGGGCGAGCCCGCCAGCCCCTATGTTTACGACCTCTACCTGAAGATGAAGGACCGGATCCCCGAGGACCCCACTTACGTCGCCCTCCCCGAGCAGCTCGCCACTCAGGTGCGTCAGGTGTACGGGCAGCCGACGCTTCCCTCGACGTTCTCCGAGGCGGCGTACCCGTGGCAGCCCGGCAACTCGTTCGTCGTCTCGACGACGTTCCCCTTCGAGGCCGGGCCGCGTACGCGCGCCGAGTACCGCATCCCCGACCCGGACACCGCATGGAGCTACGCGGTGTTCGCTCCGGAGTCCGCTTACAACACGATGTTCCCCAAGGCACCGGTGCTGCCGATGAGCCTGAGCATGCCCGGGCGCCAGGCGTACTCGGACCGCGAGAAGGACGAGCTGCCCTTCGGCCGGGCGCCGATCACGGCGGCCCCGAATCCCGCTCGGCCCGTCCAGCGCTCCGGTGATCAGCTGCGCGTGGCCGTCGACGGCTTCATCGACGCGGACGGAAACCACGGAACGGAGTACACCCACCCGAGTGGGGTTCGCACCCATCTCGAGATCAGGGCCGACGGCGCCCTGGTCGGGGAGACGGACAACCTCCCCTCCGGCACGGTCCGGCTGCCGGGCGGCGAGTCTCGCGTCTCGATCTCGTTCACCGCGGACAACCCGCAGGCGTGGAACGAGCTGTCGACACACACCGACACCGCCTGGAGCTTCCCGTCGACGACGACCGCCGGAGATGCGGCGGAGGCCCAGCCGCTGCTGCTGCCGGACTACGACGTCGGCGTCGACCTGCACAACCGGGTCCGGGCCGACCGCCAGGGCAGAGTGGCGTTCGACCTGCGGCTGCGGCGCCCTGACGGCGTACCGTCCACGCTGGGCGGGGAGCCACGCCTCGACGCGTCGTACGACGACGGTGCGACCTGGCGGCCGGCGGTCGTCACCCGCGGTACGGAGGGCTGGCGCGTCGAGCTGCCGGCCGGCAGCGGCCTGGTGTCGCTGCGGCTACACGCGGAGGACACCGGCGGCTCAGTGGTCGACCAGACGATCGTCCGGGCCTTCGACATCGGGCACTGAGCTCTCGAGCCAACCGAGCCGGACCGCCTGCACGCCCGCCTGGAAGCGCGTGCGGACGTGCAGGTGGTCCATCAGCTCGGCGATCCGGCGGCTGAGCGTACGGGTGCTGGTGCCCAGCCGGCGGGCAACCGCGTCGTCCTTCGCCCCGGAGGCGAGCAGCGCGGCGAGCTGGCGATCGCTGAACCCGCCCTCCTCTGCCGGTGCGACGATCGGCGTCGCCTGCGCCCAGAGCAGCTCGAAGAGCTGGACCAGCGCGTCGAGGAGGGTGGAAGGTCGGATGCAGACCGCCACATCGGCGCTCTGCACGCCGACCGGCAGGATCGCCAGCCGGCGGTCGCCTATCGCCAGCTTCATCGGGAGGCCGGTGTGCACCCGGGACTGCTCACCCACGCCGGCTGCGTCCTGGACCTCCTCGAGCGCACCCGGCAGCTCCAGCGCCTCTGGGGCGTAGATGCCGCGCACCCGCACCTTCGCGCGCAGGAGCCGGCGTACCGAGTTGTCCGACCGCCGGGGATCGGCGACGTACGGCGGGCGATCGAGCACCATGAGCTCGTGCCGGGTGGTGCTGAGCAGCTGCTCGAACCGGGCAGCGATCGCTGCCCGGCCGACCAGCACCTCGACGATCTCCTCCGGGCGGTACCGCTCCTCGGCGGGCATCTCGGCGAGCAGGGTGCGCGCGGCGAGCTGCGTACGCGCCAGCTCCTCGCGGCGTCGGTCGACCAGCGCGTCAACCGCGACGTCGGGCCGCGCCGCGCGCATCCTGGCGGGCTGGCCGGGCAGCCGGTGCACCAGGCCCAGCTCCTCGAGTCTGGTCAGCGAGCTGCCCACCTCGGCCGCACCACGGTCAAGTGCCGCGGCGAGGTCGCGCTGGGACGCCTCGGGGCGGGACAGGAGTTCGCGGTAGACCATCTCGTCCTCGGGGCGGACACCGATCGGCTCGAGCACCAGCCCATCTTGCCCCGGCCGGCCGGGCGGCCACCCAGGCACCCGTCTGCTGGTGGCGAGGTCTACGCGCGACCGGGGCGACAACGGCGTGGTGTCGTTGCCCAGGACGGGAGCCAGACCGTCTCGGGGAGCGGTGCCAGGCTTGCGAAGTGGTTGATGATCGCCCGAAGCCCCGGGTGCGGATTCGTTCTGGGGAACATGAGGGAGAGCGGGTAGGCGAGCGTCGGGTTCACGATCGGGATGCGGCGTAGGTCGTAGTTCGTCGGCCAGATGTACCGGTCGCGCGCGCCGACGAGGGTGGCCACGTCGGCGGAGTCCGCGAGGGCGTCGAGGAGTACCTCGTTACCGAAGTTCGGGCCCGCCGCGTCGATGCGGAGGTCGAAGGCGGTGGCGAGCTGATCGTAGAACTCCGCCCATTCACTTCGAGGCACGATACCCGGCACCCAGATCCGAAGCTTGCGCAGCTGGGGTGGTGTCACTGTGCGCGCGGAGGCAAGCGGATGCCTGGGGCCGACGAGGAGTTCCAGCGGGGAGTCGAAGGCGTGGATCATCTGCACGTCGCGTGGCAGCGTGGTCGGATCGGTGACGGTGCGGAACGAGGCGTCGACATCGCCTGCCTGGACGGCGGCGGCCGCCACGTGCGGGTCGTTGACCCTGAGGGTCACCACGTCGAGGTCGGTTTCGGGATGCGACCGCCAATAGTCGTGCAGAACGACGGCCTGCGCGCTTCGCAGGCCTAGAACGTCGATCCGAAGGGCCCGCGAGCCCGGCCTGACCGCGGTGACGGCGCGATCAACACCCGCGACGATACTCCGTGCGTGTGGGAGGAATGCCTGGCCGTCGAGCGTCAGTTCGACCCCTCGGGCGGTACGGGTGAACAGGCGGACCTCCAGCTCGCGCTCCAGGGCGGCGACCCGCTTCGAGACCGCCTGCTGGGTCACGCCCAGCTCGTCGGCCGCGTGTTGCAACTGCCCGAGCTCGGCCGCTCGGACGAACGATCGTACTGCCTCGGTATCCATTGGCCCAGCTTAGGCTCGCCCAACTGATCGTTGTGGCTCGCCGAACGGCGGTTGTTTGATCCCGCCCTCGTGCAGCCGATGGGATTCAGGGATCCAAACATCGGTTGTTGCGGGGGAGTCGTGTGCGCGTGAAACTGGGGTCGAGTTTCGGCTGGCTCTGGTCGGCCTACGCGATCAGCACGTACGGCACGTGGATCGCCTTCGGAGCGTTCCCGCTCATCGCGGTTCGAGTGCTGCACTCGTCGGCATCCGCGGTCTCGCTGCTGGAGGCAGCCGGGCTTGCCGTCGCGGCGATCATTGCGGTCCCGCTCGGGCCGTGGGTCGAGCACCGGTCCAAGCGCCCAGTGATGATCGCGATGGACCTGGCTCGGTTCCTCGCGATGGCGAGTGTTCCGCTCGCGTACTTCCTCGGGGTGCTGTCCTACGGCCAGTTGTTGGTCGTCTCGGTCATCTCCGGAACCGCAACCATCGCCTTCTCCGCCGCCTCCGGCGCGTACCTGAAGTACCTTGTCCGCAGTGACCACCTCCTGACCGCGAACGGGAGATTCGAGGGCACGAGCTGGGTGGCGACCGCGGCCGGACCGCCCCTCGGCGGCGCGCTCGTCGGGCTGCTCGGCCCGGTCATCACCCTCATGGTCGACGCTCTCAGCTACCTGCTGTCCGCGCTCGGGGTCCTCCGCATCCGCGGCGGCGACGTCGCGGCACCCCGCGACCCGGCCACCGCGTTGCGCGGAGCCGACCTTCTTGGTGGCTGGCGGTTCATCCTCCACGACGGCGCACTACGGTGCCTGTTCCTCAACTCGATCCTGGTCGGCGGCCTGATCATGGCCACCGTCCCGCTCCTGGCCGTCCTGCTGCTGGGCGAATACCACTTCCCGGCCTGGCAATACGGTCTCGTCTTCGGCATCCCGGCACTCGGCGGCTTCGTGGGCGCCCGCCTCTCCGCACGCCTCGTGAAGCGTTACGGCCGGCACCGGGTCATGATCGTCTCCGGCTGGCTGCGATCGTTCTTCCCGCTCGGTCTCGCGTTCGTCCATCCCGGCATCACCGGACTCCTCACCGTGATCATCGTCGAGGGCCTGCTGATCACATGCATGGGCATCTTCAATCCGATCTACGCCAGCGAACGCCTGCAACGGACTCCCGCGGATCATGCCGCCCAAGTCCTCAGCGCATGGAGTGTCAGCAGCAAACTCGTGCAGGCCACCCTCATGGTGATCTGGGGCATCCTCGCCACACTCACCAGCCCCCTCGCCGCGATCACCATTTCCGGTGTCCTCCTGCTCGCCACCCCACTCCTGCTGCCCAACCGGGCACACTTGCGCTACCTCGAACCCGTCTTGTCGGCCGAAGACGTCCCGGCCGCCTGACTCACCGCAACGCCCCGTTCACCTCGGAAGGGCGCCGCAGGCGCATCGAGCGCGCGAGGACCTGGGTGACCTCACTCCAGATCCTGTTCGGGCGCGAGAATGCGGTCCGCCAAATCTGCGGTATCAACTGTGCCATCGGGGTCAACGCTGATGGGAGTAGCTCGACCATCAGATTGGATAAGCCAAGCAAGGACCGCCTCAGTCAGCGGGGTGCCGTCGTACCCGTCGTTCCAGTGGGCACGCCATCCACCCCCAGGTATGACGCCCACAACACGCTCTCCACGTTCCAGATGGGAGAAGTCCGGCCAGTCGGTGACGGGGCGGAGCGCACCACGTTGAGGGTCCACGACAAGCGCCACCCCAGTAGCCGGATCCCACGCCTCCACTGGTCGCATGCGTCCGCTCTCGGTCTCCGTCCCGCTGAAGATCGCCGTCCAACCAGTCGCACTGAAGCACCGCATTGATCAAGTCTCGCACCAACCGGTGGAACGATTTCGCCAGCGGTGTTGCGGGTTCTACCGCCGCCGTCACTCCGCCTTGAGTCGATAGCTGGCCAGTGCGGTGAGCGCGCCGTCCAGGGCGGCCTCAAGCGGCGGCGCTAGCGGGGAGCGCGGCGGTCTGCGACGGCGTACGAGGCGGCTGCGGTGAGTGCCGAGACGGCCAGCACGGCGGGCCAGGCACCGATGCGCCTGGCCAGCGGGTGCGACAGGCCGAACGCCCCGAGGTAGGCCGCGACCAGGCCTGCGGTCACGGCCGGGCTCGTCCGCCGGGCCCACTCGCGTCCCGCCAGCACACCGCCGGCCGCAAGGACCACGCCGCCGAGGGGACGGTTACCGGTCCGGCGGGCGAGTTGCCACCCGCCGATAAGGGAGCCCGCGGTGGTCGCTGCGGTTGGGAGGCGCATTCCACGACCGTACCCGCCGCCGACGGTGTGCGCCTGAGATCAGGCGACGAGCAGCAACGCGCCGACAGCGGCGACGAGCGGCCGATCATGTCAGCTGCCGTGTCAGGGGCGTGTCAGGTGGGTGGCAGGCCCGGCGCCGATGGTGGTCGCATGACGAGTTCAGCGATTGCGGCTTCAGGGCTGCGGAAGGCGTACAAGGACAAGATCGTTCTTGACGGCATCGACCTCGATGTTGCCGCGGGCACGATCTTCTCCCTGCTCGGCCCTAACGGGGCGGGCAAGACGACGACGGTCAACGTGCTGACCACGTTGATGAAGGCCGACGGTGGCACGGTCTTCGTTGCCGGGCATGACGTGGCGACCGAGACCAAGGCCGTCCGCGCGGCCATCGGGGTCACCGGTCAGTTCGCCGCGGTGGACGATCTCCTGACGGGCCAGGAGAACCTCCAGTTGATGGCGGATCTCAAGCGTCTGCGCTCGGGTGAGAGCAAGCGGGTGGTCGCCGACCTGCTGGAGCGGTTCGACCTGACGGAGTCGGCGCAGAAGATGGCGGCCACCTATTCCGGGGGTATGCGCCGGAAGCTGGATCTGGCGATGACCCTGGTCGGCCAGCCCAGGATCATTTTCCTCGACGAGCCGACGACGGGTTTGGATCCGCGCAGCCGTCGGACGATGTGGGACATCATCCGTCAGCTGGTGGCCGAGGGCGTCACCATCTTCCTGACCACCCAGTACCTGGAGGAAGCCGATCGGCTCGCCGACCGGATCGCGGTGCTCGATCAGGGCAAGCTGGTTGCCCAGGGCACTCCCGCCGAGCTCAAGCGCCAGATCCCCGGCAGTCATGTCCGGCTCCGGTTCGCCGGCGACCTGGAACTCGCCGCCGCGGTGCGGGTCCTGACCGACTCCGCGCGGGACGCCGAGGACGATCTGGTCCTGCGGGTTCCCAGCGATGGTGGGGCGAAATCGGTTCGCGCCCTGTTGGCACAACTCGACGCACATTCGATCGAGGTCGAGGAATTCTCGGTGCACACGCCGGACCTCGATGACGTCTTTCTTGCCCTGACCGGCCGTACTCGCGCGAAGGTGAACGCATAATGAGCAACGCGACGACCATGCTGGGTCGCAACTTCAAGCACACGCTCCGGAACCCGGTCGCGGTATTCAACGCCGTCCTGTTCCCGATCGTGATCCTGCTGATGTTCGTGTACGTGATCGGCGGCGCTTTCGACATCGGCGGCAACTACATCGACTACGCGACGCCGGGCATGGTCGTGTTGACGATCTGTTACGGGTTGAGCGCGACCGCGTTGGCCGTCAACTCCGACATGACGAAGGGGATCATCAATCGGTTCAAGGTGATGGACATCTCCCGCAGTGCCGTGCTGAGCGCTCATGTCGCCGCCAGCATGCTCCGCAGTCTGATCGCCATCGCGGCCATCATCGGAGTGGCGTACGCGGTGGGGTTCCGACCAGCGGCGAGTTTCCTCGAATGGCTCGGCGCGATCGGCCTCATCGTGCTGGTCTCTTTCGCGACCAGCTGGATCACCGTCGCCCTGGGACTGGCGGCCAAAACCCCGGAATCGGCGGGCCTGATCTCCGTACCGCTGGTCATGCTGCCGTTCCTGAGCAGTGCGATCGTGCCGGCCGGAACCATGGGCGCGGGGGTGCGGCAGTTCGCGGAGTACCAGCCCTTCACCCCGATCATTGAGGCACTGCGCGGGCTGCTGACCGGTGAACCTGCTGGCAGCAAGGTGATCATCGCCGTCGTCTGGTGCGTCGGGATCGCCCTGGTCGGATATGTGTGGTCGCTGGCCACCTTCAAGAAGCGGGCCTGACCAACCGGGGCGGGCACACCAACAGATCACGTACCAAGCAAGAGGGAGAAGCTGTCATGCCTACATTCGCCACCCCCGGGCCCATCGCCGCCACCGTGGAAGTCGCCGGTGGTCAGGTGCGGGTCACCGCGAGCGACCGCACCGACACCGCGGTGCTGGTCGAACCCATCAACGCGACGAGCCGGTCCGACGTCAAGGTGGCCGAGAAGACCAAGGTCGAATTCGCCGGCGGTCAACTGTCGGTCAAGACGACCGTCCCCGGGCACAAGAACGGGTCGGTCGCCATCACGATCGAGCTGCCCACCGGCTCCAGTTTCGCCGCCTACCTGGCGCACTCCGATGTTCATGCCGACGGCTCGTTCGGCGGGTGCGAGCTGCACGTGGCATCGGGCCGGGTCCAGGTGGCCCGCATCGACACGCTGCAGGCGAACATCGCGTCCGGTGAGGTCGCGATCGGCCACATCGCCGGGCGCGCCGACATCGAGGGCGGGGCGTTCGCGCTGCGGATCGGCGAGGTCGAGGGCGCGCTGCGGCTCTCGAACTCCGGCGGGCAGGCCTGGATCGGCCACGCCTCGGCCGACCTCGATCTCAGCAGCGCCGGCTGCGACTTCGACATCGACCGCGCCGACGGCAGCATCGCCGCCATGACAGCCAGCGGCGCCATCCGGATCGGCCGGATGACACACGGTCAGGCGAAGCTGACGAACGGCTCGGGAAACATCGAGGTCGGCATCAGCGAGGGCACCGCCGCCTACCTCGACGTCAACAGCGAGCGAGGATCGGTGCGCGACGCCGTTTCCGCGCCGGGAAACCCTGGCCCGGCGGGCACCAACGTCTCGGTCCACGCCCGCACCCGGCACGGCGACATCGTCATTCGACGCGCAGGTCAGAAGGAGAGCGTGGTCTCGACCAGCTGAGCCCAGCTCGCCTGCGTACCCTCCTGCGACACCTCGGCGAACCGTGCTTCGCCGAGGTGTCGCCGTACGTCCCGCTCGATCCTGGCCGCATCCGGGTGGGCGAGATCCGGCACTCCACGTGCGCCGACGCTGGCCGCGAGCAGTCGCGCCGCCTGCTCGTACTGGTCGTGCCGGAGTGCGAGGTCCGCGACACCGACGAGGGTCTGGGCGATCATGGGAGCGTGTCCCGCCTCGGACGCCGCCTGCCAGGCCGCCACGCGGTGGGAACGAGCCTCCCGAAGATCGTCGACCAGGTAGCCGAGCACGTCGTGGATGCCTGCGCGGATGTCCGCCGTCTCCGCCTCGTCGCCGAGCAGGGCGGTCGCGACCCCGAGTTGGTGACGTGCCGCCGCGGCGTTACCGACCCAACGCGCGAGATCGGCCTTGGCGAGTGCCAGCTCGACCAGCGCATGCGGCCAGGTAACCCCTTCGGCGCACCGCTCCGCCTCGGCGATGGCGGCCGCGCTGGCGTCCCGGTCGCCGTGCAGCCAGTACAGCAGGGCCTGTTGGGTCCGCAGCCGGATGACATCTTCGACGGCGCCGACCTCGGTGACGAGCGTGACCGCCTGTTCGTAGTGCGCACACGCACCCACGAACTCACCACGCAGGGCGAGTTGGCCCGCCAGCTCGGACAGGGCGATGGACATGCCGAACCTTTCGCCGAGCGCGCGGAACTCAGCGAGCGCAAGCTCCAGGTTGGCCTCCGCCTCCCGGCCGCCCTGGCCGAGCATGATCCGCATCTTGCCGAGCTGGAACCGGGCCAGGGCGCGTACCCAGGGGTCTTCGTTGTCCAGCACCGACTCGAACGCGGTCACCGCGGCGTCCGGCTCCTGCAGCAGGCGTTCCAGCGCGTCGACCAGTCCCAGCAGCGGGTTGCGGTGCTGGCTTTGCTGACTGAACCGGTACGCCTTGTGGATCCATTCCGCGCCCAGGTGCTCGTCGCCCCGCCCGGAGGTCACGAAGAGCACCACGATCCCGTACGCCATGGCCCGGACGTCATCGGTCACGTCGCCGGGGATGTTGGTGGCCGCGAGCATCAGCTCGAGGCCTTCGGCCCGGCGCCCGCCGAGCCACCAGTACCAGCCGGCGGCGGCCGCGAGCCGCATCGCCGCCTGTGCGTCACCGGCCGCGACCGCCGCCCGCATCGCGGCGCTGATGTTGTCGTGTTCGGCCTCGAGCGTGGCGAGCCAGGCCAACTGCTCGGCGCGGCGCAGATGTGGCTCCGCGGTCTCGGTGAGGTCGGTGAAGTAGGCGAGGTGCGCCCGGCGAGCCAGGTCCGATTCGCCCGCTTCGGCGAGCCGGTCCGCGGCGTACTCCTTGATCGTGCTGATCATCCGATAGCGCGGGGCGGCGTCGCCCTCGGTGACCACCAGCGACTTCTCGGCCAGCGACGTGAGCAACTCCAGCACCTGATCCTGCTCGACGTCATCGCCGGCGCAGACCCACTCGGCCGCGTCCAGGCTCGCCCCGCCGGAGAACACCGACAGCCGGCGCAGGACCGTCCGCTCGGCCTCGGTGAGCAACTCCCAGCTCCAGTCGACCACCGCGCGCAGCGTCTTGTGCCGCGGCAAGGCGGTACGGCTCCCGCTGGTCAGCAGGCGGAACCGGTCATCGAGCCGGTTGGCGAGCTGATCGATGGTCATGGTACGCAACCGGGCGGCAGCCAGTTCGATCGCCAGCGGCATCCCGTCCAGCGCCCGGCAGACGCGCACCATCGTCGACAAGGTGTGCTCGTCGACTCCAAGGTCCTTGCGCACCGCGCCGGCCCGGTCCCGCAGCAAACGGACGGCCGGCGAGGACACGGTCTCGGCAAGGCCTGCGTCGGTTGACACGGCCAGCGGCTCGACCAGCCACAGCGCCTCACCGGTGATGCCGAGCGGTTCCCTGCTCGTCGCCAGGATCCGCAGCCGCCGGCATTGCCCGAGCACCCGATCGGCGAACCTCGCCGCCGCCTCGATCACATGCTCACAGTTGTCCAGGATCAGCAGCGCCTCCCGCTCGCGGATCGCGGCAATGAGCCCGTCCGCCAGGTCCGCGCTCGGACCCGCGCCGAGCAGAGCATCCCGCAGCCCGAGCGCGGTGAGCGTCGCCTGCGCGACGTCACCGTCGGCGCCGATGGCGGCAAGTTCCACCAACCAGACTCCGTCCGGCAGGTCACCGATCAGCGTGCGTGCGGTTTCCGTGGCCAGCCTGGTCTTGCCCGAACCGCCCGGCCCGATCAAGGTGATCAGACGATGCTCCGCGATGAGCTCGCGGACGGCACCGACATCAGCGTCCCGGCCGACGAAACTGGTGAGCTCGGCACGCACGTTGGTCTTCCGATTCTCCTCCCGCCGCCCCAGTTCGCCCCGCAGTAACGCGACATGTAAGGCCGACAACTCCGGCGAGGGGTCGACGCCCAGCGCGTCGGACAGCGCCTCCCTCGTACGCTCGTAGGCGAGCAGGGCCTCGGAGTCGCGGCCGGCTGCCACCAGGGCCCGCATCAGCGCAGCGACCAGCGGTTCCCGCAGCGGATGCGCGGCCACCGCGTCGGTCAGTTCCGCGACCACCGCCGCTCCATGGCCCAGACTGACCTCCGCTTCGAAGCGATCCTCCATCGCCGTCAGACGCAGCCCCTCGAGCCGCGTCACCGCCGCGTCGAACGCCTCACTGTCCCCCAACCCGACATCCTGCATAGCCGCACCGCGCCACAGGGTGAGGGCTTCGCGCAACAGCCGAACTCGCTGGAGGCCCTCCTCCTGGCGAGCCCGGCCGATGAGGCGTTCGAACCGAAGGGCGTCGACCGCGTCGGGGCCCACCATCAATCGGTAGCCGCCCGTCTGCCCCTCGATCACCCCGCCGGGCAGCGCCTTCCGTAGCCGGGAAGCCAAGCGTTGCAGGGCGTTCCCCGCATCGGCGGGCGGGTTCTCACCCCAGATCCAGTCGATGAGCGTCGCCTTCGGCACGACGCGGCCAGGTTCGAGTGCCAGGGCGATCAACAGTGCGCGCAACCGGACGCCCGGCACGTCGGCCAGGATGCCCTCGTTCGTGCGAACCTCGAATGATCCAAGCATCCCGACCTGCACCCGCTGATTCTCCCACGGCGGCGTGCCCTTGCCGGAGGCGCGGCCCGTCACCGGTGACGCCTCCAGCTCCAGGCAGGACCGGTTGTTCAGGACGGCAATGCCGCCCGCTCGAGACCGCGCGGGAGCGGGTGACGGATCGGGCGGCGGAGCGGACCCGGTGCTGCGGTTCGGCTACCGCTTCACCAGGTTGCGCAGCGCGGCGAGCAGCGACCGGTCGCTGACCTCGGCGTAGATCTTCTTGTCGGGACCGACCAGGACGACGTACGGGCAAGCCTGGTCGTCGCCGCCCATGGCCTTGTCGAGCAGCTTCCGGCCGGTCGCCACCTCGTACACCCGAAGGCGGTAACTGGCCTTCAGCAGCGTCAGCGTGTCCGGCTTCGGGTCGTCGTACTTGCACCGGCGGATCGTCGCGCCGGTGTTGACCCGGTCCAGGCAGGCGACCATCTGCACGTTCTTCGGATCCTCCGACGCCCAGGTCTGTTCCACCCGCTTCGACAGGCCCTCGTCGTAGTAGTAGCCGTTGTCCTGGCGGCGGTGGTTTCCCGGGCCGTCTCCGATGAGCAGCACCACCGGGTGCGGGGCCTTGCCGGCGCGCTTGGGCGACTGGGGGTAGTAGAGGATGCCGTCGCACACGTTGTTCAGATCGGAGATCTGGGTTGCGGCGTAGTCGCTGGGCTGCGGCCCCTGCGGCACCGGCTCCGCGCTCTCGGCCGTGCGAGGGCTCGGGGCCGAGCTACCGGTCGTGGACGACCGCCGCGCCTCCGTCGCCGGCTTGGCCGCGTCGCGCTCCGTGGAGCGCAGCAGGAAGGCCCCGCCGACCAGGCCCGAGCAGGCCACCAACAGCAGTACGCTCAGCGCCACGACGGCGATGATCAGGCCGCGGTTGCGGTGGCCGGGTGGCGGCGGGTCGGCTGGCAGTTGCGCCCCGAACGGGATCATGGGCAGTCCGAACGGCTGGCCTGCCGCGGGTGGCACCTGCGGCGGTGGCGCGCCGTGGACCGGTGCCGGCTCGGGAGCCGCACCGCCCGGCAGCGGCGTCCGTGCCGTTTCCGGACCGCGCACCCAGTCCGCCGTCGATCCTGAATCAGGTCCGGCCCCCGCGTCGGACATGTGCATCCCCTTGTCGATTCAAGCGAAGGGCGAATCTATCAAGATCCCGCCAGGTGGGGCGGGTGCAGGTTGGGCGGCGAGGCGGCGAAACCGCCGATTTCGGCGAGAGCGGCGATCGTGAACAGCAGGATGAGCGGGCGACCGTCATGCGTCGGACCCCATCTTCACCACCTGGCGGTCCTTCTGGTCACCCTGTCCACAGGAGCAGCTTCCGCCAGCGCAGCCGGTGGTGTGGCGGCGTTGGCTGGCCCACCACCAGGACAGGCAGGCGAGCACGGCCAGGGCGACGGCGACGGCGGGCATGAAACGGTTGACCGCGGCCCAGCCGGCGCCACCGAGGATCCCGGCGGCGAGCAGCGCCGGCAGCACGCAGCAGGCGGCGCAGGCGGCTCCGGCGAGTGCGGCCATGCCGGAGGGGAGCAGGCGGCGCAGCCGGTTAGCAGGCGTCGGCACGGTCGGCCCTTTCGGCGAGTTGGGCAAACGGCAGGGGGCAGCAGGAGCTGCCGGCGCAGGCGACCAGGTCGTCGCAACCGGCGGAGATGGCGGCTCGGAGGGTGTCGCGGATGACGGTGAGGTCGGCCAACTTCTGTTCCACCTCGGCAAGCTTTTCTCTGGCTCGCGCCTGGAGGCCGGTATCCGGTTGGCCACTGTGCCGGTGTCGGCCGGCGTCGAGCAGGTTGGCGACCTCGGTGAGGGTGAAGCCGAGGCGTTGCGCGGTCTTGATGACCCGCAGCAGCGTGACCGTCTCCGACGGATAGAGCCGATGCCCGCCCGGCGACCGCTGTGGGGAGGCGAGCAGCCCCCGGCGCTCGTAGTAGCGCAGCGTTTGCAGGTTGACCCCGGCCGCGTCGGCGAGCTGGCCGCTGCGTAGCCGTGATTCGATCATCGGGAGCCTGCCGCTGACGCGGCACGATTGGCGAGGCCATCGAGCACGTCGGTGTGGGCCGCCGGCACCCGGACGTCCAACGTCAGGTCATCAGGGCCGGACCGGAAAATGTCAAAAGCGAAGAACGAGCAGCAAGACGACTCCCGGGCGGTGAGGTCCCGCGCCGTCTCCTCAACCTGCACGCCTCCGGTGAGCCGCAGGCGCAGATGCTGCGCCGACAGCCGGTCGGCACTCCGGACCGCATCGCGGAAGAACTGATCGAACTCAGCAAGCCGCAGCGGCCGTTCGGCCGTCGGCAGGGTGCAGGCATTCGGCACCCAGGCGTCATCGGTTGTGACGTGTCGGTCGCTCATACTCCGACGGTAAGCCTGTACCTGGGTACCAGATGCAAGCCCCAGGTCAGTGGAAGCACCCAGGCCGTTGCCAGGCCGTCGGAGGTCGGACAAGGCCAACCAACGATGACCATTGGCGACGACGGGGTGCGCCGGCGGCGTGCCAGGGTGACGGGTGAGGGCGGAGCCCACCGACCCGGGCAGCGGGATGTCCCGTGTCTTGCGGCTCTTGGGCACGTCGAGTCGGGTCGGCGCTGCACGCCCTCGCTGAAGGCCAGCACCGCTACGCCGAGTTCGGCCGTTCCTGATCGGAAGTTGGCAGGCGGCCGCCGCTCGGACGCTATTAGTGCGCTACGACCTGCCGAAGTTGATGGCCAAGGATTGCCTCGACCGGGCCGATTTCATCGGGGGTGAACGTGCATGCCGTGCGAGCCGGGCTGGCGACTGCGATCTCGAAGCGGGCAAAGCCGCTGGGCCAGTCGAACTTCAGGGTGTCCAGCGCGACTGCCGTCTCGCAGCATGGCACCGTCACGATCAGGCTGTCGAACTCGCCCTCGGTCTCCTCGATGAGGTCCCCGTACCAGGCCAGCGGGCTGTTCTGGTCGCAGCGTAGGCATGTGATCTGCTGGATGTTCTCGCCTGCGTCGACCACGGTGATCCGGTCGTAGAACTCGACCGTCACGTCCTGCTGGACGCCGCCCGGTTGGCGACGCACCGACCCCCAGCTGGCGCAGGACAGCCCCTGCCGGCTGCCGGCGAAGCTGGACGCTCCTATCGTTCGTCAAGTGGTGCCGTGGGTGACTGGCTGAGCCCGTAGAGCTTGTTGAGGTCGAGCAGGTGGTGGCCGAGTACTGATGCTGTTCGGAGGTTGAGTACGAGCACCATGAACACGTTCGGGGCCTCGGACGCGATGAGGACGTGCAGATGGATGCCGTCGGGCATCTGCCAGACGTTCGTCACCTCCTCGCGGCTGAAGTCGTGGCCCGCGAAGTGATCGTGGGGGATGGCGTCGAAGTAGGGCCAGAAGTCGAATGGAGGACGTTCATCGACGTCGACTGGTGCTGGCGGTGTCCCGTACGTGGCCTTGAACTCGTCTGCCGTCAGTAGTCGCACCGGGCCATGGTGCCGGTTCTGTCGGGCGAGGTGCGAGGTGGGTGAAGGCTTGCCGCGCGATGTAAGTTCCGCTTCAACGTCTGACCTACTGGCTGACCGACGTTTCCCGATCAGAGTGGTGTCCAAGAAGCCAGCCGTTGCTCAGCCGCGTTGAGCCGGCCGATCCATGCTTGCGCCTCGACGGACCCTTCCGCAGTGTCAGCGAAGCAGAGGAGCCCCTGTACGACGACGGCGGGTAGAACCGTCGTTAGGCGTTCGGCAGGTCCGTAGGCGGCGGTGACGGCGGCCCATTGGGAGGGGTCGACGGAGGACAGCAGGAGCCAGGCAAGGTCGATGACTCCGGGGGCGGCGGAGACGTCCTCCCAGTCGAGAAGTGCCAGCTCGCCGTTCGGGGCGGTGCGGGCGTTGCGTGCGGACGCGTCGCCGTGTACGAGGGTGAGCGGGCCTGCCGAGGCGATGTCCTGCTCGGCCTCTGGCACTCGTCCTACGAGTCGCGCAGCGAGCGTTCGTAGGTTAGCGGGTAGGTCAGGGCGTGCTGCCAGGGTCGGCATCATCCGGTCGAACAGGTCGCCGACCAGGTCGGCGGCTGCGCCTACCGGACGTAGCCACGGCCACCTCAGCGGAGCCTGCCCGGCCCAACGCTGATGCATGTGCGACAGCAGTTGGGCGTGTGCGACGGGGTCGGCTCCTGGTTGCCATGAGGAGAGGTCTTCGAGGACCAGTGTCGTGCCTACCGGGGTGATCTCGGAGTGAAAGCAGGTAGGCACTCGGACGCCCACGATCGGCGCGATCTCGCGATAGAAGCGCACCTCGGCACGGAACATGTCCAGGACCTCGGGAATCGAACCTGGCTCTGGTATGCCGCGACGCTTCACAAACCCGTGCACGGCGCTCATGTTACGAGAACTGCCCGGAACAGGCTGACCGTGCGACATGCCGGTGATTACCGCTCCAGGGCCGCCGTGAGAGGAGGAGGCCTTCGACAGCAACGGTGACAGACATCCGGCCCGGACGAGGACAGCCGCCAGCGGCCGAGCGCGGTTCATAGCCGGAGGTCTACACGACCCAGCTCACCCTACGCGATTGCCGCGATGGCGGCATGTGGCCGATGAGGGCCTTCGCTGGGCCGCTGCAGACGCTCAACTTCCGTGAAGCCGGCTCGCGCCAGTCGCTCGGAGAACTCGTCAACGGGCCAGCGATAGGCGGTCACGACCTTGTGGTCAAAGGCGGCGACCTCGTCACCTACGAAGAGACCAAGCACTAATGCCCCGGCCGGGGCCATTACTCGCCGGAACTCAGCTAGCACGCCGTCGAGATCCTCCGGCGGCAGATGGATCAACGAGCCCCAGGCCAGGATGCCGGCGATGGAGTGGTTGGCAACGGCGAGATTTTCCATCGACCCGAGCTGGTACCTACCGTTCGGGTGGGCTGCCCGCGCATGGGCGATGAACTCGGGGACCATGTCGATTCCCGTTGCGTCGACGCCAAACGAGCGGAGGTAACCGGTGATGTGGCCAGGCCCGCAGCCCAGATCGAGCACCGTGCCAGGTCGACCCGCCAGGTGTCGCGCGATAAACGCGAGGTCGTCGGCGTGTACCTGCTGGCTTGTACCGAAGAGTTCGATGTAGAGCTCTGCGACGGACGCATATGCCTGCCGGACCTGCTCCATCTTCACCCCGTGACTATATGAGCTCTCGTGCTCGGAAGGCCGACGTGGGCCAGCGCTGTCTGGAAAGGCCTCTTCCAGCCACGAGGACGGGCGGCCGGCCGCAGCCTTTCGCGTCGATGACCATGGGGTGCCGCGGAGGCCGGCCATCCACTCAGCGACCGGGGCCAGGTCGCCGGTCGGCCGCCGGTCGAAACTAGCCGATGTGCGGACTGGTTGGCTGGGGCCGAATCGTGCTTCCTCGGGTTCGTTGGGCGGTCAGCGAGGTGTCGGGCTCATCGTGGCCAGGGCCGCGATGGATGCCGTCATGTCCCTGACAAAGGCATCTCTGGTCGGAGCGGCAACGCGGTCCAGAGAGAGGTAGGGGTTGAGGTCCTCAAGCTCGACGAGTAGGAGTTCGCCGGTTCGTGTGCGACAGGCGTCGACGCGCTGGATGCCGTGGCTGATGTCGTTCCAGTCGATGAACCGTTGAGCGAACGCCAAATCGGCATCGGTCGGTTCGTAGGGCTCGAGCAGCCACCGTTGGTCGGCATGAGGCGCGTACAACGCGTACTGGAAGGTGCGGTCGACGAAGTAGAAGGAGACTTCGTACTCGAAATCGACACGTGGCTGGACCAGCAGGTTGTCGTAGGTCAGGTCCTGCAGTTGCTCGCGCTGAACGAACTGCAGACCAACGGAATCAGCGCCGAACTTCGGCTTGGCCACGTACTGGGTGGCCGGTGGCAGGCGTTCGATGTCCTGCAACCGGTCCACGGTGGGGATGACGGGGTAGCCGGCTCCGTACAGATCCAGCAGGTACTGCTTGCCGGCCATGTCGGCCTTGCCGGTCAACTCGGTAAAGACTCGCACACCCGTCTGCCTCGCACGAGCGCGGAACTCGTCGTGATGATCCTGGTAGTACAGGACGGGGCCGCTGTTGCGAACCACGACCACGTCAAAGGAGTCCATCAAGTCAACTGCATCGATCGGGTGGCACAGGGCGATGTCGAAGTGCTCCCGCAGTTGGGTGGACAAGAAGATGTCCTCGTCGCAATAGCGACGCCCGCGCGCCTCGTATGCCAGATCGGTGACGTAAAGGACGCGGGTTCTACGGGGCGGCACGGGGCTTCTCCTGTTGGTCGGGCGTGGGTCGCTGGCTTCAGTTGGCGTTGTCGAGCACGAACGCCCGCATGAGCTTGGCGCACTCGGCCGCGTGCGTCTCCAACAAGAAGTGCCCGCCGTCGTAGATGTGCGCGTCCATGCGCTCGAGGGCGCGGTGGTAGGCGAGGACTTCGTCAACGTCGAAGTACGGGTCGCGCCGTCCCCACAGCACGAGCGCCGGCGGCTGGTGAGCCCGGTGGTACTCGGCGATCTCATCGAAGCGGGCGACGTGGCTGGCGTAGTCGCTGAAGAGCGCGAACTGCGCGTCGATGTTGCCGGGTCGGCTCATGCGCTCCCAGTCGAGGTGCCACGACTCGGGAGGGTGCAGCGTACGCAGGTATTCGGGCAGCCCGGCGAGGTACTGGTCACGGGTGCCAGCGAAGTTCAACCAGTCCGGCAGCTCGGCGCGCTTGTCGTCGGTCGGGTCCGCCCAGTACTCCTTGGCGCTGTCCCACTGCTCGCCGAGGCCGTCCTCGTGCGCGTTGCCGCTCTGGACGATGAGGCCGCGGATGCGATTCGGGGCGCGGGTGGCCAGGTGGTATCCCACCGGTGCGCCGAAGTCGTGCAGGTAGACGAAGAAGCGCTCGACCCCAAGCTGGTCGAGTAGGTTCTCGATCGCCCGTGAGAGGTTCTCGAAGGTGTAGTCGTACTTGTCGACGGTTGGTGACGAGGACATGCCGAAGCCGGGAAGATCAGGCGCGACCACGTACGCGACCTCAGCCAGTGTTGGCATGACCTCCCGGAATGTGTGCGACGAGCTTGGGAACCCGTGCAGCAGCAGTACGGTCGGCCGGCCGGGGCGCCCGGCCTCGCGGAAAAACACCTCCAGACCGTTGACGTCGGCATGTCGATGGCGGACCTTCTGGATCGCCTGCATTGCGTCCTCCTCCTACGTCGGTTAGCGAGGGTCCCCGCGCAACCACCTCAAGTGACCGAACTGGGCATGGCAGGGATTCGGTGTTCGCTTGCCGACCGCTACCCACTGTCATCCCCAACGGATCAAGCCAAGGCCCGGCCGTGCCGAAGAGGGGATGCTGAACTCACCGACTGCACCGACGGGACCGGGCGGCTATCCGAAGCGGTCAGCCAGCTTCGTCAGCTGGGTGACGTACGCCGGCCAGTCATAATCCTGAGGGATGTTGGTGTTCTCCCGCCGCAGGCCGATCGCCGTGTCGTGCTGCTCGCGCATGATGTCGGCGTGACCGGCGTGACGAGCGAGGTCGCAGGTCACGTGGACGATGATCCTTTGCAGCGTCACGGCCTGTCTACCTGGCCGCCACCACGGCACCCGCCCCGGCGCGTCGAGCGGTAGCTGTTCGATCGTCTGGTCCGCGAACACCCCGACACGGCGATACAGGTCGATCAGCCCATCCTTCGTCTCCTCCTCCCGCGCGTACCAGTCTGCCTGCGGGTCCTCCTCGAACGCCTCCATGGCGACCAGTTCCTCAGGCGTCGGGAATTCGCGCCCGAAGGTAGGCCCGAAGTAGCCGGCTTCGACATTGAGGCAGTGCTTGAGGACTCCCAGCAGGTTGTTGCCGGTCGCGGTGCGGGGCAGTCTGGCTTCACGTTCGCTCAGCCCGTCGAGCTTCCAGATTAGGTCTTCGCGAGCCGCCTGAAGGTAGTGGTGCAGCGCAGCCTTCGCATCGTCCAAGTCAGCCATGCCCGCCAGTCTTCCTTATGCGCCGAGCCATCGTGCGAGGTGCCGTCCGCAAGATCAGCGCCCGGCTGGAGGCGTCGGCATCCTCATCAGCCGCAGACCGAGCCGTATCAGTCGGTGCCAATCGCGGTCAGGATCTGCATGGCGTGGTGTTCCCTGTCGGCGAGTTCGGTGAGCATTGCCGAGGCGCGGGTCAGGTGGTCTGGGTCGGCGGTTGCTCCGGCGGCCGTGATGTGGTGGGAGACCTCGGTCCATAACGGGGCGATCTCGGCGTACAGCTGGTGACCGACGCGGAGGTTGTCGTCGTCGACGATCGTGGCGCATTCGGCGAGGAAGTCGCGGTACATGTTGCGAAACAGGGCGCCGCCGGTCCCGCCGCGTTCCATCAGCGCCGCGGCCAGCGGGAGGTCGCGGGACGGGTCGCTCGAGCGGTCGAGCCACCGCGCCACCTGTCGGGCTGCCTTGGCGATGCCGCGGTGACCGAGGTTGGCGATGGGTGGGTTGAGAAAGGCGTGTGCGTTGTTCCGGATGGCCGACCGGATGGCGTCGCCCAGATCGGGCTGGCCGGCGGGGTTGGCGATGGTGTAGGAGAGGTTGCGGGCGGTCATCGGTCCGCGTTCGGCGCGGGCCCGTTCCAGGCTCGTCAGCGTGGTCGTCACGGTGCCGCCCTGCTGGGCGGTGTCGATGAGGTAGGCGTGGGTGTCGTCGTAGCCGTACATCGCGGCGAAGTGGCCCCCGAAGTGGACTTTCGTGGTGAAGTAGTCCAGGTGGTAGCAGTCCAGTTGCAGGCCGACCGGGCGTCCGGCGGTGAGGGCGGCGGCGACGTTCTGCCAGGCCTTTCGAGGCGAGGCGGTCTCCTGGATGTGCAGCGCCAGGCCCAGCCGGTCGGCCACGGTCCGGGTGATCGCGGTCGGCTTGGTGCGGCCGCCGAGGAATGGAAAGTCCATGTTCTTGGCGTCCCAGTAGACGAAGCCCAGACCCTCGCCGAGGCCGAACAGCATGGGCTCGGACAGGTCGAGGCCCTCGTGGCGCAGCAGGGCGCCGAGCGTGGTGGTCTCGCAGTGCTGACCGGCGGGGAACGCCACATTATCGATGATCATTCGGTGTCCTGATCTGCTGGTCGGGCGGGCCGGACGGGGGTCGGACCGGCCAGGCGATCTCCGTGCGGAGCGCGGCCGTGGGTACGCCGGGCGCGGGCGGGACGAGGTAGCGCTCCTCGGCCGGGCCCGCCAGCACCCGGTCCTGCTCGGCGATCCAGCGCCCCAGGGACCGGTAGGCGGTCTCAAGGTCGTCGTAGCCACCCTCGTGGACGGTCGCGGCGAGCAGGCAGCCCGCCAGTTCCCCGGCCGCGATCGTCGCGGTCGGCCGGGGTGGGTGCCCCACCGGCACGAACACCTCCACCTCCAACTCCGCCGCGTCGAGGTCGTCGCTGAGGTAGCGGGTCCCGGCCGGACCCGTCGGGGCGATCCCCTGCGCGGCGAGGCCGGCGAACAGCCGCGCGAACCCGGGCGCCAGCGCCTCGGCCAGCCCGCTCAGTGGGGTACGCACCAGCACGCGGGCGGTGGGCTGGGCGGGGCGCCACCGTTCGTACACGTGTAGCCAGCCCGGCACGCGCCCCGGCTCGGCCAGCACGACCCCCAACTGCCCGGCGATTTCATCCAGCCGGGCCGCCCGCGCGGCCACGCGTTCCCGGTGCCGCTCGATAACGGTGCGTGCCTGCTCCGGGGTGTCGGCCGCCAGGATCTCGGCGATCTCGGGCAACGGCACCTCCAGCTCTCGTAGCCGTCGGATCAGCCCCGCCCGGGGGAACTGGTCGACGCTGTACCGGCGGTAGGCGGTACCCGGATCGACCCACGCCGGGACGAGCAGACCCAGCTGGTCGTAGTTGCGCAGCGCTCGAACGGACAGCCGGGTCGCTCGCGCGAACACTCCGATCGGCATCAACCCCGTCACCAGCGCCTCCAACAGCCTCGACTCTCTCTCTGGGAGAGGGTCAACCCCGGCGCGGCCCTGCCGCGCCGCACCTGGAGGAAATCATCGTGGAACAGGTGCGGTCGTCCGCAGGTCCCACCCGCTTGCGGACTATTGCTTCCGCCGCGTGATCAGAGACGCAGGTCCGTTCGTCATGATCGAGGACATGGCTGACCTCGTCGACTGATTGACCTCAACGGTGGATGTCGAACGCACCCACCCTCTCGACGAGCCAGGTCACATCGGCGCCGCTCGGAACCTCGACCGGCTCGGATCCTCGGCGGAAGACTCGCGCGCCCGCGGCCACGCCATCGAGCCGCATGGCACCGTCGCTCACCCGCAGCCAGGTGCCCTCGCGCATGGCGAGCACCGGGACGTCGTTCTCCTCGAGGAACTGGGTGAGCCGCTCCTCCCGGGTCTCGCCCTGGTGCGTCGAGGCCGGATCCGGGTCGAGGTAGTGGGGGTTGATCTGGAAGGGCACGAGGCCGAAGGTCTGGAACGACGGCGGCTGGACGATGGGCATGTCGTTCGTCGTGCGCAGGCTCGGCGTCGCGGCGTTGGTGCCGGCACTCGACCCGAGGTAGGGCATCCCCTCGGCGACCCGGGCACGCACGACGTCGATCAGGCCGAGCTCGTGGATCGCCTTGACGAGGCGGAAGGTGTTGCCGCCGCCGACGAAGACGGCCTCGGCACCGGCGACCAGGTCGCGCGGCGTGCCCTCGTGGGCTCCGCGGACGGTGATGCCGAGCGGTTCCATGGCACCACGGACCGTCTTGGTGTAGGCGTCGTGGTCCGCCAACGCGAACGGGACGAACACGATGGAGCGCAGGCCGTCGAGTGTCTCGAGGATCGCCTCGCACGCGTGCTCGAGGTAGGTCCGCCCGGGGGCCGTCGAGTTGGACAGGAGCAGGAGGTTCTGGTGGCCCTGGGGCATGGGTGTCTCCTCGCGGTGGTCGGTCTGGCTCAAGGGCGCGGCGCTCAGTGGGCTCGGGTCGGCTTGGTCTGCCGGGCTACGGCGGCCGAGTTCGCCCGGTTGTCGAGCAGGGCGGACAGTTGCTCCGCCGCGGCCTGCAGTGCCGGCAGGTGGTCTCGGATGTCGTCGGAACGCGCCGGATACTTGCTCTCGCCGAGACTGAGCGAGCCGACAGGCCGCCCTCTGAGCATGATGGGAACGGCGAGCGCCCGGGTGGCGTAGTCGTATTCGCCCTCGGAGTAGGCGTACCCCTGCGCGACGGCCTCGACGAAGAGCCGTTCGAGCTCATGCTCGTCGACCCTGGTCAGCTCGGTGAATGTCGCGAAGACCCGCCCCGAGATGAGGGCGCGCCGCTCGTTGCCGTCAAGGAAGGCGAAGTAGCCGCGGGAGGTGGCTCCCGCGTTGGCCGGGTACAGCTCCCCGACGAGCGGATGACTGCGCAGCGGTCCGCCGCCGTCGACGGCCGCGACGCACCGGACGTGGAGCCCGTCCGGGACGGCGAAGAGGGCCGTCCGATCGGTCTGGAAGGCGAGCGGCTCCAGCACCCGGTGCGCCAGGGCGGCCAGGCCTCCCGTGCGTTCCCAGACGGCGGCCATCCGCCACATCGTCGGGCCGAGGCTGTAGCGCCGGGACACCGGATCGGCGCTGAGGAAGCCGCGGGCGGCGAGCGCGGCGAGGATGCGCTGCGCGGTCGACTTGTCGATGGCGAAGGCCTCGGCAAGCTCCATGACGCCCCAGTCGCGGCGCCGCTCGGTGAACGACAGCAGGACCTCCAGGGCGCGGTCCACGGTCTGGAGCGGCGAGCGGGGGCGAGCGCCCGTGTCTGACATGGGTCCTCCGGGATGGGCGGGACGGGTGAGAACCTACCGCACCCGGAGCCAATCAGGGACGCCCTCTCAAATACAGAGAAAGTATTGCTCAGTGATGACGGGCAAGCGAATCCTGGGCGCCGAGACCAGGTCAGACCCAACGAAGCGCAGATTGGAGGTGGCTGTGAACCACGTGGTGCGACGAGTCCTCGCGATGATCCCGGCACTCTTCGGCGTCGTGCTCTGCATCTTCCTGCTCACCCGCGTCCTGCCCGGCGACCCGGCCCGGACTCTCGCTGGGGAGCAGGCTGACCCGGCGACCGTCGACAAGATCCGTGCCGAGATGGGCCTCGACCAGCCACTGGTCGCTCAGTTCATCTCCTACGTGCGCGGCCTCTTCGCTGGAGACTTCGGATTCGCGTGGCACACCGGCCAGCCCGTCCTCGCGGACTTCGCCTCCCGGCTGCCGGCGACGGTCGAACTCGCCATCGTGGCGATCCTCATCTCGCTGCTGCTTGGGGTCCCCATCGGTGTCATCAGCGCGACGCGTCGCGACCGGCCGATCGACCACGCCAGCCGCATCTTCTCGCTGATCGGGGCGTCGATGCCGCTCTTCTGGCTCGCCCTCATCGTGATCTTCGTCTTCTACAACAAGCTCGGGTGGGAGCCGGCCCCGCTGGGCCGCATCGCCCAGGACGTGAACCCACCGACGTCGATCACGGGCCTCTACGTCCTCGACTCGCTCCTGACCGGTGACCTGGTCGCGCTGAAGTCGTCGCTGGCCCACATAATCTGGCCGGCCCTGTGCCTCGCCACCGGGAGCACGGCGATCATCGCCCGGATGACCCGGTCCGAGATGCTCGAGGTGATCAACCAGGACTACGTGCGCACCGCTCGCTCCAAAGGCCTGCCGCCGGCCAAGGTCATCCTCAAGCACGCGCTGAAGAACGCCGCCCCTGTCGTCGTGACCGTCGTCGGGCTCCAGTTCGGCCAACTCCTCGGCGGCGCGGTCATCACCGAGACCGTCTTCAGTTGGCCGGGCGTCGGCTTCTATGTCGTCCAGTCCGTGCTCGCCACCGACTATGCGCCGGTCCAGGCCTTCACGCTGCTCGCCGCGGCCATCTACCTGACGGTCAACCTCTGCGTCGATCTGTTCAACGCCCGACTGGACCCGAGGATCGAGAATGCCTGACACCACCGTGTCCGCCTCTGCGAGCGGCGTCCGGGCCGCGTCGTCCGACCGGGCGGGTTCGAGGCCCACGACGGCCTGGCGCCTGCTGATCCGCAACCGCCTGGCGATGGTCGGCCTCGTCTTCATCGCGATCTGGACCATCGGCGCTCTCGTCGCCGGCCTGCTGCCGTACTCGCCCACCGCGACCGGAGCCGGCGGGCTCCTCGAGCCGCCCTCCGCCGCACACCTGTTCGGCACGGACAACTTCGGCCGCGACATCCTCGCCCGGGTGCTCGCCGGCGGGCGGATCTCTCTCTGGACCGGGCTCATCGCCGTCGGGATCTCGCTGCTCATCGGTGTCCCGATCGGCGCCATCTCCGGCTTCCTCGGCGGCGTGGTGGGTGCGGTGCTCATGCGGGTGATGGATGTGCTGCTCGCCTTCCCGTCGCTCGTGCTGGCCATGGCGATCGCCGCCGCCCTCGGCCCGGGTCTGGCCAGCGCGATGATCGCCGTGGGCGTCGTCGGCATCCCCGAGTTCGCCCGCATCGTCTACAGCCAGACCCGCTCGCTCCGGGAGCGTGACTTCGTCGAGGCGGGTCGCGCCATCGGCCTGCGTGACCGGACGATCCTCACCCGTCACATCGTCCCGAACACCGTTGCCCCGATCCTCGTCCGGGCGACTCTCGGCATGGGCTACGCGATCCTCACGGCCGCCTCGCTCAGCTTCATCGGCCTCGGCGCGCAGCCGCCGACGGCGGAGTGGGGCGTCATGATCTCGGACGGCCGTGGCTACATCATCAGCGGCGAGTGGTGGATGACCGTCTTTCCCGGCATCGCCATCGCCACCTCGATTCTCGGCTTCAACCTCGTCGGCGACGGCCTACGCGACGTCCTCGACCCGCGCCTGCGGACGAGCCGATGACCCGGTTCGTATCTGCCACGGGCGCCAGCCCATCCACCCCCTTCCATCGCATCTTCCCCCACCCGTACATGAAGGAGAACAGCGTGAAGCGCAGCGCCACCCTGGCCGCCGCGGTCGCCGTCATGTTCGCCGCAGCCGGCTGTGGAGCCAACGCCAACCAGGGCGGCTCCTCGCGTGCCGGTGCGGCCGCCAAGGACACCCTCGTCGCCGCCTACTCCGAGGGCGGCAAGACCCTCAACCCGGCCGAGGCCAACGACGTCACCTCCGACACGTTCGTCGTGGCGGCCTACGACCAACTCGTCACGTACGACCGCACGACGACGAACGGCAAGCCGACCGCCAAGACGGACAAGATCGTGCCGATGCTCGCGGAGTCGTGGAAGGTGAGCGACGACTCGAAGAGCTACACCTTCACGCTGCGGCAGGGCGTGAAGTTCGAGGACGGCTCGGCCCTCGACTCCGACGACGTCGTCAAGTCGTTCGACTTCATCAAGAAGTCCAAGTCGGCGAGCTTCCTCTACGGCATGGCCGGCATCGGCACGGTGACGGCGATCGACCCGCGCACCGTGAAGATCGACCTCACCGCGCCGAACCACCTCTTCCTCCAGATCCTGCCGATGTACTCGTTCTCGATCATCAACATCGACAAGGTCAACGCCGAGGGTGGCGCCGCCTGGCTCGACACCCACACCGCGGGCTCCGGCCCTTACCGGGTGACGAAATGGGACCCGGCGACCGAGGCCGTGCTCGAGCGCAATGACACGTACTGGGGCGAGAAGCCGGCCCTGCGCAAGGTCAACACGAAGTTCATCGGCGAGGCGAGCAACCGCGTCCAGCTCCTCACCAAGGGCGAGGTCGACCTCGCGCTCGAGGTGCCGGCGAAGGACGTCGACACCCTGTCGAAGCAGTCCGGCGTCGCCATCGACTCCCGCGCCAGCAACAAGATCCTTTTCTTCGGGATGAACAACGCCATCAAGCCGTTTGACAACCCGAAGGTCCGCCAGGCCGTGTCGTACGCGATCCCGTACGACAAGCTCATCAGCGACGTCATGAAGGGCCAGGCGTCGTCGATGCGCTCGTCCGTGGCCAGCTCGACCCCGGGCTTCTCCGACGCCGGCTACGTCTACTCGCACAACCTCGACAAGGCCAAGGCGCTCCTCGTGGAGGCCGGCTACCCCAACGGCTTCAGCTTCGACTTCACCCTCGGCAGCGGCTTCGACGACTGGTCGGACGACGCCGTGCTCATCCAGGCCGAGCTGGCGAAGATCGGCGTGACGATGAACATCCACAAGATGGCGCGTCCGCAGTTCCTCGAGGCGCTCGCGACGAAGAAGGTGCAGAGCTACATCAGCCGCTGGACCTCGTTCGTCAACGACCCGGGCTATCACCTCGGCCTCCTGTTGACCAGCGACGGCACGAGCAACTACGTCAACTTCAACAACCCTGAGGTCGACAAGCTCTGGAAGCAGGCCTCGACCGAGCCGGACCAGAACGTCCGCAACGATCTGTACGGCAAGGCGCAGGAGATCATCAACACCCAGGCGCCGTGGGCCTACCTGTACGAGTACAACATCGTCGTTGCGGAGCGCGCGGGCGTGCAGGGGTACACGTCGTACCCCGACGGGATCATCCGCTTCTTCCAGTTGAGCAACAAGGGCTGACGCCGAGAAGGGGAGGCGCGCCGCTGGGCCCGCTGCCATCCCGACGCGCGGCCAGCGGCCGCCTCCCCGCGCACCAGTACGAATCCGACGCCCCGTACACGAAACGACACTTGGAGCCTGACGTGGCCACGCAATCCTCCGACTGGGAGACCCGGGTCCTCGACGAGATCGAGCGCACCCGGGACGAACTGCTGACGCTCGCCGGAGACCTCATCCGGATCCCGAGCGAGAACCCCCCGGGGGACTGCACAGACGTCGGCACCTTCATCGCCGACCATCTGCGCGCCGAGGGCCTCGACCCCGAGGTCCACGACGCGGGCGATGGTCGCCTCAGCATCGTCGTCCACCGTGCCGCGAGCAACGCCGCGGTGGGCGGCGACCCCACGACGGCGCGCCACCTCGTGCTCGCCGGCCACACCGACGTCGTACCCGTCGGTGACCTCAGCCGCTGGACTTTCCCGCCCTTCGCAGGTGACGTCGTCGACGGTTACCTGCGCGGTCGCGGAGCGAGCGACATGAAGGCCGGTCTCGCCGGCGTCATCCACACGCTCGTCGTCCTCCACCGCCTCGGTGTCCCGCTGGCCGGGAGGCTGTCGCTCGCCGCCGTCCCCGACGAGGAGCAGGGCGGCTCACGCGGGGCGGACTGGCTCCTCGACCAGGGGGTCCTCGACGGCGCGACCGGCGCGATCATCGCCGAGCCCGCCGAACGGACGCACCCGACGATCGGCCAGAAGGGCAGCAACTGGTTCCGCATGACGATCGACGGCAAGCCGGGGCACGGCAGCCTCCAGCCGCTGCACGGCGTCAGCGCGAACCTCCTCGCGGCCCGGGCCGTCGTCGCCCTGCAGCAGCTCTGGGACATGAAGCCGTCCGCGCCCGAGGACGTGCGCGACCTCATCGAGAGTTCGAAGACGTTCGCCGAGGAGCGCGAGGGCTACGCTCCCGGCATCGGTGCCGTCTTCGAGCACGTCACCGTCAACATCGGCACGATTCGCGGCGGCACGTCCTCCAACGTCGTCGCCGACCGGTGCGTCGTCGAGGTCGACACCCGCGTGCCGATCGGGTTGTCGCGCGCCGAGGTCCTCGCCCGGGTCGACGAGTTGCTCGCCGAGGCGGGCGTCGAGGCGACGATCGAGCCGATCGGCTTCTGCAGCGAGCCGAACTGGACGCCGCCGAGCGACCCCATCGTCACCGAGCTCGTCGCGGCTCTGCGCGAATTGACGGGGGACCCCACCACGGAGGGCGTGCTCCAGTGGGCGTCCTCCGACGCCCGCACCTTCCGCAGCCACGGCATCCCCGTGCTCCAGTACGGGCCGGCCGAGCTGGCCACCATCCACGGCTTCGACGAGAAGGCACCAGTCGCCGACGTCGTCCTCGCCGCGAAGACCTACGCCCTGACCACCCTCCGGTACCTCGGCGTCGCCGAGACCGCTGTCGAAAGCGAATGATCGTGCTGTCCCACGTCCTTACGGCCCTCGACCTCCTCGACCGCCCCGACGCGTCCGGAGATCTCGTCGCCGAGCACCTGCGTACCCTCGGCGACAATGCCTGCTCGATCACCGTCGAGAGGGTGGCGGGTGAGCTCGGTTCGACCGACTTCATCTGCGTCACCGTCCCGGGCAGCCGCGGCAAGACCGCCGGCGGCGACGCTCCGACGCTCGGTGTCGTCGGGCGCCTCGGCGGCATCGGCGCCCGGCCGGAGCTGATCGGCTACGTGTCCGACGGCGACGGGGCGACCGCCGCCATCGCCGCGGCCGCCAAGCTCCTCGCGATGCACGCCCGCGGCGATGTCCTGCCCGGCGACGTCGTCATCTCGACGCACATCTGCCCCGACGCGCCGACCCGTCCACACGACCCCGTGCCCTTCATGGACTCGCCCGTCGACATCACCGCGATGAACGAGCACGAGGTCACCTCGGAGATGGACGCCGTCCTGTCCATCGACACCACGAAGGGCAACCGCCTCATCAACCACCGTGGCATCGCCATCTCCCCGACGGTCCGCGCCGGCTACATCCTCCCCGCGAGCGCCGACCTCATCGGCGTCCTCGAGACCGTGTCGGGTGAGCCCGCCGTCGTCTTCCCGCTGTCGACGCAGGACATCACGCCGTACGGCAACGGCCTCTACCACCTCAACTCGATCCTCCAGCCGGCCGTCGCGACGGCCGCGCCCGTCGTCGGTGTCGCCATCACGACGGTGACGCCCGTGGCCGGCTGCGCGACCGGCGCGAGTCACGAGGTCGACATCGCCCTGGCCGCGCGCTTCGCCGTCGAGGTCGCCAAGGGCTTCACCGCGGGTGCGGTGTCCTTCCACGACGAGGCCCAGGCAGCGCTCCTTGAGAGCCTCTACGGCCCGGCCACCCACCTGCAGACGGCTGGACAAGTCCCCGCGCACGCCTGAGCGGGCGCGCGAGACCGAGCCCAGCGGCATACGGAACCAAGGAGCACGGACATGGCTGAGACTCTGCTGTCGATCGAGAACCTCTCGATCCGCATCGACACGTCCCGCGGCCCGATCCACCCGGTCCGGGGCCTCGACCTGACCATCGCACGCGGCGAGATGGTCGGGCTGGTCGGCGAATCGGGCTCGGGCAAGAGCGTCACCGCCATGTCGATCACGGGATTGCTGCCGGCGCGGCAGGCGCACATCACAGGTGGGCACATCCGCTTCGACGGACGCGACCTCGCCGCACTGTCGGACCGGCAGAGGCGCGGGATCCGCGGCAAGGACATCGCGACGATCTTCCAGGAGCCGATGACCGCGCTCAACCCGGTCTTCACGATCCGCGACCAGCTCACCGAGCCGTTGCGCCAGCACCTGCGCCTGGGCCGACGGCAGGCGGCCGACCGAGCGGGCCAACTGCTCGACATGGTGGGGATCCGCAACACCGCACGCGTCCTCGCGGGCTACCCGCACGAGCTGTCCGGCGGGATGCGTCAGCGCGTCATGATCGCCATGGCGATGGCATGCGAGCCCAAGCTGCTCATCGCCGACGAGCCGACGACGGCGCTCGACGTGACGACCCAGCTGCAGATCCTCGACCTCATCATGGACCTGCAGGAGCAGCACGGGACAGCGGTCCTGCTCATCACGCACGACCTCGGTGTCGTCGCCCAGACCTGCCAGCGGGTCGCCGTGATGTACGGCGGTGAGCTGCAGGAGACGGCGCCGACGGAGCAGCTCTTCGCCGCGCCACAGGCCGACTACACGAAGCGGCTGCTCAGCTTCATCCCCTCCGCCAACAGGCAGGTCATCGAGGCGGTCGAGGCGCTCGCCGAGGGAAGCACGGCGCGCGACGGCTCCGGGTCGGTTCGCGTCGAGGCACGCACGGCCGCTCCCACGGAAGCCCCCGACGACGACGCGCCGGTGCTGCTCGAGGTCACCGACCTGACGAAGGTCTTCACCGGGCGACGCCGCCGGCTGGGACGTCCGGCCGACACCATCACGGCGGTCGACGGTGTCTCCTTCCGGGTCCGCCGTGGCCGCACGCTCGCCATCGTGGGCGAGTCCGGTTCGGGCAAGTCGACAACCGGTCGGGCCCTGCTGCGCCTGCACGAGCCGACGTCGGGGACGGTGACCTTCAACGGGGCCGACCTCCTCGCGGCCGGTGACGACGAGTTGCGTCGCCTCCGCTCCCAGATGCAAATCGTCTTCCAGGACACGTACGCCTCGCTCGACCCACGGTGGACCATCCACCGGGCACTCGCCGAGCCGCTGCGGTTGCACACGGACCTCGACGACGCGGCGATCCGCGCCCGCATCGTCGAGGTCCTCGAGACGGTCGGCCTGGGGGAGGAACACATCGACCGCTTCCCGCACGAGTTCTCCGGGGGCCAGCGCCAGCGGATCGGCATCGCGCGGGCCCTCATCCTCAACCCGAGCCTCGTCGTCTGCGACGAGCCCGTATCGGCACTCGACGTGTCGGTGCAGGCCCAGGTGCTCGACCTCATGAAGCAACTGCAGCGAGACCTCGGACTCACCTACGTCTTCATCTCGCACGACCTGTCCGTCGTCGAGATGATGGCCGACGAGATCGTCGTCATGAGCCAGGGCCGCGTCGTCGAGCAGGGCACCGTCGAGCAGATCTTCACAGCGCCTCAGCACCCCTACACCAAGGCGCTCCTCGCCGCGATCCCGATCGCCGACCCCAACGCGCGCGTCGACCGCGCCGTGCGACGCCGCATCGTCGAGCGTGGCGTCGCGGCCGCGGACCTGCCCGAGAAGGCGGTGGCGTGATGCACGTGCCGGTTGAGGGCCGGGCGACCCACGTGAGGCCGAGACTCGGTCTCGTCACGATCGGCCAGGCACCCCGCACCGACCTCATCCCGGATGTCGAGGCCACCCTCTCCGGCGTCGACTGGGTCGAACACGGCGCGCTGGACCTCCTCGACGCGGACGGCATCGCTCGGCTCGCGCCGCGCGCCGGGGAGCGCACCCTCGTCTCCCGCCTGCGGGACGGTTCGCGCGTCCGCCTCGGCGCGGCGAGCATCGCCCCAGCACTCGACGACGCCATCCGACGTTGCGTAGCCGATCGGTGCGGGGTCGTGCTCGTGCTGTGCACCGGCCGTGTCGAGCACGGCCCGGCGTCGGTGCCGGTGCTCCACGCGGAGGACCTCGCCCACGAGCTCATGGAGCAGCTCGTCGGCGAGGGCTCCCTGGGTGTGCTGTGCCCCGTGCCAGAGCAGTTGACGGACATCCGGGAACGGTGGGAAGGGCGCCTGGGCCGCTCGGTCATCGCGGCGGCCGTAGACCCCTACACGGCTGGACTCGACGAGGTGGCGGCTGCCGGACGGCGGGTCACCGCGGGTGGCGCCGACGTGGTCTTTCTCGACTGCATCGGCTACACCGGCGAGCAGCGGGAAGTGCTTGCCGCCAAGGGCATCCGAGCCGAGACCGCCCGCCACCTCGCGGTGACGGGCGCGGTGGAGCTCCTGTGTTCCGCCTCGTACGCTGACCATGAGCGTTCACCGGGTTGGTGAGTCCTGATCGGGGAGTTCCGCGTTGAGGCGGTCCGGCCAGTCATCGTCGGCGAGACCGCCCGCCAGGAGCACATCCCGTCAAGCATTGGTGCTGCCGCATGGCGTTCGCCCTGATACGTCCGAGGGCAGCGCCAGATAGCGACGCCCCGTCCCGGCAGCCGTCCGGATCGCGGCAAAGCCCAGTGCGTCGGGGCCTCCCTCGTATGGTGGTGGGGTGACTGAGCGATCCCTGACCTTGATGGCGGTGCATGCGCACCCCGACGACGAGGCGACGAGCACGGGCGGCATCCTCGCCCGGTATGCGGCGGAGGGAATCACGACAGTGCTCGTGACCTGCACGGACGGGCGGTGCGGCGACGGGCCCGGTGGGGTCAAGCCAGGCGACCCGGGGCATGACCCGCAGGCCGTGGTGGCGATGCGCAGCGCCGAGTTGACGGCCAGCTGCGAGGCGTTGAAGGTCACACACCTGGAGACGCTCGGCTATGCCGACTCCGGAATGATGGGTTGGGCGGCCAACGACGCGCCCGGCGCGTTCTGGAACACCCCGGTGGGGGAGGCGGCCGACCGGCTGGCCGAGTTGATCCGGCGCTACCGACCCGACGTCGTCGTCACCTATGACGAGAACGGCTTCTACGGCCACCCGGACCACATCCAGGCCCACCGCATCACCATGGCCGCGGTCGAGCGTACGGACATTCCCGCAAAGGTGTACTGGACCACGGTGCCACGCAGGGCGTTCCAGGAGTTCGGCCGCGTCATGAAGGAGATCGGCGTCGAGTTTCCGGAGCCGGACGGACCGTCGGGGGAGATGCCGGCGCTCGGCCTGCCGGACGACGAGATCACCACCTGGGTGGACACGAGCGCCTTCGGCGGGCAGAAGTTCGAATCCTTGGTCGCACACGCCAGCCAAGCCGAGAACATCTTCTTCCTGCAACTCGGTCAGGAGCGGTTCACCGAGCTCATGGGCGTGGAGACCTTCGTCCGGGTCCGCGACACCACCGGTGCGCCGACGCCGGAGGACGACCTGTTCGCCGGGCTACGCTGACCGGCACCGAGGGGCGGTCGGGCCGGTCCTGGTGCCGGCAGTGCCATCGCCCGAGGGTAGCTTCGGCCCGTTCGCGCGAGCGGCAGCGGCGAGGACAAGGGCTGACTGCTCCGCCAGCGCCCCGGTCGCCTCCCTGACCGAGTCCTTCACGCCCGCTGCCGGGGGTGGGCCGTCGCTGCCCGTGCTGGCACGGCCACCGCAGCGGGTATCATGCATCAGGCTCAGGGGAGTTCGGGCAGTGGTCTAGAGGAAGTTTGGGAGCTATGTCGGCGGCGCAGAGGGCATCCGCTGGGGTCGCCGAAAACGACGTCTCGAAGAAGGACGTGATCGTCCAGAGGCTTCGTGAGGAGATCGTGTCCGGGGCTATCGCGCCGGGGGAGAAGCTCTCAGAGGCGCGCCTCGCCGAGCGGTTCGGGGTCAGTCGGATGCCGGTGCGTGAGGCGTTCAAGGAGCTCGAAGGTGCCGGATTTGTGTCGATCGAGCGTCGCCGTGGCACTTTCGTCAAGAGCCTTAGCCGGCACGAGATCCTCGATCTCTTCGAGGTGCGTGAGGCGGTGGAGGGGATGACCGCCCGGCTGTGCGCGAACCGCGCCAGCAACGAGCTCATCGCGCGGATCGACGAGGTGATGGCGTCGATGCAGGACTGCGTCGAGGCTGGCGACACCGACGGCTACAGCGCCGTGGACGCGCGGTTGCACGAACTCATTACCGAGGGTGCTGGCAATGAACGGTTGAGTGACCATTACCGGTTGCTGGTCCAGCATCTGAACCGCGGCCTGCTGTCGTCGATCGTGACCAGGCGAGAGGGGCGGATGCGGCGGTCGCTCGCGGAGCACCGCGCTGTGGTGTACGCCATCCGCGCGCGGAATGCCGATGCGGCGGAAGAGGCCATGCGTGCCCACGTGCAGCAGGGCCGCCTCGAACTTCAGGACGAGGTCACGGCTAAGTTCGGTCGCTGACCCGGTCCGGCACTTCCGCGCTCGACCTCGGCGGCCAGGAGAGGCCCGTCGCTGGACGTGAGCAGCGGCCCGACCCCGCAATCCCGTATGTGAGCCCAGCCCGGCGCCGGCACGCAGCCGTTGATCGCGCGTCCGGGTAGGCACGTGCGCGCAGTCTTGCCGTCCTCGGCCGGTGCGGCCCTGGCCGGCCTGGGTGGCCCTTGCTTCGACCGCCGTTCCTGTGCCGACGCTGAGTCGGCCCGGCCTGCGGCACGTCATCCGGAATTCGGGTCGGATCAACCTCTTGACAACTGGTATGGCAGATCAGCAGTATCTGGTGCACGTTACCGCGCTCCCGCAGTCTAGGCGCTTGCATCTGCCATACCAGTTTTCTTCACCGGTCCGTTTCACCCCTGTTACCTACACGGGCAGCAGCCGACGAAAGGGCTCGCATGCGTACCAAGATCGCGATCGTGTCAGCCGTTACCGCCATACCCCTCGCACTCTCGGCGTGTGGGGTCTCGGGCGACGGAGCGGCTGCCGACGGGACCAAGAACATCGGTTTCATCTCCCAGGCCCCCCGCAACGACGGCGGGTTCACCCAGTTCGGCCTGGCCGGCGTGAACGCGGCGGTCGAAGCTGACAAGAACCTCAAGCTGTCCTCCATCGTCGACAACGCCGCCAACTCACAGGAGCAGATCCAGGGCCTGGAGTCGCTGGCGGCGAAGAACCAGATCGTGGTCGCCGACGGCGCCTCGTTCAACAAGGCCGTCGCGGTCGTGGCGCCGAAGTATCCGAAGGTGCACTTCATCCTGGTGGCCGCCGACCTCGACGCCTACGCCGAGAACGTGACCTCGGTCAGCGCCGCCGTTGGCTACAACGCCATCGTGGTCGGGGCCGTCGCTTCGGCCCATTCCCGGAGCAAGAAACTCGGGATGATCGCCGGCCTCCAGGTTCCCGCGTCCGGCGCGTGGTATTACGGCATGGCTCAAGGAGCCGCGTTGGAAAATCCGAACACCAAGGTCGTGCAGACCTACACCGGCGACTACAACGATGTCGGCAAGGCCAAGCAGGCCGCCGAGGCAATGATCGCTAGTGGCGTGGACTCGATCCTCTCCGACCTCGACAGTGGCTCCGGGGGCGTCTACCAGGCCGCCAGCGGGTCCGCCAGCCCCGCCGACGTGTACGACGTTTTCGCCCTGCACTGCGACTCGAGTCCCCACATCATCGGCTCCGGCGTAGTGAGCTGGTCCGACATCCTGAAGAACGCTGTCTCCGACGCCGCTGGTGGCAAGCTGCCGGCCGGCGCCATCAGCTACGGCCTGGGCACCGGCGCGCTGCGATTCGAGTTCTGTCCGGGCAAGGGGACGGCGGAGGAGAAGGGGCTCGTCGAGAAGATCACCAAGGACATCACCGACGGCAAGATCGTCGCCGACAAGGGTGTTCTCCTCCCCAAGCCGGCCTACCACTTCGAGCAGCGTTAGGCCGCCGTCGATGAAGACTCGTCCCGATTCCGGCCCCGCCCGCCGCGGCACGGGCACCGGAGCTTCCGCTCTCCGGCTCACCGGAGTGACCAAGAGGTTCGGCTCCTTCGTCGCCAACGACGCCGTTGACCTCGACATCGCCTGGGGTGAGATCCACGCCCTCCTCGGCGAGAACGGTGCGGGCAAGACCACGCTCATGCGGATCGTCACCGGCCTCTACACCCCGGATGAGGGTGGCATCGAGCTCGACGGAGAGCCGGTGCGTTTCCGCAAGCCCGAGCATGCCTTGCGGGCCGGAATCGGGATGGTCCACCAGCATTTCACGCTGGTACCGACACTGACCGAGCTGGAGAACCTCGCTATCGCACCAGCCGCCGTGCCATGGCGCAACGGTCTGACCGAGGCGCGCCGCCGGTCGCAGGAGGTGGCTACGGCAACCGGGCTGCGGATCACGCCCGACCGGCTGGTCGCCGACGCGTCGGTGGGGGAGCGGCAGCGGCTGGAGATTGTCAAGTTGCTGTGCCGCGGTGCCCGGATCCTGATCTTCGACGAGCCGAGCGCCGCGCTGAGCCCGGGTGAGTGGGACGAACTCGCCAACCTGATGCGGCTGCTTGCCGCCGACGGTCATGCGGTCATCCTGATCTCGCACAAGCTGTCGGAGGTCTTCAGCGTCGCGGACCGGTACACGGTGCTGCGCCGAGGTGCGGTGAGCGGTTCGGGAACCATCGCGGAGGCAACCCCGGACCACCTGGTGACCCTGATGGTCGGCGATCGGATGGCCGACCGTCCGCCACTTCCCGCCGGCATGCCGGGTCCCGCCGTCCTCACCATCCGCGGTCTCGACGTCGGTCGGGACGACAGCCAGCCGGCCGGCCCGAAGGCGCTCCAGGGCATCGACCTCGAGGTGCGTCGAGGCGAGATCCTGGGGATCGCCGGGGTCGCCGGTAGCGGCCAGTCCGAGCTCGTCGAGGTGCTCTTGGGCATCCGGCCGGCGCTGTCGGGCGCCATCGAGTTGGCGGGGCGGCCCTTCACCCACCGGTCGCCGCGCGGTTTCTTCCGAGCCGGCGGTGCGGTGATTCCGGAGGACCGGCACCACGCGGCGATCGTTCCCGGGATGACCCTCTGGGAGAACATCACCCTGCGGTCGCTGCGCTCCGCGCCGCTGAACAGGCGAGGGTTGCTCGACGTCCGGGCGGCGTCCGCCGAGGCGCGCCGGCTGATGCACGAGTTCGACGTACGCGCCGACAGCGAGAACCTGCCGATCGGGCGGCTCTCCGGCGGAAACCAGCAGAAGGCCGTTCTCGCCCGGGAACTCTCAGGGAATCCGGCCCTGCTGATCGCCGCACAGCCGGTCCGCGGTCTCGACGTCCGGGCGGCGGACTTCGTCTACCGGAGCCTCGTCGCGCACCGCGAACGCGGCGGTGCCGTGCTGCTGATCTCGATGGACCTCGACGAGGTCATCTCGATGTCCGACCGGATCGCGGTGCTCGCTCACGGACGCATCCAGGGCGTCGTCGACGCCACGAAGGCCACCCGCGCCAACCTCGGCGCCCTCATGACGTCGTCCGGAGAGGCCCTCTGATGCTGTCGAAAGACCTGATCATGCGGTTGCTCGTGCAGGTGGGAGTGGCCTTGGCGGCACTGGCCGTCGGCGCGCTCCTGCTGGTGGCGATCGGGGTGGCGCCGCCCGACGCGCTCCACGCCTTCTGGAGCGGCACATTCGGGACGCCGACCAACGCCGGTACGACCCTCACCCAGGCCGTGCCGCTGCTCCTGGTCGCGCTCGGCTGGATCCTGACCACCCGGGCCGGACGCCTGCACGTCGGCTTTCCCGGTCAGATCCTCGCCGGTGGATCCCTGGCCACGGCCGTCGGGCTGCAGTGCGGTAGCCTGCCCGGCCCGCTCGCGGTGGTGCTCACCGCCATCGCCGGCATCGTCGGCGGCGCCCTCTGGGCGGGCCTGACCGCCTGGTTGTGGGCCTCGCGCGGGGTACTTGAGATCGTCTCGTCGCTCCTGCTCAACCTGGTCGCGATCCAGGTCGCGGACTGGTTGGTCCGGGGGCCGCTGCAGGGCTCCCTGGACGGTCAACCGCAGTCGGCGAACTTCCCGGCCGCCGCACTGTGGCCGAGCGTCGAGTCGATCCCTGGCCGCACCCTCTCGTACGACGTGCTGCTCCTCCCGGTGTGCGCGATCGCCGTGGTGCTGTTGCTGTCCCGCACCGCGTTCGGCTTCCGCCTGCGGGTAGCCGGCGGCAACCAGGAGGCCGCTCGGTGGTCCGGCATCGATCCGGTCCGCGAAGGGGTCGCGGCCATCGTGATCTCCGGTGGGTTCGCCGGTCTCGCGGGCGCCGCGTTGCTCTTCGCCGGTTCCGCGCCCTGGATGAGTGACGGATTCGAAGCCGGCGTCGGCTTCAACGGCATCGCGGTCGCGCTGCTGGCGCGCAACTCACCGGTCGGCGCGGTCGCCACCGCCGTCGTGTTCTCCGCGCTGAACGTCGGTGGGACCGCCATGCAGGCCCAGTTGGACGTGCCGTCCTCGCTGGCCTCGGTTCTCCAGGGCGCCGTCATCGTGCTGGTCCTGGTGGCGGCCGTCGTCCTGCGCGGCCGCACGAGGGCGCCGTCCGCGGCCAAGCCCGCCCCCGCCCGTCGGCGCTCCGGCGTCGTCGCCCACAGCGGTGCCCGGACCGAGGAGGCCTGAGATGGGTATCTTCGACGTCGCGTTCCTCGTCTCGGCGATCACGATCGCCGCCCCGATCCTGCTCGCCGCCACCGGGGAACTCGTCTCCGAGCGAGCCGGCGTACTGAACGTCGGGCTCGAAGGCGTGCTGCTCGTCGGCGCCTTCGGCGGCTACCTCGTGATGGCCGGCACCGGGAACATCGCGGTCGGCTTCCTCGGCGGCATCGTCGGCGGCCTGCTCTTCGGGGCGCTGATGGGCGTGCTCGCGATCGAGACCAAGGTCGATCAGATCGTCTCCGGCATCGCGCTGACCCTGCTCGGCTACGGCCTAACGGCGTTCCTCAACGACGACGTCTTCAGCAAGCCGCGCGCCTTCGAGCCGCTGCCTCGACTCGCGATCCCGGTGCTCTCGGACGTGCCCGTCCTCGGGCCCGCCCTGTTCACCCAGGACGCCTTCATCTACGCCACGGCCGTCATCGTCGTCCTCGTGGCCCTGGCGCTGACTCGGACGACCTGGGGCATCAACCTGAAGGCGACCGGTGAGAGCCCGGTCTCCGTCGACGCTGCCGGCGTCAGTGTCCGCGGGCTGCGCTGGGCCGGCGTCCTCTTCTCGGGGGCCTGCGCCGGAGCGGCGGGCGCGTACATCTCCATCGGTGACGTCGGTGTCTTCCGTGAGGCCATGACCGGCGGGCGTGGCTATCTGGCGATTGCCGCGGTCCTGTTCGGCGGCTGGCGGCTGAGCGGGCTGGGCCTTGCCGTCGCGATCTTCGCGGTCACCGATGCCACCCAGTTGCGGCTGCAGGCCATCGGCGACATCCCTCGGGAGGTATGGGTCGCCGCGGCCCTACTCATCCTGGTGGCTCTCGGCACCCGCCGCGTCCGGAGTGCGGCGGGCACCTCCCGCCTCGACCGACGGCGGGCCAGCGCTGCCGGGCTTGCCGGCTTGGCCGCGGTCGCGGTGCTGATCGTGCTCGCCATTGTCCGACCGGCCGTGACGTTGCCGGTGTCCCTGTGGCTCGCCATGCCGTACGTGTTGGCGCTCGTTGCCCTCGCCGCCGAGGGCAAACGGCGGCACAAGGCACCGGAGGCGCTCGCCGTTCCTTATCTGCGAAGTGAGGTCTGACTTTGATCACCGACGTGCACACGCACTTCTGGACCCGGGAGCACCAGCGCTCTCCCTGGACGGACGGGCTGGGACGGGTCTCGAAGACGCTGGCCTCCGACGAGATCGACCTGGTCACGGTGGAGTCCTACCGCCGGGGCGTCGCGCCCGCCGAGCGGACGATCGTCTTCGGACTTCAGGCGCAGGCCTCCGGGATCATGGTCCCCAACGATGCCGTCGCCGCATTCGTACGGGAAGTCGGCGGTCAGACCGTCGGCTTCATGTCGGTCGATCCGACCCGCCACGACGCGGTCGACGAGGTGGAGCGCTGCCACTCCGAACTTGGGCTGGTCGGCATCAAGATAGGGCCGATCTACCAGGGAACCTCGCCGCTGCACCCCATGACGATGCGGGTCTTCAAGACCGCCGAGCGGCTCGGCCTGCCCGTGATGATCCACCAAGGCGCGATCTTCGCGAACGCCGGCAGACTGCCCGACGCCAACCCGCTGCTGCTCGACGACGTGGCGTGCACCTTTCCCGACCTGCGGATCGTGGTCGCACACATGGGCCACCCGTGGATCTACGAGACCGTCGTCGTGATGCGCCGGCACCCCAACGTCTTTGCCGACACATCCGCGATCGCGAGCCGTCCGACGGTGCTGGCGAACGCCTTCTCGGCCGCCAAGGAGTACGGCGTCCTGTCCAAGGTGCTCTTCGGCAGCGACTCGCCGATGGTGGCCGCGGCCAGCGCCGCCGCCGCCCTCGAACGGGTCGTCGCGCGAATGCGGCAGATCGCGCACACGCCCATCACCGACGAGGAACTGCACGGGATCCTGCACCGCCCCTCGTTCGACCTGCTCGGCATCGAGGCACCCGCGGCGCCCCCGCCGAGTCTGCCGACCGAGCTGACCCGAACTGCCTGCTGACCGTCCCCACGGAGAGAGCCATGACGACGAACCAGACCACGAATCCGTCGGTGTTCCTGGACGCCACGGCCGTACTCGACGGCCCGCTCCCCGTCGAGATCTCGATGGAGCCGATCCTTCAAGGGGCGCCCTTCGCATACGAGAGAGTCCTGTACGACGCTGCCGGCACATTCTTCGCCGTCTGGGCGTGCGACGCCGGGATCTATCCCCGCGTGAAGGACAAGCGGGGCTCGTTCATGTACATCATTTCCGGCGAGGCCACCATCACGGACGAGGACGGCACCTCCCACGAGCTGACCGCCGGCAGCGTGATCGTGCTGCCGTACGGCTGGGTCGGCGCCTGGGACATCCGCGAGACCATCCGGAAGGTCTACCTGCACACGACCCCGGTGCCGCCGTACCGCGCGGGGGTGCAACCGTCCGCCTTCCTGGCCGCGGCCGACGTGCTCGAGCGCGATCTGCCGGTCCCGGTGTCGACGGGAGGGGCCGCCTGGGCGCCGCCGGTCGCCGAGACCGTCGTGTTCGACGGAGCCGACGGCCGGTGCGCCGTCCAGGAGCACGGACCGGGGGTGTTCCGGCGAGCGGCGGCCGAGGGGGCCTCCTACCTGTACGTCATCTCCGGCGAGGCAACCGTCACCGACGCGGACGGCACCACGCACGAGCTGACCGCCGGCAGCGCCGTCGCCCTGCCGGACGGCTGGGCCGGCACCTGGGACATCCGCACCCCGATCCGCACCGTCCACGTCGACACCGCACCGATCGCCGACAAGTGATCATGACAGGAGAAGCTGTGATCAACGACGACCCCTACGCAGCCGTGACCCCGGCACCGCCGCTGCGGGTGTTCAGCAACGACCTCGTCGACGGCACGGAAATGCCGCTGACCTACCGCGACCCGGACATCGGCGGCATCAACACCTCACCCCACCTGGCCTGGTCGGACTTCCCGGCCGAAACCAAGAGCTTCGCGATCACCTGCTACGACCCGGACGCTCCCACCGGGGTCGGTTTCATGCACTGGGCCGTCGCGAACATTCCCGCCTCCGTGACCTCGCTGCCCGCCGGCGCCGGCGCGCCGGACGGGCCGATGCCGGCGGGATCCCTCACCCTCCCCAACGACCTGCGGATGCGCCAGTACATCGGCCCCAACCCGCCGCCGGGCTCGGGCCGCCACCGCTACGTGTTCATCGTCCACGCGGTCGACGTCCCCACGCTCGAGATCGATCCCGAGCTGACCCCGGTCGTCCTGGGCTTCAACCTGCACTTTCACACGTTGGCGCGAGGGAGCATGACCGTGTGGGTGGACGCGGCGGGGTGACGGTGAATGATCGCTCAGCACCCATCTGTCCGTTTCGTGGAGGCACTGAAATGACAGGAACTCTCTCGGCCGGCCGCACCGGCCGCTCCCGGCGTGCCGAGGTCGCGGGCGCCGGATTCGCCGGTCTCACCATGAGCATCGCGCTCGCCCGGCGCGGCTGGACCGTACGTCTGCACGAGCAGAACGACCAGGTGCGCGACTTCGGCGCCGGCATCCTGCTGTGGCGCAACGCGATGCTGGCCCTCGAGGTCATCGGAGTGGCTGGGACAATCCGGGCGAACGGCGTACGGCCCGGCACCTACGACACCAACCTGAACGGTAAGTCGGTCTCCTCGGAGTTGGCCGGCTACCCCTACTGGGCGATAACCCGGCCGAAGCTGCACGCGCTGCTCGTCTCTGCTGCCCGTGCGGCCGGGGTCGAGATCGTCACCGCTTCCCGGGCGGTCGGCGCCGACCCGGCGGGCGCCCTGCTCCTGGCGGATGGGAGCCGGCTGGCGGCCGACCTGGTGATCGGCGCCGACGGCGCCGGATCGGCGGTGCGCAACTCGCTGGGCGAGTTCACCCAGGAACGCAAGAAGTACCAGGACGGCGTCTGCCGTGTCCTGATCCCGCGTCCCGCGGAGTTCCAGGGCCCTGAGTGGGACCGGGTCATCGACTTCTGGACCCTGGAGCCGGACCCGATGCGCATCCTGTTCATCCCCACCGGACCCGACACGATCTACATGGGCATGATGGCGACGACCACCAACGAGCGCGCCTCGCGAATCCCGATCGACGTCGAGGTCTGGTCGAAGCGCTTCCCACACCTGGCTACGGCCGTGGAGTTGGCGGGCAAGGCCGAGGGTGGCCGGCACGACAGCTACCAGACCAACCGGGTGACGCCGTGGTCGACCGGTCGGGCGGTGCTCGTCGGGGATGCCGCCCACGCCATGTGTCCCGCACTCGGGCAGGGCGCCAGCGTCGGCATCGTCAACGCGGTCGAGCTCGCCCACACCCTCGATCAGTACGACGAGATCGGCGAGGCGCTCGCCGTGTGGGAGGAGCGCGAGCGGGTCATGACCGACGCCGCCCAGGCCCGCAGCGCCTACATGGCCGAGACCCGCACGTTGGCCAAGGGCAACGGCTTCACCCCTGAGGTCATGGAGACGGCGAACTTCGTGCTTCCCGCCGTGACCCCCGAGATCGAGGCGGCCTACCCGGTGCCCGCGGTGAACCGGTCATGACCACCGGGCCGCACACAGTCGTCATCGGCGACGTCGAGATCACCCGAATCCAGGAGTACGCCGGCCCCAGCCCGGCGACCCCCGGCTTCCTGTTCCCCGAGAGCGACCCGGCGTACTGGCGGGACAACGCCGGATGGCTCGACCCGGACTTCTTCGACGCCGGTCGGAGACAGCTCCGCTCGGTGCTGCACACCTGGCTGATCCGCAGCCAGGGGGCGGTGATCCTGCTCGACACCGGCGCCGGCAACGGCAAGGAACGCCCGTACGCCCCGGTCTACGCCCACCACGACACCGCGTACCTGGCGAACCTGGCCGCCGCGGGGATCGCACCGGAGGACGTGGACATCGTCATCAACACCCACCTCCACGTCGACCACGTCGGGTGGAACACCCGCCTGGAAGGCCGCGGCTGGGTTCCCACCTTCCCGAACGCGCGCTACCTCATCACCCAGGAGGACTTCGAGTTCTGGGACCCGGTGAAGAACCCGCGGCCGCCGGCCGACGGCAACCAGAACGTCTTCGAGGACAGCGTCGTCCCAGTGCACCGCGCGGGACTCGTCGAGCTCTGGAGCGGCGAGTACCGGATCGATTCCGATCTCGTGTTGCAGGCCGCCCCCGGACACACCCCCGGCTCCGCGGTGCTGCGGCTGGAGTCCGGGAACGCCGGCGCGCTCTTCGTCGGCGACATCATCCACTCACCCGTGCAGATAGCGAACCCGGACGTCAACAGCTGCTTCTGCGAAGACCCGGCGCTGGCTCGGGCGTCCCGGCGCCGCCTCCTCGCCGAGGCCGCGGAGCGCTCGTTGCTGGTCTTTCCGGCCCACTTCGGCGGGCACTCCGCCTGTCACGTCGCCGCCGCCGCCGACGTGTTCGTCATCCGCGACTGGGCCGACCTGGCCCGGATCTGAACCACCGCTCGGAAGGAACCCACCACCGTGACTGAGGACCTGTACGAGGCCGGCATGGCGATGCGCCGCCAGGTGCTCGGCGACGCCTACGTTGACGCGTCGCTGGCTGCCGCGACCGACTTCTCGATGGACCTGCAGGAGTACGTGACGAAGTACTGCTGGGGCGACATCTGGAACCGCCCCGGGCTCAGCCTGGAGGAGCGCAGCCTGATCAACCTGGCCATGATCACCGCCCTCAACCGGGGCCACGAGTTCAAGGCGCACGTCCGCGGTGCGCTGAACAACGGGGTCTCCCAGGAGAAGATCAAGGAGGTCCTCATGCAGACCGCCTTCTACTGTGGCGGGCCCGCCGCGTTGGAGAGTTTCCGCCTCGCAGCCGAGGTGTTCGCCGCGGTGGACGCCGAGTGACCGGGATGGGAATCGAGCACATCGGGTTCATCGGCCTCGGCAAGATGGGCCGACCGATGGCCGCACGACTGTACGAGGCGGGCTACCGACTCACGGTGGCCGACGCCGCACCGGACGTCGCCGAGGGATTCGTGACCGACCACCCGAAGGCGGGTATCGCCCACACGGTCGACGTGTACCGTGCGGTGGACGCCCTGATCCTGATGCTGCCGAACTCGGCGGTTGTCGAGTCGGTGCTCGAGGGCGACGCGGTCGCGGAAGTGCTGCGACCCGGCACTCTGGTCGTCGACATGAGCTCCTCCGAGCCGCTGCGCACCCGCGCGTTGGCCCAGCGGTTGGCCGCCCGGGGCCTGCGGATGCTCGACGCTCCCGTCTCCGGCGGGGTACGCGGCGCGGTCGCCGGAACGCTGGCGGTACTGGTCGGCGGTGAGGAGATCGATCTGGTCGAGGTGCGCCCGGCCCTGCAGCGGTTGGCCCGGACCGTCATCCCGGTCGGCCCCGTCGGGGCCGGGCACGCGGCGAAGGCCCTGAACAACCTGGTCTCGGCCACCACCATCTCGGTGACCGTGGAGGCGCTCCGGCTGGGGGAGCGGTTCGGCATCCCGCCGGAAACCATGACCGAGGTGCTCAACAGCTCCTCCGGGCGCTCGAACACCAGCGAGAACAAGGCCGCCCAGTTCATGATCAGCGGCAGCTACGACTCGGGGTTCGCGCTGCAGTTGATGGCCAAGGACGTGGGGATCGCCGTCGACCTGGCACGCGAACTCGGCCAGGCCACCGAGGTTGCGGACGGTGTGGCCCGACAGTGGCGGCGCGTCGCCGGGGAAGTCACGCCGCAGACCGACCACACCGCCATGTACGAGCTGATCGGCGGTGACCGGTGAACGCCCCGCTGCTGCACTGGATCGGCGGCGAGGCCGTCCCGCCGACCGCCGGGGGTTTCCGCTCCGGCACCAATCCGGCGACCGGCGGCGTCGGGGCACAGGTCGCGCAGGGCACGGCCGCCGATGTCGACCTCGCCGTGCGGGCGGCCCATACCGCAGCGCCCGGGTGGCGCCGGATCGCGTCGCTGGAACGCGGCCGGATCCTGGCGGCCATCGGCCGGCGGCTGCTCGCGGACCTCGACGTGCTGGCCGAACTGGAGAGCCTCGACACCGGCAAGCCGCTCGCCCTCGCCACGGCCGAGATCCGCGGTGCCGCGGAGTACTTCGAGTTCTACGCGGCACTGGTGAACCTGCCGGCGGGCGACGTGCTCGACATCCAGCCCGACCTGCACGTTTATACGCTGCGCGAACCGTTCGGTGTGGTCGGGGTGATCACGCCCTGGAACCTGCCGCTCAATCAGGCGGCCCGGGCCTGCGCCCCGGCGCTCGCCGCCGGCAACACGATCGTCGCGAAGCCCGCGGAGAGCACCTCCCAGACGACCGTGGCGCTGGCACGGATCGCCAGCGAGGAAGGGCTGCCACCGGGGGCGCTCAACGTGGTGCTCGGCCGCGGCGACGAGGTCGGTACCGCGATCGTGCAGCACCCGCTGGTGCGCAAGGTGGCGTTCACCGGTTCGGTGCGGGTCGGGCAGGACATCGGACGGATCGCGGCGGACCGGATCATCCCGCTGACTCTCGAACTCGGCGGCAAGTCGGCCAACATCGTGTTCGCCGACGCCGATCTCGAATTTGCCGCCGCCGAGGCCGTCCGGGCCTTCACGACCAACGCAGGTCAGGTCTGCTCCTCCGGAACCCGGCTTCTGGTCGAGCGGTCGGTCCAGGAGCGGTTTGTCGCCGCGCTGGTGGCGGCCACCCGGCGGCTGCGCCTCGGCGAGGACGTGGGCCCGATGATCACCCGAGGCCAATACGACACCGTGCAGCGGTACTTTGCGATCGCAGCCGAGGAGGGGGCCCGAGCCGAGCTGGGCGGTGGCGTGGTCACCGATCCCGAGCTCGACGGCGGCTTCTACGTTGAGCCCACGATCTACTCCGGCGTCACCAACGAGATGCGGATCGCCCGGGAGGAGGTCTTCGGGCCCGTCCTGGTGGTCATCCCGTTCGACACCGAGCAGGAGGCCATCGACCTCGCCAACGACTCGGAATTCGGCCTGGTCGGGGGAGTCTTCACCGAGGACATCTCCCGTGCCTTCCGGGTCGCCGAATCGATCGAAGCGGGGCAGGTCTACATCAACTCATGGTCGACCCAATCCGTCCAGATGCCGTTCGGCGGCCACAAGCAGAGCGGCTACGGGCGGGAGAAGGGGATCGAGGCGCTGCACCACTACTCGCACGTCAAGAGCATCAGCGTGCGGCTGGCTCCCCGCCGCTGAGATCGGCACGCCTGCACAGCGGCGGTGCCACGCCGAAACTGCTGGCATACCAGCACAGCCGATCCGGTGGCACAGAGGTATGACCACCACGCTCTCTATTGGTATGGCAGAACTCTCAGGAGGTTGCAGGATGACGAGCATGCTCCGGACCGCCTCGTCGGTCGAGGCCGACATCAGGCTCGCGGAGAAGATGTTCATCGACGGCGAGTGGGTGGCGGCCGTCAGCGGTCAGACGCTGCCGGTCTATGACCCTGCCGACGGCAGCGTGGTCGTCGAGGTGCCCGCCGGCGGCGCGAGTGACGTCGACCGGGCGGTCGCGGCTGCTCGCGCGGCCTTCGCGCCGGGCGGCTCGTGGCGGTCGTTCACCCCACAGGCCCGCGGCAGGCTGATCTGGCGGCTGGCCGACCTGATCGAGGAGAACGCCGAGCGGCTCGCCGTGCTCGACTCGATCGACAGCGGAAAGCCGATCAACGAGATGCGGTACTTCGACATTCCGTTCTCGGTGGACGTACTGCGCTACTACGCGGGCTGGACCACAAAGATCACCGGCGAGACGATTCCGATCTCCTACCCGGCCAGCCACGGCGGGAGGTTCCACGCCTACACCCTCAAAGAGCCGGTGGGCGTGGTCGCCGCGATCGTGCCGTGGAACCTGCCGCTGCTCATGGCCATCAAGAAACTCGCGCCCGCCCTCGCCACCGGCTGCACCGTCGTGCTCAAGCCGGCCGAGCAGACCCCGATCTCCATCGCGCTGCTCGCGCAGCTCACGGCCGAGGCCGGCATCCCGGCCGGCGTGGTGAACTACGTGACCGGGTTCGGTGAGACCGCCGGCGCGGCCCTCGTCGAGCACCCCGGTGTGGACAAGGTGACCTTCACCGGCTCGGTACCCACCGGCAAGGCGATCGTGCGAGCCGCCACCGGCAACCTCAAGCGCGTCTCGCTCGAACTGGGCGGAAAATCCCCCAACATCGTCTTCGACGACGCCGACCTCGACGCCGTGATCGCCGGCGCGGCCGCCGCCGCCTTCGCCACCCAGGGCGAGAGCTGCATCGCCGGCTCCCGCCTCTATGTCCAGCGCGGCGTCTTCGACGAGGTCGTCCAGCGGCTCGCGAAGCACGCCGGGTCGATCACGCTCGGCCGAGGTACCGACCCCGCGACCCAGATGGGGCCGTTGATCTCGGCCGAGCACCGCGACAAGGTCCTCGGGTACGTCGAGATCGGCGTCGGTGAGGGTGCCGAGGTGGTCACGGGTGGCCGCGCGCCGCAGGGCGAGGCCTATGCCGGCGGCTACTTCGTCGAGCCCACCGTCCTCGTCAACGCCCGCCCGGACTCGCGGATCATGCACGAGGAGATCTTCGGCCCGGTGGTCTCGGTCGTACCGTTCGACACCGAGGCGGAGGTGCTCGTGCTGGCCAACAACACCCGCTTCGGCCTCGGCGCCGCCGTGTGGACCCGGGACGTGTCGCGGGCGCACCGGATGGCCGCCGAGATCGAGTCCGGCCAGGTGTGGGTCAACTGCTACCAGGCGGCCGACTCGGCGCTTCCGTTCGGTGGGACCAAGGAGTCCGGCTGGGGCCGGGAGACCTGCCGGGAGTCGCTGGAGGAGTACCTCGAGACCAAGACGGTCGTGGTGTCCCTGTGAGTGCATCAGTGCCCATCGGCTACGACTACATCGTGGTCGGAGCTGGTACGGCCGGGTGCGTGCTCGCCGCCCGGCTCAGCGAGAACCCGGCGGTCCGGGTGCTGCTCATCGAGGCGGGTCAGGCCGGTCCCAGCGAACGGATCATGACTACGTCCACCTGGCCGGCGCTGCAGCGGACGGATGTGGACTGGGCCTTTCGGACCGTCCCGCAAACCGGCACCGGCAAGGTCCACGACATCCCGCGCGGACGTACCGTCGGCGGCACCGGCAGCATCAATGCGATGGCCTTCCTGCGCGGCGACCGTCGCGACTTCGACACCTGGGCGTATCTCGGCTGTACGGGATGGGATTACGCCTCCGTGCTGCCGTACTTCAAGCGGTCCGAGACGTCCGCCCACGGCGACCCGGCGTACCGGCGGCAGACCGGTCCGCTCCGCCCGGCACCGGCCGCGCAGCTACACCCGCTGTCTCAGGCATACCTGGCCGCCGCGACCCAGGCCGGTCACCCGGTCGTCGACGATCTGAACGGCCCCGAGCTGCGCGGCGCCAGCAGCCACGACCTGCTCATCGTCGACGGGTGGCGGCAGAGCACCGCGACGGCGTACCTCGAGTCGGCGCTCGGCCGGGCGAACCTCGACCTGGTGACCGGGGCGTTCGTGGAGCGGGTGGTCATCGACGGTGACCGGTGCCTCGGTGTCGACGTGGTCGTCGACGGTGAGCGGCGCCACTACGCGGCAGAGATCGACACCATCCTCTCTGCAGGCGCCATCGGGACCCCACACCTCCTGCTCACCTCGGGGGTCGGCCCCGTTCAGGACCTGGAGCGCGTCGGCGTCAAGGTGCTCCACGACCTGCCGGGCGTGGGGCAGAGCCTCCAAGACCACATCATCCTGGCCGGCCTCACCGTCGAGGCCGGCCGCCCGCTCCCGCCTCCCAGCGGCAATCTCGGCGAGACGACGCTGCTGCTGGACAGTGAACCCGGGCGGGCGTCGATCGACCTGCAGATCGTGTTCATCCACGTCCCCTTCACCAATCCCTGGCAGTCGGCGCCCGAGCATGGCTACACCTTCGGCATCGGGCACATGCGTCCCGCCAGCCGAGGGGTGCTGGAACTGGCCAGCCCCGACCCGGCGGTGCCGCCTCGCATCGACTTCCGCTATCTCGACGAGCCTGCCGACATGCGGGCCCTGGTTTCCGGTGTCCGGCACGCCCTGCAGCTCAGCGAGATGCCGGCCTTCGACGACTGGAAGGCGAGACCGCACCCCCTCTTGGCCGCCGATGACACCACGGTCACGGCGTTCGTCCGAGCGGCGGTGCAGTCCTACGGACATGCGGCCGGCTCGTGCCGGATGGGCGTGGACTCGCTTGCGGTCGTGGATCCGCAGCTCCGGGTGAAGGGGTTGTCCGGACTGCGGATCGCCGACGCCTCGGTCATGCCGACCATCGTGTCGACGAACACCAACGCGGCGACGGTGATGATCGCCGAGAAGGCCGCGGACCTCGCGCAGGGGGTCATCGCCGCGGTCTGACTTGCCGGATACAGGCCCGCGCCCCGGGCCTGTATCCGCTGGACCACGGGTTGTCTGCCTGGGGAGCGGCCGTTACGCGTCGGCCGTGTCTGCGTTGCCGACGTGCACGTTACCGATGGCGTCCATTCGGCCCCAGCGTCCGGGAATGTCAAGCAGTTCGATGCGACCGAACCTGGCGGGCAGCGCCGGATCCACGATCAGGTCGTCTTCGTACGGCTCGAGGCCGAGCATGGTCCGCAGCAGCAGGAATGGCGTTCCGGTGGACCCGGCCTGTGGGCTGGACGCGGTGGGGTATTGCACGGGGTAGCGGGTGAGGTGTCGGGGGTATCCGGCGAAGGCTTCGGGTAGTCGGCCGTCGAAGTAGTTGGCGGCGTCGAG